>NZ_JBHYMQ010000066.1:20834-49282 GCF_042742985.1 Streptomyces sp. NPDC058864 | reverse complement strand
AGTTTATAAGAGACACGGAACCCGCCGCGTGCGTCAGCCGTCGTTCTCCGCCGACGGGATGTAGGCGCCGGGCACGTCGTCCGGCGCGAAGATCTCGTGCTCGCCGGGGTACGGCTTCGTCCAAGCGTGCGTCCGGTACCAGGTGAGGTGGTTGAGCTGCGCCGGGTTGGCGAAGTCAGGCCGGGCATCCGGGCCGGTCAGCCGCTGCCTGGACTGCCAGTCCTCCCACTCCGCCGCGAGGGACTGCTTGCCCGCCGGCACCTTCGTCGACGGGACGGCCGCGGCGTTCGGGTCCTGCGGGGCCGGGGTGTCCAGGCCGCAGGCGGGCGCGGTCTTCACGCCGTCGGTCAGCGGGGTCCGGTTCGGCAGCGCGGTGAACGGCGTGTAGTCCGCCTTCTTGGTGAACGCGCCGAACATCGGGGTGGCCGCGCTGTCCTTCTGGTTCATCGGGTGGATCCCGAGGATCTGCTCGATGGTGCGGATCATCGTGATCTGCGAGTAGTAACGGCTGTCGACGGTGCCGTGCCGGGCCCAGGGGCTGATGATCTGGATCGGGGCACGGTGGCCGTCGACGTGGTCGAGGCCGGCCTGGGAATCGTCCTCGACCACGAAGATCGCGGAGTCCTTCCAGTACTCGCTGTGCGAGATCTCGTCGACGATCCGGCCGACCGCGAGGTCGTTGTCCGCGACCTGGGCGGCGGGGCCCGCGGTTCCGCCGGTGTGGTCGCTGGAGAGCCAGAACATGTTCAGGTTCGCCGGACCGTTCTTCTCGAAGTCCCGCTTCCATATCTCGGCGCGGTAGACGTCCGGGACGCTGGTGTCGAACTTCGGGAAGCCGGGCACCGAGACGCTGTTGAGTGAGGGGATCGGGGAGGACGACACCAGGTTGTAGGCGGTGTCCTGCCCGGTGGCCCGCATGTTCTTGGTGTCGCAGTACAGGTTCTGCCAGGTCGCGCCGGCCGGCTTGGTGAGGAACTGGTGGAACTCGCCGAAGTCCCGCACGCTCTTGCCCACCGCCTGCGCGCCGCTCCAGATGAAGCCGGTGCGCTGGTGGCCGAGGGCGTCGTCCTCGGTGTCGTAACTGCGCGCGTACTCACCGGCCGAGGACTCGGTGTACTCCGGGTTGTCGGCCTGCATCAGCCAGTTGTGGCCCTCGGCGGAGTTCGTGCCGATGTCGTACGTGTTGTCGTACAGACCGAACTGCCGGGTCAGGGCGTGCTGGTTCGGCGTCACGTTCTCGCCGAACTCCGCGAGGGACGGGTCGCCGTTGCCCTGCGGGATGTCACCGAAGACCTGGTCGTAGGTCCGGTTCTCCTTGACGATCAGGAAGACGTGCTTGATCGTCGACGGGTCGCCCAGCCGCTGCGGGACGGCCACCGGCTTCGCGTGGCCCTTGCCCTTGTCCTTCGCGAGCTTGACCGAGCCGGTGGTCCAGCCGTTCTGTTGGAAGACCTTGGCCGTCTGAGCCTTGATGACCTTCTCGCTCGGCAGCGTGAACCGCTGGACGCTCGAGGTGGTGTCGTGAGTGCCGTGCCCGGCGCTGTTGGTGGGCCGGCGGGCGTCGATGCCGCGGGTGTTGGAGACCACGACCTGGTCGCCGACGGTGGCGATCTCCGCGGGGAAGTAGTCCGTCGGCAGGAGGCCGACGTAGCTGACGGGCTCCTGAGGGGAGTCGTACCGGTAGACGGCGACCGCGTTGGCGCGGCCCAGCGTCACCAGCAGGTGGCCGTCGTCGGTGAGCGTGACGGCGTTGGGCTCGTAGCCCACCGGCGACTCCGGCCACGGCTGGGTGGCGATGGTCTGGACGACCTTGTTCTTGCGGGTGTCGATGACCGAGACGTCGTTGGTGGCGGTGTTCGTGACGAACAGCGCGCCCTTCTTGGCGTACAGGGCGGTCGGGTGCAGACCCACGTCGATGCTCGCGACGGCGGCCGCCGGGTCGGCGAGGTCGATGACGCTGACCGTGCCGGTGGTGGTCGCGCCGGTCTTGGGGTCGGCCGGCACCTGGGTGCCGTACGAGTTGATCGTGGTCTCCCCGGGCTTCGCCGGCCGGCCGCCCTCGTTGCTGACGTACAGCTTGGAGCCGACCACGACCATGTCGCGCGGGGCGTTGCCCACGGCCCAGCTCCGCTCGACGGTTCCGCTGGCCGCGTCGATGGCGACCACGCGGTTCTGGCCGTTGACCGCCGCGTACACGGTGGAGCCGTCGGAGGAGAACACCGGCTCGCCCACCAGGGCGTGCTTGGAGCCGTCCGCCGGGATGGTGACGGACGTCGGGTCGGCGAGGCTGCCGTCCGGGTTCACGGTGAACCGGGTGTAGCCGTCGGTCTGGCCCAGCCACAGCTGCGTGCCGTCGGGCGAGTACGTGGGGCCCTCCTGGCCCACGCTGTTGCTCGCGATGCGCAGGTTCGCGGACGCGGAGTTGCCGACGAGCTGCTGGACCTTCCAGCTCTTCAGGTCCACGACGGCCAGTGCCACGCCGCCGTCGGTGACCGAGGCCGCGAGGTGGGTGCCGTCCGGGCTGACCGAGGACGACATGATCTTGCCGTTGTCGATGACGAGGCGCTCACCGTACGGGGCGATGTACTGGTCGCCGGAGACGACCTGACCCCGGTCGGTGACCTGGCCGACCTGGTCGTGGCCGAACTGGGTGGTCTGCGCGAAACCGATCCCGGTGCCGGTGGCGAGGACGACTGCGGTCGCGGCAGCCAGCGTGAGGCTTCTGCGGCTGCCGAACCGACGGCCGGGGAGGGCGTGGGTCTCCCTCTCGGCGTCCACGCGGCGGCGACGAGTGACCTGCATCGTGAGTTATCCCTTCGGGGAGGTGGCGAGCAGTTCGACGTTGCCGTCGAACTGCCAGAGCGGGTTCGGCGCGTCCCCCACCGGGGTCCGCACCAGGAAGTAGCCGTTGACTTCCTTCGGTCCGTCGCCGTCGGCGACGTACCGCCCGTCCGGAGTGACGTCGAGCTGGTAGATGGCCTGGCCCGTGGTCGCGACGCCGGGGAGGTGCCAGGAGACGACGCAGCGCCAGTCGTTGCCGGCGCCCTCGGCGCCGTCCGCGACGCTGCCCTTGGTGCACGCCGCCGTGGCCTTGAGCTGCTCTTCGGTGACGGCGGGGCGGTTGAGCTGGTCGGTCTGCATGCGGTACAGGTGCGCGAAGGCCGTGGCGACCGAGCGCTGCACCTTGTCCTGCTCGATCCCGGAACCCGTGGCCGGGGTCGTGACGGCGACGACGGCGACCGTCGCCGCGAGCAGCCCGGCCAGCGGCAGGGCGCCGGCGAGGAGCGCGCGGCGCGCCGAGCCGTCGTCGGTCAGGTTGGTGAAGTCGCGCCGCAGGAAGAGCAGGTAGGCCAGGACCGTGGCGGTCACGGCCCACACCAGGCTGACCGCGATGCCGATGAGCAGCGGTGCGAGCTGCTGGGGGCCGGTGAACAGGCCGTTCCAGGAGATGAAGGCGTATCCGGGCAGGGCCAGGCGTACGGCGACGGGGAGCGGCATCATCTGCGCGAGCTGCATCGCGAGGGCGACGAGCGCGGGCAGCAGCAGCCCCATCGGGGACCGCCCGAGGGCGATGGAGCCGAGCAGGCCGATCCCGGCCAGGGCCAGGGTCGGGGCGAGGGCGCAGGCCCAGGCGAGGAAGACCTGCCCGGCGGCGTCGGACGGCGTCAGCAGGTGGCCGTCGAGACCCACCAGGGGCTGGTTGCCGACCGCCACGACCCCGCCGACCGCGCTGGAGCAGGCCATCCCGGTCACGAGCAGCAGCAGGACGGTGAGGCTGGCCAGCGCCTTCGCGGCGAAGACCCGCCCCGGTGAGCGGACCGCCACCAGCAGGTGGCGCCAGGTGCCGAGCCGGTCCTCGGAGGCGAACACGTCGCCGGCGACCACGGAGGTCAGCAGCGGGAGCGCCCAGGTGCCCGCGAAGCCCAGCATCACCAGCGGCCCGGCCCATGCCGTCGCGTGCATCCAGCGGCCGAAGAGGGTGTCGACGGGGAGCGTGCTCTGCCGGCTCACCGCGGCGACGAAGAGCGCCGGCGCGATCCAGCAGGCCAGGACCAGCAGGCGGATCCGCCACTGCGAGACCAGCTTGACCAGTTCGAAGCGGTAGCCGCGCGACACCGGCACGCGGCGGGTCGGGACAACGTTGTCGGCGACGACGGTCGCGGCGGTCATCGACCGGCCTCCTGCTGCTGGGTGAGGGCGAGGAACGCCGCCTCGAGCGGGGAGACGACGGGCGCGAGTTCGCGCAGTGCGATGCCCGCCCGCACGAGACCCACCACGAGTTCGTCGACGGCGGGCACCAGCGCGCGCACGACGAGCACGCCGGCGTCGTTCCGCGGACCGGCGTCGTCGACGACGCGGACGCCGTCCGTGCCGAGGGCCAGTTCGCGGGCGGCGTGCGCGTCGGAGGTGAGCATCCGGTAGTCGAGTTCACGGTTCTCGGCGGCCAGTTTGCCAAGCGGGCCCGAGAAGACGACCCGCCCGGTGGCAAGGATGGTGACCTCGGAGCACAGCGCCTCCAGGTCGTCCATGCGGTGGCTGGACAGCACGACGGCGGTCCCCTCGTCCGCGAGACGGGTGAGGACTCCGTGGACGTGCTTCTTGCCCGCCGGATCCAGGCCGTTGGACGGCTCGTCGAGCACGAGCAGCCGGGGCCTGGTGAGCAGGGCGGCGGCGAGCCCGAGCCGCTGGCGCATGCCCAGCGAGAACCCGCGGGCCCGGTCGTCGGCGACGTCCGTGAGGCCGACCTGGGCCAGTACGTCGTCGATCGCGGCCGTCCGTGAGTCCTGCCCGCGGAGCGCTGCCAGCGCGGCCAGGTTCTGCCGGGCGGTGAGCGACGGGTAGAGGCCGGGCCCGTCCACGAAACCGGCGACACCGTCGGGTGCGGCGAGCGCCCGCCCGACCGGCGTGCCCAGGATCTCGAGGCCGCCGCCGTCGGCGACCGCGAGGCCCAGCAGCAGGCCGAGCAACGTGGTCTTGCCCGCGCCGTTCGGTCCGACCAGGCCGTGTATCTGTCCCTGCGTCACGTCGAGGTCGACGGCGTCGAGCGCGACGACGTCCCCGAAGCACTTCGTGATTCCGCGAGCACGGACTGCGAGGAGTGTGTCCATGAGTCCCTTCTTCCGCAACGCCCATGGACCTTAGGGAGAGCGCGGACCCCCGCCAGGGACGGTCGGTTGAATGGCCATTGAACGTATCGTCAAGACATCGGCAAGTCCGGGTTCGCGAAGTGGGCGCCACCGAGGCGGACTTGGACGTAACCGGACGCACGGCGCGAGCCGGGCGGACGTCCGTGAGATTTAGTAGCCATGTACATAGTAGCCATGTACTGTATCTGGTGTGAGTTCAGCAACGGAGAGCGCCACGCCGGGGTTCCTGGTCTGGCGCCTGTCGATGAAGTGGCGGGTGGCCGTCGACCGGGCGGTCGCGCCGCTGGGTCTGACGCACGCCCAGTACGCGGTGATGGCGTCGCTGTACGGCATGTCGCGCTCGGGGCTGCGGCCCAGTCAGCGCCGGCTCGCCGACCACACGGGACTCGAACCGCTCTACGTCTCCAAGCTCGCCCGGGCCCTGGAGACCGCCGGGCTCGTCACCCGCACCCGGGACCCCGGCGACCCGCGCGCCATGCAGCTGTCGCTCACGGAGCAGGGGCGCGAGGTCACCCGACGCGCGATCGACGTGGTCCAGGGCCTGCTGGACCGGTTGCTGGCGCCGCTCGGGGGCCAGGAGAGCCCGCGTACCCGGCAGCTGATCCACGAGCTGACGACCCTGATCGACGCACCTCTTGATCCGTACACCGAGAACGACGAGGAGCAGTCATGACCACCACCGCACCCACGGCCGACGGCCGTGTCGTCGCCCTGGCCCACTACGCCGCGCGCGCCCTCCTGGAGGGGGTGCTGACCCGCCACGGCGTCACGTTCCAGCAGAGCGTGGTGATCCGGGCCGTCGTGGCCGCGGGCGGGTCCACCGGCCGGGACGGACTCGTCCGCGACGTCGTCGGCTCGCTGAAGACCGGCGAGTCGGTCGTGCTCGGCGTGATCGAGGAGCTGACGGACGGGAAGCTGCTGGAGGAGGATCCGTCGGAGGCGTCCCGGATTCGGCTGACGGACGCCGGACGGCGGCTGTACGCGACCACCACCACGGAGACCGCCGCGATCTCCGCGCGGCTGTACGCCGGCATCCCGGCCGAGGACCTCGCCGTGGCCGGCCGAGTGCTGACCCTGGTCACGGAGCGCGCCAACGCGGAGCTGGCCGGGGTCTGAGCCGCCCGTGCCCCGGTCGCCGTTCCGGGACGTCCGCGGCCTCGTGAGAGGCGGGGCCCGGCGCGTCGTGCGGCGTGCCGGGCCTTCCGCGGATGGGGCTCGGTCACCACCAGATGACCACGTATCCGGGTCCACCGGGCCTGCCGGCAGCGCTTGCCGTGGTTCCGCCGTCCCCGCCCGTCCCCGGGTCCCCGAAGAGCGGCGGCCCGATGATCTGCGTCACCACAGGTGGCGGGACGATGCCGTTCACCGCGGGGGCGCCCTGACCGGTGGCCAGGCCGTGCTCGCCCTGGCGGCCGACGCTCGTGTCCAGCAAGGGCGGGCCGCAGAAACCGAAGCCCCCCGAACCTCCGGAGGCGAAATCACCGGACCCTCCCGTGCCGCCCGTGGCGATCGGGAACGCCAGGGTGCCGGGGGCGGCGGCCATCGATGTGATCCCGCCCTGGCTGCCTCCGGTGTTCGCGGCGGAGCCGCCGGCTCCGCCTTCGCCGATGGTGACCTGGTGAGGTTGTCCCGGCTGTACCTCGACGGTGCACCAGACGAAGCCTCCGGCGCCCCCACCGCCCCCGGTGCCGGGGCTGATGCCGCTTGTCCTCACTCCGGCGCCGCCACCACCGGCGCCCCACAGCTGGACGAAGACGGTGGTGACCCCGTCGGGCGGGACGAACGTTCCGCTGACGCCGAATTGCCGCAGACCGTGAACGGCACTGGACCCGGACGGCCCGACCGGCCCCTGCGGCCCGGCGGGACCGACGGAGCCCGGGTCTCCCTGCGGGCCCTGTGGCCCCTGCGGTCCGGCAGGCCCCATGGGACCGGGGTCACCCGATGGCCCGGCAGGCCCCGCGGCGCCCTGCTGTCCCGCAGGGCCGGGCTCGCCTGACGGGCCGGCGGGTCCCACAGGGCCGAGCTGTCCCGCCGGTCCCGCCGGCCCTGCCGGCCCCTGGGGGCCGGGTGGTCCCGGAGGACCGGGAGGACCGGGTCGGCCCCCGCGGGGCGGGCAGTAGCCGGGTACGGCCGGGACGAAGAAGCAGGGGAAGACGGAGCTCCGCGGGGCGGCGGCCGCGCGTTCCCCGGTGCCCGCGTACGCCATACCCGTCACGGCACCGGACGTCAGAGCCACACTCGCGGCCACCGTCCACACGCGCACGCTGCGCGGGCGGCGTCCCGCCGACACCGCTTCGCCGACTCGGCGGATCACAGCATCACCTCCAGGCTGGGGCTTCGGGGGCGGACCGCGCCGCCTCTCCCGCCGCAAGAATCGCCCCGGGAGCCATCTGACGCACCCTCAGCAGCCGACCGGGTGACGGGCTTCCGGGCCCGTCACGGGTGCGGGAGGCCGGCGGGCCGGGGTCGGACGACGTCATTCCGTGGTATCCAGGCCTGAGTTGGAGCGATCGACCGGCGGGGGAGAGAGCCGTGCGGACACTGGGCAGGGCGGTGCTGGCCGGCGTGGTGCTCGCCGCCGGGGTGCTGGGCGCCACGGGCTGCACCCTCACCATCGGCGAGACGGCCGGGGAGCCGGCGGACGTCTCGGTGGTCACCGCGACCGCCTCCGTCACGACTCCGCCGCCCGGAGCGCCGTCCAGCGCGCCGTCCGCGTCGACCGGCGCCTCCGCCCCGCCCTCGCCGTCCGCCCCGCCCTCGCCGTCCGCCCCGCCCTCGCCGTCCGCCCCGCCCTCGCCGTCCGCCCCGCCGAGCCGTACCGCGACACCGGTGCCCGTTCGCGGCCCGGATCAGAAACTGGTGGTGATGACCGTCAGCGGCGGCTTCGCCGGCGTCCATCAGCAGCTGATCCTCCGGGGTGACGGCACCGTCTACACCGGCCACAAAGGCGAGCCGGTGGTGCGCAGTGTCGGCGCCGCCCGCTTCAGGGAATTGCGGCTCCTGCTCGGCGACCCGGCGCTGGAGGACGTCCCGGACTTCACGATGAACATGGCGGCGAACGACATGTTCCAGTACACCCTGCAATTCAACGGCCGCACGGTCATGACGGACCGCTCCGGCAGGGAACCCGCGCTGGAACGGCTCATCGACGCCCTCAGCCGCTGGCTTCCGAAGGGCTGACCTGCGCCGTACCGCCGTGAACGAAGGAAATCGGCGTTCCGTACGTCGGGAATACGGAAAGTGAATTCCCCTGCGTCCGTGAGGCGGAAGTCACTGTTCTCCGCCCGAACGCGCCATCGGCGCCGTGTGAGAATGCTTGCGTCCAGATCGGGGTCCAGAACCAGAGAGCCGGAAAGTTCCGATGCAATCCTCGGTGTACACGGCCGACGTCGGCGGCGGCGCGCCCCGGGGGCTGGTGGGCCGCGCGGCGGACGTGGACCGGATCGAGGGGCTGCTCGGCTCGGTCGACTCCGGCGGTGCGGTGCTGCTGTCCGGCGATCCGGGCGTGGGCAAGACGGCGCTGCTCGGCCACCTCGCCCAGAGGGCGCTGGCGGCCGGCGCCAGGGTGCTGCGGGCCGCGGGTGCGGAGTCCGAGAGCGACGTGGAGTACGCGGCGCTCAACCAGCTCGTCTTCCCGCTGTGGGAGGAGGCCGACCCGCAGACCCTGGACCGGGCGCACCGCGAGGCCCTGCGGGTGGCCCTGGGCTTCGGCGAGGGCACACCGCCCGAGCGGTACCTCGTCTCGAACGGCGCCCTGGTGCTGCTCCGCCGTGCCGCCGCCGCGACACCGGTCCTGCTGCTCGTCGACGACCTCCAGGCGGTTGACCCGGCCAGCGCTGCCGTGCTGGGTTTCGTGGCCCGCCGGCTGGCGGGCAGCCGTGTCAGGTTCCTGGCCGCCGCCCGCAGGGGACACCGTGGGTGCGTGGCGGCCGGGGTACGGGCCGAGCACGAGGTCCTGCCGTTGGACGAGGACGCGTCGCGGCTGCTGGCGGGCGCGTTCCACCCGGACCTCGCCGGGCCCGTCGCCGAGTGCGTCGTCGCGGCCGCGCAGGGCAATCCGCTGGCGCTGGCCGAACTGCCGGCGGCCCTGACCGGGCCGCAGCGCGCCGGACTGGAGCGCCGGCCGTCCGCGCTGCCGCTCACCCGGCGGCTGCGCGAGGTCTTCGGCTCGTGCGTGGCGGTCCTGCCCGCGGCGACACGACGCCTGCTGCTGGTGCCCGCGCTGGAGGGGACGGGGGACCTGGCCGTCGTCCAGTGCGCCGCGCGAAGGCTCGGTGCCGGTGCCGATCTGGTGGACCTGGAGGCCGCCGAGCGCGACGGCCTCGTGCGGATCGAGGAGTTCGACCACCGCTTGAGCTTCCGGCACCCGCTGTTCCGTGCCGCGGTCGTCGACGCGTCCACCTCCGCGGAGCGCCGTCGCGTGCACCGTGAGCTCGCCGAGGTGCTGCACGACCGGCCCGACCAGCGTGCGTGGCACCTGGGGGAGGCGTGCGTCGAACAGGACGAGGACGTCGCCGCGTTGCTGGAGGGCACCGCCCACCGGGTCCTCCGGCGCGGTGACGCCATGGCAGCGATCCGTGCCCTCACCAAGGCCGCGCACCTGAGCCCCGGCGCGGCCGACCGGGGCCGCCGGCTCGCCGCGGCCGCCTACATACGCGCGGACGCCTCCGGCGAACTCACCATGGCCTCCCGCCTCCTGGACGACGCCCGCCGCTTTGGTTCCGACGACCGCGCGTCCCTCTACTCGGCGGCGGTCGCGGTCCATCGGCTGCTCGACGGCGAGGGCGACATCGACACGGCCCACCAGGTGCTCCTCGGCGCGATCGAGAACGGCGACCATCCCCACGGGGCGTGCGACCCGGCCCTCGAGGAGGCCCTGTACCTGTTGCTGATGCTGTGCTGCCTGGGCGGCCGGGAGGAGTTGTGGGCGCCCCTCCACAAGATCGTGGACCGGCTCGGACCGGACGCGCCCCGCCTGCTGGCGGTGAACGTCGCCACCCAGGGCGATCCGGCTCGTACCGCGCTGCCGGCCCTGGGCGACCTCGAGGAACTCATCGCGGGCCTGCCCCAGGAGACCGCCCCATCGAGGATCACGCGGATCGGCACGGCGAGCATCGCCGCCGACCGGCTCTCCGGGGTGCGCGACGCCGTCACGCGTGTTCCGTCCCAGGGGCGCAGGCAGATCGTCACCCTTCCGCTCCTGTGCACGGACGCGTTCCTCGCGGGCCGGTGGGACGACACGATCGAACTGGCCGACGAAGGACTGCGCCTGTGCAAGGAGCACGCCTTCGAGGCCGTCTCCTGGTACTTCCTGTACTACAAAGCCGTCGTCGCGGCGGCGCGCGGGGAAGCCGGCGTCGCGGAGGAGACGGCTGACGCGATGGCCTCGTGGGGCACGTCCCGTGGCGCGCACCACCTGGTGACCCTGGCGGAACACATACGGGTGCTGGTCGCGCAGGCGGAGGGCGACTTCGAACGGGCCTACCGGCACGCGGTCGCCATCAGCCCGGCCGGAGAGCTGGCCCCGTACACGCCGGTGGCGCTGCTGGTGGTCGGGGACGTGGTGGAGGCGGCCGTGCGCACCCAGCGTCCGGCGGAGGCCGCCGCCCACGTGGCCGCCGCCCGGCACGCCGGGCTCGCCGCGCTCTCCCCGCGCAGGGCCATGCTCGTCGACGCTTCCGCCGCGATGGCGGCCGAGGCGGACGAGGAGGCGATCGAGCTGTTCGAGCGGGCCCTGTCGCACCCCGGCGTCCAGCAGTGGTCCTTCGACCTTGCCCGCGTGACCCTGGCCTACGGCGAGCGGCTGCGCAAGGCGCGTTCGACCACCGACGCGAGGGCGTCACTGAGCGCGGCACTCACGACCTTCGAGCAACTCGGCGCATGCCCATGGGCGGAGCGGGCGAGACGCAGCCTGCAGGCGACCGGATGGATGGTCAAGCGCGCCGACGGCCCCGAGTCGGTCGGCCTCACCCCGCAGGAAATCGAGATCGCGCATCTCGCGGCCTCCGGTCTGACCAACAAGCAGATCGCGGAACGGCTCTACCTCTCCCCCCGCACCGTCGGCGGCCACCTGGGCCGGGTCTTCCCCAAGCTCGGCATCACCTCCCGGGCCGCGCTCCGCGACGCCCTGACGGGACTCGCCAAGCGATAGGCGCACCGACCCGTGGCGTTGTCGACGCGGGTGACGGACGGGTGGCCGTCGCGTGCGGAATCCGCCGCCGCGCGGCCACTGCACGGGCGGACAAGGGACCGTGCACAACGGGGCAAGGAGCCCGGGGGCGGTCCCTCCTACGGTCGAGGTGTCCCATCACGAATGGGGCGCCATTGCGCGGGTCCGGGACCGCTCGTGGATCCGTCGGATCCCGGCCCCGCGCACGGACCTCGAGGAAGTGACGCCGATGCCTGACATCGAACAGTTCGAGGAGGAGCCGGACGGCGGGCGGCCGATGCGGCACCTGGCCGTCGCGGGGGGTGCGGCATGGATCCTCGCCCTGTGCGCGGTCTGCGTGACGCTGCCCCTGTACTCGCATCCGAGCCTCGTGTGCGGGCTCGCACCGCTGGTCACCGCGGGCGTGGCTGCCGTGGTGATGGGCCGCGTGAAGGACCGGTACCGCCATGGTGCGGCACGGGCGCGAGCCGTGGCGGACACCGTGCGGCGGACCCTGCTGCGGCCGCTGCCCGGGCGCATCGGCGGGCTGGGCCTGGCCTCCGTGTACCGGGCCTGCGGGGGACGGGGACAGGTCGGCGGAGACCTCTACGCGGTGGCGCGGAAGGGCCCGACGACCCGCCTGATCATCGGCGACGTGTGCGGCAAGGGACTGCCCACCTTCGAGGACGTCGCGGCCGTGCTCGGGGCGTTCCGCGAGTGGGCTCCGCGCGCCGCGACCCTGCAGGAACTGTCGGCGCGCCTGGAGGAGAGCTTCCAGCGGCACCTGGCTGAGAGCGACGACGCCGCCCGCGACACCGACGAACGCTTCGTGACCGCGCTGCTGTTGGAGGTGTGCGACGGCGAGCGGCTCGCCCGCATGGTCAACCACGGCCATCCGCCGCCGGTACGGGCCCGCCGGGGGAGCGTCGCCCTGGTGGCGGGTCGCCCCTCGCCCCCGCTGGGACTGCGCGCCCTCCGGGAGTGCGGCGCCATCGAGGAATGCTTCGAACTGGCTCCCGGGGACACGCTGTTGCTCTACACCGACGGCCTCGTCGAGGCCCGCGACGCCGCAGGGCGCTGCTACCCGCTGCTGGACCGCGCGACGGCGTGGCGCTGGGTACGGCAGGGCCTGGCCCACCACGACTGCCTCCCGGACGCGCTCGGGGAGATCCTCCGGGACCTCGTCGACCACGCCGGTGCGCTCCCGGAGGACGATCTCGCGATGGTCGCGCTGACCCGGATGGAGGAGCCGGCCGCCGCGCTGCCCCGGCCCGCCGGTGAGGCCCGTCGCGAGGACACGGGGCAGCTGCGGCAGGAGTGATCACCTGTCAGGGTTGCCGGGGGAGGGGGCCGGTGGCCTGCAGGGGTGCAGCCTGCAGGACGCCGGCCTGCCGCCATTCCGGGTCGCCCGTGCCCGGACCCCGGCCGATGCCCAGGTCGACGCGCCCGGGACGGAGCGCCGCCGGCGTGGCGAACTGCTCGGCTACGACGCGCGGGCGTGGTTCGCCAGGAGGGCCCCGCCCGACCCGACCCTGATCCGTGAGGTCACTGCCGCGAGATGGGCCGGCAGCACGGGAGGGGCGACGCTGCCGGCGGAACGGTACCCGTGGTGCTCGGCCACCCACACCCTGCGGGAGCCGAGTTCACCGGCCCGCCGCGCGGTCGCGACCGTCGCGGCCAGGGCCTCGCCCGCGCTCGCGCCCTCCTCCGCCGGCGCCAGGTCGAGGACGGACAGCGGAGGCAGCGGGCGGGCGGCGGGCGGTGACTGCTGCCCGGCCTGTCACGGAAGTCCTTTCCCTCGGGCGAGGACGGGAGGTGCCTCGACCTGACGCATCGGACGGAGGTCTCAGGAACCGATGCGAGCGGGCCTGACCGTTCCGTGGACCTGCCGGGCGTGGGCGGCGTAACGGCGGCGGCCCAGGACGGGGACGATCATCCGGACGGGCAGCGGGGCCGTCGCCAGGACCGCCTTGATGACCTCCGGGTCACCCTCGTACATGGCCATCCCGAAGACGAGCGGCAGGTCCTTCTTCGGCGTGTTCTGCATGCCGTGCTCGCCGAGCTGGTGCCACTCCGCCGCGGTGACGTGCTTCTCGGCCAGCGGCAGGATCTCCTTCTCCTCCAGTGCCATGTGCTGGATGAGCACCGTCAGCAGCCGCTCGAACGCCTCGGCGAGCTCCTCGCCGTCCTGCGCGGTCGCGGTCCAGGCCACGAGCCGTCCGGTCACCTCGGTGTGCAGTTCGTCGATGGCGTGGTGCTGCTGCTCCATCGTCGGCACGATGACCTCGGCGTCCACCCCGGCCCGCTCGACCAGCTTGGGCCAGAGCAGCTTGTCCTCGCCCTCGTGGTGCGTGTGCAGGACCCGGCACACCAGCGCCGCGTGGGCGCCGACGACCTCCGCGCGCCGGGTGTCGCCCGGCGCGACGGACCGGATGAGGTCGGGGAGCAGTCTGAACTCCCGGCGCAGCGCGGTGTGGGCCATGTACATGTCGCGCGTATCGGCCATGGGTTCATCGACGAGTGGAGCCATTGTCTCTTCCTTGTGCGGCCGCCCGGCATCCCGGGGGGGATGACGCGGCCCGTGTCGGGCGTGGCCCCGCGCGCTCGCCGACGGCCCGGGGGTGTTCGCAACCGCCGTCGGTGGCACCGGTGGCGGCCGCCGGGTGTGACGGAGTGCGCAGGGTGATCAGTACAGGGGAAAGCGCAGATCAGAGGCCTTGCCCGCTGTCCAGGCCACTGTGCCAGCGGCTTCCCGGCCGCCGCATGCGTCAAATGCCCCTGGGCCGCGGCGGCCGCATGGGTCGTCTGACGCAGCCGCCGGGCGGTGCGGCCGACCCGCGGGAGCGGGTTCCGGAGCGATTCCCGCGCGACGTCCTGACCGGTGCCGTCGGTCGTGGCGAGGCGGCCGGCGCGTGACTTCACCGGGTTGCCGCGCTTCCCCGTCGGCCTGGTCGGCGTCCGGACCGCCCGGCCGGGCCGCGTTCCGTGCGTTCTGGGCGGCGCATCCGGTGCGGACAGGACCTCCGGCACCAAGACCTTCCACCACCCACCGGTGGCGTCCGTCACGGGGCGTGCGCGGGGAAGGAAACGCGACCGGGCCGTGTTGGACAGATCTGTCCGGTGAAAATGAACAGACCTGTCTACTCAATCCAGGGACGTCGGCATGCCCGAGCAGTGCACCTTGCAGGACCGCCACACGGCCTCGGCCACCATGGCCGGCCCCGGCCCCCACCGCGCGGAGGCGGCCTCGGCGGTGTCCGCGCCCAGGAGCCTGCGCACCGGGGTGCTGCCTCCCCGAGCGGCCTTCTACCTGCTCGCGTCGATCGTGGTGTCGTTCCTGGCGGCATCCAGTGCGCCCACCCCGCTGTACGCGGTGTACCAGGCGGAGTGGGGATTCAGCCCGGTGACGACGACCGTGGTGTTCGGCGTGTACGCCATCGCCGTCCTGGCCTCGCTGCTCACCTTGGGCCGGCTGTCGGACCACCTCGGGCGGCGTCCCGTCCTGCTGGCGGCCCTCGCGGCGCAGGCGGTGGCGATGGTGGTGTTCGCGACCGCCCACGGGGTGCCGGAACTGCTGGTCGGCCGCGTGATCCAGGGACTGTCCACCGGTGCCGCGCTGGGCGCCGTCGGCGCCGGGATGATGGACATCGACCGGCGGCGCGGAACCGTCGCCAACTCCTTCGCCCCGGGGCTCGGCACCGCCACCGGCTCGCTGGCCTCGGCCTTCCTCGTCCAGTACCTGCCCGCCCCGACGCACCTGGTCTACCTCGCGCTGGTCGGCGTCCTCGCCCTCCAGGCGGTGGGCGTGGCCCTGATGCGCGAGACGCTGACCCCCACCCCCGGTGCGCTGGCCGCGCTCGTCCCGGACGTCAAACTGCCCAGGACGGTGCGGCGCGCGGTCCTGAACACGGCACCGGTCATGATCGCCGTCTGGGCACTCGCGGGCTTCTACGGCTCCCTGGGCCCGGCCCTCGTGCGGAGCCTCACCCACTCCGCGTCGGCCGTCTACGGCGGACTGGCCCTGTTCGTCCTGGCAGGCGTGGCCGCCGCCGCGACCCTCATGCTGCGCTCCGCACCCGCCCGCTCGGTCATGCTCATCGGCATCGGCACACTCATCGCGGGCGTCGCCCTGACCCTGATCGCCGTGGAGGACGGTTCACCCGTGCTGTTCTTCCTCGGCTCCGCCATCGCGGGCATCGGTTTCGGCAGCGGGTTCCAGGGCGGCATCCGCACTGTCATGCCGCTGACCGCCGCCCACGAGCGCTCCGGCGTCCTGTCGCTGCTGTACGTGGTGTCCTACCTGGGCCTGGGAGTGCCGTCGGTGATCGCCGGCTACCTCGTCGTGCACGCCGGCGGCCTGCTCGCCACCGCCCGCGAGTACGGCGCGGCCGTCATGGTCCTGGCTCTGCTGGCCCTGATCGGACTGCTCACCGAAGGGCGCGGCAGCCGTTCACGACCCGGAATTGCCTAAGGTGAACCGAGACCGGACCAGTGAGGAGGCGGCCATGGCTGCCGGCAGCGCCAGGACACACGCAGCGCACACCGGGGCGAAACCCTCGGCACGTGAGCGCCTGCTGTCCGCCGCCAACGAGTTGTTCTACGCGGAGGGCGTGCAGACGGTCGGCATCGACCGCATCATCGAGCGCGCCGGGGTCGCCAAGGCCTCCCTCTACAACACCTTCGGCAGCAAGGACGAACTCGTCCACGCCTACCTGCAGTCCCGGCACGCCGCCACCACCGCCCGCATCCTCGCCTTCCTCGAGCGCTACGAGACCCCCCGTACCCGGCTCCTCGGCGTCTTCGACGCGCAGGCGGAGTCGTTCAAGGGCCCCGGCTACCGCGGCTGCGCCTTCATCGCCGCGAGCGCGGAGGCGGAGGCGGGCAGCAGCACGGAACAGGCCTCCAGCGACTACCGGGCCTGGGTGCGCGCCCTGTTCACCGACCTCGCCCGCCAGGCCGGCGTCACGGATCCGCAGACCCTGGGACGCCGGTTGCAGCTCCTTTACGACGGATGCGCCGTCTCGGTGCGCATGGACGCCGACCCCGAAGCGGCGGCCGCGGCCAGGGCGACCGCCGAAGTCCTCCTGGACGCCGCGCTGTCCACGGCGCCCGAGCGCGGCGACACCGCCTGAGGGCCGGGCCGTGGCCGGGGACGATCCGGCCGGAGGCGGGCACAAATCCGGGCGGGGGCCGCTCGCCGTGGTGGAGGGTGTGCGCATGGAGTTCTTCTGTTACCACCGCGACCGGGCCGGTTCGCTGACGCTGCGCCAAGAGCTGCTCGAGGACCACTGGTCCTACATGGACAGGTACGAGCAGGAGATGATCGCCCGCGGCCCGACCCTCACCACCGAGGGCGGCGAGCCCACCGGCAGCGTGCACATCGTCGATCTGCCGGACCCCGTGGCCGCCCGCGCTTTCGCCTTCGACGAGCCCGGCCACCAGGCCGGGGTCTACCGGGACGTGCTGTTGCGCCGGTGGCGCAACCTGCTGGGGCGCACCATGTGGGACTTCCCCGGTGGCCGCACCGGCGGCAAGCGCTACCTGGTGCTCGGCCTCGGCGCGGGCCGGGGCGTCGACCTCGACGTACCGCGCGGGCGGGACGACCTGATCGCGTACGGGCCCCTGCTGTCCGACGACGGCGGCACATGGCTGGGGACGGCCGCGCTCGTCCGGGCCGCGGACCCGGCCGCTGCGCGTGCGGTCCTGACGGCCGGTCCGTACGCCGAGATCGAGGTCCACGACTGGCAGTTCGGCGGCCGGCCGTGATCCGGGCCGCGGTCGCGCGTTCCTGCTGCGGG
Source organism: Streptomyces sp. NPDC058864 (assembly GCF_042742985.1). Classification (NCBI taxonomy): domain Bacteria; kingdom Bacillati; phylum Actinomycetota; class Actinomycetes; order Kitasatosporales; family Streptomycetaceae; genus Streptomyces; species Streptomyces sp. NPDC058864. Next base: position 32,189 of record NZ_JBHYMQ010000066.1, on the reverse strand, counting down.
CCCGGCGGTCGGGCCCCGGCGTTCGCGTCAGGACTCGCCTTCGGGTCCTCCGGCCGGCTGCTCTGCGTGGGCGGCTGCCTTGCCGGCCCGACGGCGGGCGTCGCGGGCGGCCCGGTCGGCGGCGCGGAGCCGGCGTCGTGCGTCGTCCTGGTCGTCGCGGGCTGCCCGTAGGGCCTCTTCCGCCTGTTCGGCCTGCTCGAGCAGTTCGTCGAGGCGCTGCTGGGCCTCGTCGCGGTGCCGGCCGGCGGCGGCGAGGTCCTCCCGGGCGGCCGCGGCGTCGCTCTCCCGGGCCCGGGCTTCCTGTTCCGCTTGTGCGGCTTCTTCGCGCCGGCGCCGCAACTCCGCCTCCCGGCGGGCCCGTTCCCTGTCCTCGGCGGCCTGTGCCGGCCTCTTCCTCGTCGGGCGGTGGGGCACGTCGTCGGGTACGGGGGCGGTGGTGGCCCGGCCGGTGATGTCGACGGTCGCCGACAGCGGCTTGCTGAGGCGGCCTTCCGTGAACGCCGCGCCGGCGTCGGGGTCGGCGAGTGCGGCGTGCAGGGTCTCCTCGACCTCTTGCACGGCTTGACCCGCGAGGGGGTGTCCGGCGTCGGCGGCGAGTTGTCCGGCCTGCCGGGACAGGGCGCGAACGAGTTCCCTCTGCCGGCGGTTGAGTTGGCGAAGCTGTTCCCCGTCGAGGTCCCGGTGGGCCCGGCGCAGCGCTTCGCCGAGCTGGAGGAGCGGGCCGGTCTCCTCGTGGTGTTCGCGGGCGAGCAGGTTGGCGGCCCAGGCCGAGGCGGTGGGTTTGCGCAGGGCGGTGATCCGGTCGGCGAGGGCCCGGTCGCCGGCCTGCCGGGCGGCCCGGGCGTGTGCGTCGCGGGCGGCGGTGAACTGCGCGGGCGGCAGCCGGAACAGCTCGTCGGCGACCGCGTCGAAGTCGGTGGGAGCGTCCCCGCCTGCCATGGTGCACCACCTGCCCGGCCGTCGGCCCCGTACGAACTGCCCGCCCCGTGCGCCCGGGACCGGGGCCCGGGGCGGGCCGGGGACCACTGCCGACCATCGAACAACCGCCCCGGCCGACCCGCAGCCGCACCGCACCCGATCGGGTCGGGGACGTGGGCCTACCGGGTACCGAGCGAGTCGCGGAGGTGCTCGACGAACTCGGCGGGATGGGTGGTCAGACCGACGTGGCCACCGGGGAAGTGCCGGAGTCCGGTGCCGAGGTGCTCGGCCAGGGCGGCGACGGCGCGGTGGGGGAGTTCGCCCCGGGAGTCCTGGCCGGCGGTCAGCACGATCCGGTCGGACAGCGTCTTGAGGCGGTCGGTGTCGGGGACGTACGACATGAAGGCGGGGACGACGCGTCCGACGAAGAGGGGCAGGTTGCCCATCGTCCGCTCGACGCGGGCGGCCGCGCGCGGAGGGAGCTTGACCTCGGGCTGCGGGCCGGTGCCGTCGTCGTCCTTCTTCATGCCCTCGGCGAACGCTGCCATCGCCGGCATGAGGCCCTCGGTGCGGTAGGTGTCCCGCACGCGGGCGACGAGCGCGCGGTGTCCGGGCGCGTCCGGGAGGACCTCCACGACCGGCGGTTCGTGCGCGACGAGACGTGTGACGCGTTCGGGGTGGGTGGTGAGGAGGTGGAGGGCGGTGATCGCGCCGGAGCTGGCGCCGAAGACGCGGGCGGGCTCGTGCGGCGAGAGCAGGTCGACGACGCGGAGCGCGTCGTCGGCGTGTTCGGCGACGTGCTGTTCGGCGTCCGGGTCGTCGAGGGTGCTGCGGGACATGCCGCGGGGGTCGTAGGTGGCGACGGTGTACTCGGCGGCCAGGTCGTCGGCGACGTCCTCGAAGGACGCGGCGCCGCCGGTTCCTCCGGGGACCAGGAGCAGGAGGGGGCCCCGGCCGCGTACCTCGTAGTGCAGGGTGGCGCCGTTCACGCTCAGGGTGCCGGTGCTGGGGTCGGTCGTCGTCATGGGCTTGCTTCTCCGTCTCGGGCCTGGGGCCAGTGCTCCAGGAGGGTGTGCAGGGCGTCGAGGGCACGGAGCCAGGACCGCTCCGGCGAACGCCGGTGGGCGAAGCCGCCCGCGGCCTCCAGGGCGACGAAGCCGTGGAAGGTGCTGCGCAGCAGCCGTACGGCGTCGGTGAGGTCGGGTTCGCTGAGGCCGTAGGCGTGGAGCATGCCGTAGGTCAGTTCGACGGCGCGTCGCGGCCCGGGTGCCTCGGCGACCAGTTCGGGGTCGATCCGGAGCGGGGTCTGCGTCGCGGTGTAGCGGCCGGGGTGCTGGTGGGCGTACTCGCGCCAGGCGGTCGCGTACGCGGTGAGGGCGTCCTTGCCGGCGCGGCCGGCGGTGGCCTCCGCGATGCGGATGGTCTTCTCGTCGGCGGCCAGGAGGGCGATGCGTCCGCGCAGGTCCTCGAGGCTGCGGACGTGGGTGTAGAGGCTGGCGTCCTTGACGCCGAGCCGGCGGGCGACCTGGGACATGGTCACGTGCTCAAGCCCGACCTCGTCCGCCAGTTCGGCGCCCGCGACCGTCACCCGTTCCGTCGTCAGTCCGGCTCGTGTCATGTGCCCTCCCGCTTCCCAGGGGCTTCCTAGGGACCCTAATTTTAGCCTAGGGCCCCTAGGAAGTGCGAGTGGATACGGGTGCGAGGGGAGGGGGCGGGCGGCAACGGCCGACGCCGACCCGTCACCCGCTTTGGCTACCTAATGTGCACACCTCATTACGCAGGGCGATTGTTGCTGTTGGGCTCGCTGCTGTCCCTGACGGCTTCCTCTCCCGGTGGCGGCGTCCGCCGCGCGCCCGCGAGCTCCTTCCTGGAGGTGACGTGTTGTCCCGAATAGCCCTGCCTCAGGCGTCCGAACAGCGGCGCCGAGGTGGTCTGCGGATGTGGACGATGGCCGCGAGCGTGGCCCTGGCGTCCAGTGCTGTGACAGGTGCCGCCCACGCGGAGAGCGCCGACGGTGGCCAGGCCGGCATCGTGAAACCCGGTGCGACGAGCGGTCTCGCCGACCCTTGCTTCCTCTTCCCCTACTTCCCCGGGTACTGCCCGAGCCGCCCCGGCTACGGCTACCCCGGACATCCCGGCCACCACGGCTACCCCGGTTATCCGGGCCGTCCCGGTCCTCCGGGTCCGCCCGGACCCCCCGGCCCGCAGGGGCCGGCGGGCCCCGCCGGCCCCGCCGGATCCACCGGGCCGGCGGGTCCTGCCGGCCCGCAGGGTCCGGACGGGCCCAAGGGCGATACCGGCGAAACCGGGCCGGCGGGCCCCGACGGTCCCGAGGGCCCGCAGGGGCCGCCCGGACCCGGCGCCGCACCGCACGACCTGGAGGGCTTCCGAGACAGTGGGACGTTCACCGCGCCCGCCGATGTGACCCGGGTCTTCGTCCAGATGTGGGGCGCCGGTGGTGGCGGTGGCGGCGGGCTCCTTCTCCCCGCCGTTCTGGGCGGAGGCGGGGGCGCCGGTGGCTTCGCCTGGTGCACCGTGCCGGTGATGCCCGGCACGGCCTACACCGTGACTGTCGGCCAAGGCGGGCTCGCCGCCTCGAACAGTACGGACGGTGCCGACGGGGCGGACACGATCCTTACCGGCCCCAGCGGTGTCATCGCCACTGCCACTGGCGGCATCGGCGGACATGTCGGCTCGGTCGGCGCGGTTCCCAGCCCCGGTGGATCGGGCACCTGTTCGATGACCGGTACGACGAGCGGTACGGTCCGCGACGGCGCCGATGGTCAGCCTGCCCTGACCAGCAGTGTGGCGGGCCAGGGTGGCCGGCCCGCGGTGAACGGCATCGTCGAGCCCGATCCGCAGGGGGCGGGCACGGGTGGCAACGGCGCGGGCGTACTGCAACCGGCCCTCAACGGCGGCAACGGATACGTCGTCATCTGGTGGTAGGAACAGGCACACGGCAGGCCCGGCGCACCCATAGGGTGCGCCGGGCCTGTTCCATCCCATCGGCCGCATGTGCCGTTCCCCAGTCGCTGTCGCGGAGTTCGGCCGCGGTCAGCTTCTCGGCGAGGCGCCGGCCGTCTCCCCTCCACATGAACCGGGTTCTGTCACGGTTCCACCGTGCCGTCGGTCTCTCCCTCAGAGGCGTCCGTGGCTGTCCGCCGCGCGGCACGCGCGGTGGGCAGCCGCCGCAAGAGGAACGAGTGGACCGAGGTCATCACCATGGCAAACGAGAGTGTCCTGCACCCGAGCCTGATCGTCCCGGTCGGGCATGTCGAGCCGGTGCCGCGCAGGGTCAGGGGGCTGATCGGGGGGCGCGTCGTCTTCGACACCCGCCGCGCGCTGTACGTGTGGGAGTGGCAGGCCTATCCGCAGTTCAGCATTCCGGTCGAGGACCTGGTCGACGGTGTGCTCGTCGACGAGCACCACACCGAGCACCACGGTGCGGGCTCCGCGCGCCGGCACGCACTGCAGATCGGCCCGGAGGTCCGCGAGGGCGCGGCGTGGGTGTGGGAGGAGGACGGCCCGGAGCCGCTGCACGGCACCGTGCGCTTCGAATGGGAGGCGGTGGACTTCTGGTTCGAGGAGGACGAGCCCGTCTTCGTGCACCCCAGGAGCCCCTATTCGCGGGTGGACGCGCTGCGTTCGTCGAGCGGCGTCCGGGTGGAGCTGGACGGGGTCGTGCTGGCGGAGGCACCCAACTGCGTGAAGCTGTTCGAGACCGGCCTCCCGACCCGGTACTACATCGAGCGCATGTACGTCGACTGGGCGCGACTGCGGCACTCTGACACGGTGACGCGCTGTCCGTACAAGGGGACGACCAGCGCCTACTGGTCGTTCGACGGCGACACCGCGTCCCACGAGGACATCGCCTGGGGGTACGACTTCCCGACCATCCACGCCAACCGCATCGCGGGCCTGGTCGCGTTCTACAACGAGCACGTCGACCTCTACGTCGACGGCTTCCTGCTCCCGAAGCCCACCGGCTCCGCACTCGGGGTCGCCAAGTAGCGGCCGGGGCCGTCCCGGACCGCGTTCCCTCGGCGGTTCGCCAGCCAGACGGCGATCCGTTCCTTGAACTCGCGGTCGACGTAGGGACTGTCGTCGGCCACGATCCGCTCCAGGTGCCGCAGGACGTTGTCCGAGCGATCCGGGTGGCGCACCGCGAGGACGTCGACGCCGAGTTCACCCGTCGAGGCGCTTACGTACACACTGCTGTCGAGCGCCAGCATGGCGAAGCCCGGGTGGCCCGCGTGGATGCCGAGGAACGCCGACGCGGCGCCCCGGCCCATGACGTCCCAGCGCTCCAGGAGCCGGACCCGGGTCCAGAGCGCGGGTGCGGTGTGCTCGTCGCCGTGCAGGTTCCGCAGGGCGGCCCGGTGTGTCCGGGTGCCCTGCGGAAGCTGGACGAGGAATTCGCGCCGGTGGTCGAGGAGGCCCGAGGAGACGGCGAGTTCGTACCAGTCCTCATTGAGCCGCTCGACGAGCCGCGGGGTCCCGTACGCGTGAGAGAAGCCGCCTGCCACGTCCTCGACTTCGTATCCGAGGACGAACGGCATCGTCCCGTCGGGCACGGCGTCCGGTATCACCTCGAGGCCGGCCCGCCGCAGCGGCCGGTACACCTTGCGGTAGCGCTCCCTGGTACCCACTGGTCACCGTTGTAGCAGGGCCTGCCGGGACGGTGACCGGCCGGGGTCAGGACGGACGGGTCGCGGAGATCCCGCCGTCCACGTAGAGCGTGATGCCGTGGACCATGGCCGCGTCGTCGCTGACGACGTACAGGACGCCCTTGGCGATGTCCTCGGGCCGGACGACCACGCCCGCCGGGGTGGCGGCGGTCATCGCGTCGAGCTCCGCGCGGGCCGCCTCGTTGCCCGGCGTGAGGGTCGCCCCGGGGGCGACCGCGTTCACGCGAACGCCGCGCGGCCCGTACTCGGCGGCCCAGCTGCGGGTGAGCTGCTCGTCCGCCGCCTTGGTCGCGGTGTACATCGCCGCGTAGGGGCTGCCGACCCGGGCCATCCAGGAGCCGATGGTGACGATCACGCCGCTGCCGCGCTCGGCCATGGCCGGAGCCATCGCGGCGACCAGGACGTGCGGAGCGCGGACGTTGACCGCGAGCATGGCGTCCAGTTCCGCGTCCGGCAGGTCCTCGGTCCTCGTCGCGGGATAGATGCCCGCGTTGTTGACCAGGATGTCGACGCGTCCGCCCAGCGCGTCGGTGGCCTGTGCGGCGAAGGCCCGCAGCTGCTCGTAGCCGCCCGTCAGGTCCGCCGCGACGAAGTCGGCCCGGCCGCCGGCCTGCCGGATGCCGTCGACGAGCCGCGGCCCGCGGGTCCCCTGCCGGCCGCTGACGACGACGTGGGCGCCCTCGCCGGCCAGGGTGCGGGCTATCGCGGCGCCGATCCCGCTGGTCGAGCCGGTGACCACGGCGGTACGGCCGGCCAGCCGGGAGCCGGGGACGGAAGGTGTGCTGTCCATGGTGTGAAGCGAAGTAGTCATGGGTCCTGTCTAAGCCGGGCCTCCGGCATCGGGCGAGGTCAGGACGTACCTGGGCACGGCAGGACCACCCAGGGCGCCGACGGCCCGCCTACGCTTGAGCCATGCCACGCGACCGCGCCGCGCTCGGGGCGTTCCTCCGCTCCCGCCGGGACCGTCTCACCCCCGCCCAGGCGGGCATCGACGCCTTCCCCGGGGCCCGGCGGGTGCCGGGGCTGCGGCGCGAGGAACTGGCCGTCCTCGCGGGCCTGAGCCCGGACTACTACAGCCGCCTCGAGCAGGGGCGCCAGGCCAACGTCTCCGACGAGGTCCTCGACGCGCTGGCCCGGGCACTGCGCCTGGACGAGGTCGAACGCGCGCACCTGCGCGACCTTGCCGCACCCACCGCGCGACGCCGCACCGCCGGCCCGCACCCGGCCGCGGTCCAGCGTCCCGACCCCGGGCTGCTGCGGGTGATGCGGACGCTTGACCACGTCCCGGTGCTGCTGCTCGGCCATCGCGGCGAGGTCCTGGCCCGCAACGGGCTGCTGATGGAGGTGCTGGGCCGTCCGCTGGAGCCGGGGACCTCGTTCGTCCGCTTCATGTTCCAGGACCCGGTCGCCCGCGAACGGATCGTGAACTGGCAGGACTTCGCGTCGGCAACCGTCGCCACGATGCGCCGGGAGACCGCCCGCCGTCCGCACGACGCCCGCCTCACGGCGCTCGTGGACGAACTGCGCGCCACCGACCCGGACGTCGCCCGCTGGTGGGACGACCACGGCGTCCGTGACTACGCGTCGGTGGCCAAGCGCGTCCGGCACCCTGGTGCGGGCCCGCTGACCTTCGACATCGAGATCGTCTGCGCGCCCCACGAGCCCGACCAGCGCCTCGTCGTGTACACCGCCGAACCCGACTCCTCCACCGCCCGTGTCCTGCCGATCCTGGCCAGCTGGAGCGCCGCGCTCCAACGCTGACACGGCCCCGCGCCGAACAGGGACGGTCCCGTTTTCCCTGTTATCGTCATGAATGATCCTCTTCGGGCGCCTCTTCGGGTGCCGTCCAGGGGCCAGGAGGTCAGGTGAATCTCCGGCGTCCGCCGTCCGTGGTCCTCGACGTCGCATTGGTCCTCGTGGCGCTCTTCGACGTCTGGGTCCACGTCCGTGTCGACGAACCGCTGCAACTGGCGTGCGCGCTGGGCGGGGCCTTCGTGCTTCTGCTGCGGCACGGCCTGCCGCTGCTGACGTTCCTGGTGACCTTGCCGGCCGTGTTCTTCTCCGACGCGATCTTCGCCTCGCTGGCGGCGCTGTACACCCTCGCCTCGGTGTCGCGGCGGCGCGTCGTCCTCGCCGTCGGCGTGGCGGCCTTCACGCTCTGTGATCTCGCACCGGACATCAACGTCTCGGCGGACGACCTGGTGACGTTGAGCTACACCGCGGCGACCGCGGCCGCGGCGGTCTTCCTCGGGCAACTGGTGCAGGCCCGCCGGGACCTCTCGCAGCGCATCGTGGAGATCTCCGAGGCCCGCGAGCACGAACGGCTGCTGGTCGCCCAGACGATCCTGGCCGCCGAGCGTTCCCAGCTGGCCCGGGAGATGCACGACGTGGTCTCCCACCAGGTCAGCCTGATCGCGGTGCGGGCCGGGGCGCTCCAGGTCGGTACGCGTGACGCCGGGACGAAGGACGCCGCCGGCACGATCCGGCGGCTGAGCGTGCAGACCCTGGACGAGCTGCGGTACATGGTCGGCGTGCTGCGTGCCGCCGGTGACCGTCCCACCGACCTGACCCCGCAGCCGTCCCTGGCCGATCTCGAGCGGCTCGTGCACGGCAGCGGCATCGACGCCCGGCTGACCGCCGATCTTCCCGGCGACCTGGCCCCTTCGGTTCAGCGCGCCCTCTACCGCACCGTCCAGGAGGGGCTGACCAACGTACGCAAGCACGCCCCGGGTGCCGCGACGGCCATCCGGCTCTGGCAGAGCGGTGAGACCGTCCACGTCACCATCACCAACGGCCCTCCGACCCGGCCGACCATCCCTCTGCCCAGCGCCCATTACGGCCTGACGGGCCTGCGCCAGCGGGCGGCACTGCTCGGCGGCACGCTGGCCTGCGGTCCCACCGCCGACGGCGGCTACCGGCTCCGTCTCGACCTTCCGGTCAAGACGACCATGCCATCACCGGGCGACACCGGCCCGTGACCAGCGGCGGTGTTCGAGGTGCCGAGCGAGGCTCGTGGGTGTATTGACTCCACGCCATCGCGGACAGAGCATGGATCTGGTGGGAATGTGAGGATAATCCACATTTCGAACATCACCACTTGATGCGGGGTCCTATCACCCGCAGCGAGGCCCGGGGCCGCTCCGGGCGGACAGCCGCAAGTGGTCCCGCGCCTCGACCGGGCCCAGGAACCAACCTGGCAAGGGAGAGTTGTCATGCGTATACCCAGGTGGCCCCTCGCCGCCATGGCCGGCCTCGCGCTCGCCCTGGGGGGTGCGGCCACATCGGCCGTCGCGGCACCGACCAGTGTGCCCGTGTCCGCCGTGAGCCACGGCGGCTGGGGCGACGGCAATTGGGGTTACGGCTACGGCTATGGCCACGGCGGCCACGGTCACGGAGGTCACGGCGGCCACGGTCACGGTGGCTATGGCGGTCATGGCGGCCATGGTGACGGCGGCTACGGCGGTCACGGTGGTGGCGGCTACGGCGGCGGTGGCCACGGTGGTGGCGGCTACGGCGGTGGCGGTCACGGTGGTGGCGGCGGCGGTCACGGCGGTGGCGGTGGCGGCGGCGGTCACGGCGGTGGGGGCGGTGGCGGCGGAAGGTGACAGAGCCGATGGGGCCGACTTCCGGTCGGCCCCATCTCGTATGTGAGCAGCGGGAGTACGGAAGTGCGGAGGTGTGACACGTGCCGGACAAGGAACCGGAAGGCCGGGCCGACGGCCAGTCGCGCTCGGAGGCGTGGAAGACGCAGCTGAAGACGCTCCAGGACGTCAGGCCGCCCTTCGTCCCGGAAGGCGCTTCGGCGATGACCATCGTCGTCTGGCGGGACCCCGGTGACCCGGGGGTGCCCCCGCACCGTCACTCGGGGCCGGCCTTCGGCTACGTGACCGAGGGCGCGGTGCTCTTCGAACTCGAGGGTGAGCCGGAACGGGTGATCAAGGCCGGTGAGAGCTTCTGGGAGCCGGGCGGGGATGTCATCCACTACCAGGACGGCAACGCCCTGACGGACGCACGGACGGAGTTCATCGTGACCATGCTGTGCGCACCCGGGCAGCCGATGCTCACCCTGGTCGACGAGGAAGAGCTGGCCCAGCGGGTCCATCTGCGCGCTCCGCGCCCCGCGGGGGGCTGACAGGCTCCGGATCGGCGCACCCCTGCGGCGCCCTCCGCGCTGGGAACTTCCATAGTACGTAAACCGTCATAAATGGTTAAAGGGGTGGCAAAGTCGGGAAGGCGGGCGGTATGGAGATGCCGCTCACCGCCTGGATCGTCCTCATCGCCTTCCTGGCGGTGGTGCTCGTCCTGGACCTCTTCGTCATCCACCGCCGGGCGACCGTGATCTCCATCCGGGAAGCCGCCCTGTGGAGCGTCGTCTGGGTGCTGCTGGGGCTGGGCTTCTGCGGTCTGCTGCTGATCTGGCAGGGACCGGTCCTGGCCGAGGAGTACCTCGCCGGTTACCTCATCGAGAAGAGCCTGTCCGTCGACAACATCTTCGTCTTCGCCCTGATCTTCGGGTACTTCGGCATCCCCGACCGCTACCAGCACCGGGTCCTGATGTGGGGCATCATCGGCGCGCTCGCCATGCGCGCGGTGTTCATCCTGGTCGGCGCGGCGCTGCTGGACGCCTTCCACGCCACCGTCTACGTCTTCGGCGCGCTCCTGCTGCTCACCGCCTTCAAGGTGCTGCGGCACGGCGCGGCCCAGGTCCACCCCGACCGCAACCTGGTCCTGCGCGCGTTGCGCCGCGTGGCCCCCGTCACCGAGCGGCTGCACGGCCAGCGTCTGCTGGTCAGGGTGAACGGTGCCTGGGCGGCGACCCCCTTGCTCGCCGCTCTGATCGTCATCGAGACCACCGACGTCGTCTTCGCCGTCGACAGCATTCCGGCGATCTTCGCGGTCACCCAGAACACCTTCATCGTCTTCGCCGCCAACGCCTTCTCCCTGCTGGGCATGCGGGCGGCCTACTTCCTCATCAGCGGTGCCGCCCGCCGGTTCCGGCACCTGCAGACCGGGCTGGGCGTGATCCTCGCCGGAGTCGGGGTGAAGCTCCTGCTCACCGACGTCCACAAGGTTCCCGTCTGGGCGTCGCTGAGCTTCATCATCGGCGTTCTCGCGATCACCTTCGCCGTCTCCTGGCACGACACCCGGTCCACCGCGGGCGCCCCTGGTGAGGGCGCCGGCCGACCGGGCGCGGGGGAGGACGACACACCGGGCGACACCAAGCGGCCGTCGTACGACGGTTCGCAGGTGTGAGCCGACGCGACGGGCATGGTGTACCACGCGGCCGAACTACTCCCGTTCGTCCTCGGCGGCCTGCTCATCACCGTCGTGGGCGCGCTCCTGCCCGCCGGATGGGCCGCGAGGGTCCGAGCCGCCACGGCCCTGCGCGCCGAATAGGAGGTGACGCCTCGTTCGAGGGCGTGGCCCGGTCCTTGCCCGGCGACAACGCGGCGCCTGAGAACGGCAGATGCGCACGGCATCCCGTGACCGAGGGAGTCCCGGCCGGCGATCGGGCGGGACTCCTCACGGAGGTCGTCACCTCCGGGTCGTACGGCGATCCCCGGCCCGGCTCTCGCAGCACCGGACCCGCGGCCCGCAACGAGAGCCCGCCGAGACGCGTCCGGTCCCCGGTTCCAAGATGGGGCCCCGGCCGTGCCGTTGCTTCCGGGGCGGTCCGCGGCGCCGCGGGCCGCCCCCGAGGTGCCGGGACGGAGCTCAGGTGCCCCCCGGTGCGCCCGCGACCCCCCGC
>NZ_JBHYMQ010000066.1:0-20824 GCF_042742985.1 Streptomyces sp. NPDC058864 | reverse complement strand
CCGCATATCGACCACGCGCCGCGTCGCCAGTAATCGCAGCCCCGCTGATCCGGGTCGGGCCCCCGTAGACCGGTGGGGCCCCCGCCGGGCCCTTGGTTCCGGGGGCGGCCGCGGGGGCCCCGGACCGCCCCGGAGGTGCCGGAACGGAGCTCAGGTGCCCACCGGTTCGCCCGCGACCCCCCTCCCGACACGGGGCACCCGCCCGTGCCGAGTACGCCGTGCTCCGATCAGCCGGCACACGACGTAGACGGAGAACGAGATCGTCGTCACATAGGGGCTGATGGGGATGCTGCTGCCGAGGGCGAGGAGGATGCCGCCCTCCATGGCGAGTACGGCGAAGAGCACGCTCAGCAGGGGCAGGAGTACCGGAGAGGCCGTCACCCGGCAGGCCGCCGCCGCAGGGGTGACCACCAGGCTGAGGACCAGGAGTGCCCCCACGACCTGCACCGACAGGGCGGTCGTGAGCCCGAGGAGGAGCATGAAGACCACGGAAAGGCCCCGCACGGGCAGTCCGCGGGCCTCGGCCACCTCCGCGTCGGCGCCGGCGAAGGTCAGGGGACGCCATATGACGGCGAGGACGACCAGGACCAGTGCGGACACCATGAGCATCCATCCGGTCCGTGGGTTGTCGACGGCCACGATCTGGCCGGTCAGCAGACCGAACTTGTTGCCCGAACGGCCCTTGTGGAGGGCGAGGAACAGGACGCCGAGGCCCAGCCCGAACGGCATCAGGATGCCGATGGCCGAGTTGCGGTCCCGGGCGCGGGTCCCCAGTGCGCCGATCGCCAGGGCGGCGATGAGCGATCCGGCGATCGAGCCCGCCACCACGTTCACCCCGAAGAGCAGGGCCGCCGAGGCGCCCGCGAAGGACAGTTCGCTGATCCCGTGCACGGCGAAGGGCAGGTCGCGGAGCATCACGACGACCCCGGTCAGTCCGCCGACCAGCCCCAGCACGCCGCCCACGACGAGGGAGTTGCGCACCAGACCCAGCAGGGCGCCGTAGTCCTGGAAGTCGAACACCTGCTGCCACAGGCCGGTCGCGGTCATGCGAGGGCTCCGTCGGTCTCGTGTGCGTCCCCGGCGTCCGATTCCCGCCGGTGCACGGACTGCTGGTCGTGGGCTCCGACGACGACGATCCTGCCCCGCACCCGCAGGACGTCGACGGGTGAGCCGTACAGGGCCGACAGGGAGTGCGAGGTCAGCACGTCCTCCGGCGGGCCGACGCGGTGTCCCCGCGGGGCGAGGTAGAGCACCTGGTCCACGAGGTCGAGGACGGGGTTGATCTCATGGGTCACGAACACCACGGCGGTCCCGTGGTCCCGGCGCCTGCGGTCGATGAGTTCCGTCACCGCCCGCTGGTGGCCCAGGTCCAGGGAGAGCGTGGGCTCGTCGCACAGCAGCAGCCGGGGGTCGGTGGCCAGCGCCTGGCCCACGCGGACGCGCTGCCGCTCGCCTCCCGAGAGGGTGCCGAGGGGCGCGTTCGCGTAGGCCGACGCGCCGACGGCCTCCAGGACGGCGTCGATGCGCTGCCGTGCGGCGGCACCACGCCGACGGAGCCCGAACCGGTGCCCGTCCAGGCCGTACCCCACCAGATCGCGGGCCCGCACCATGTCGTGGGCCGGGGCGGTGCCCTGCTGCGGCACGTACCCGATGCGGCGACCGGCGCGCAGGGGATCGTCGCCGAGCACCCGCAGGGTGCCGGAGGAGAGCGGGCGGCGCCCCAGGAGGGTCCGGACGAGACTGGTCTTGCCGGAGCCGTTCGGCCCGAGGACGGCCCAGAACTCCCCGGGCCGCACCTCCAGGTCGAGTCCCTGCCACAGGGTGCGGTCCCCGTACCGCAGGCCGCCCTTCCTCATCCGGATCACCGGCTCCGGCGCGCCGCCGACGAGTGTGGCTTCCCCGCGGGGGCCGGGGACCGACGGCGAAGGCTGCCGGGTCATTTGTCCAGGGCTTCGGCGAGGGCGTCGACGTTGTCGTTCATCCACGTCAGGTAGTCCTTGCCCGCGGGCAGCGTCTCGGTGACGGGTACCACGGGCACACCGGCCGCCTCGGCGGCCGACTTGACCTTCTCCGTCTGGGCGTCGGAGGTCTGCTCGTTGTGGACGAGGGCCTTGACCTTCCCGCCGGAGAAGAGGTCCAGGGTGGCCCGGAGGACCTTGGCGGACACGTCGTCGCCCTCCTCAACGGCCTCACTGAACTCCCCGGGTGTCCGGTTGACCAGACCGGAGGCTTCGAGCAGGTAGACCGGCACCGGCTCGGTGATCGCCACACCCTCGCCGCCGTGGGCGGACTTGAGGGCCGCCTCCTTGTCCTCCAGCGCGCCGAGGCCCTTCTTGAAGGCGGCCGCGTTCTTGGTGAAGGTGCCGGCGTGGTCCGGGTCCGCCGTGCTCAGGGCACCGGCGATGCGGTCGGCGATCCTGCTCACCGCGGGGAAGTCGTACCAGACGTGCTCGTTGAGCTCCCCGCCGGCCGGAGCGGTCCGCCCCGAGACCTCGACGGCGTTGATGACGTCCGCGGAGGCGTTGCTGCTCGCCAGCATCCGGTCGACGAAGTCGTCGTACCCGCCGCCGTTCTCGACCACGACCTCCGCCTTGGAGAGGGCGAGCTGGTTGCGGGTGCCGGCTTCGTAGGAGTGCGGGTCCTGCGCGGGGTCGTTGATGATCGAGGTGACGTCGACCAGGTCGCCGCCTATGCGTTCGACGATGTCGCCGTAGACGTTGGTGGAGGCGACGACGGCGACCTTGGGCGCGGAAGCGGTGCTCCCGGCTCCGGCGGCATCGTCGGAGGAACCGCCGCAGCCGGCCAGCAGGCCGAGCGACGCGGCGCCGGCGAGCAGGCCGGCGAGACGGGAAGGGGTCCGGGACATGAAGAAGCCTCCAAGGCCGTAAGGGGTTACGGGCGACGCGTGCAGCCCGCTGCCGGTCGCTCCCGGGCAGCCTAAATGAAAATGAATGCCAATATCAACGTGGTGTAAGTGTGGTCAGTTGCTGAGAAACGGGTAGATATCAGGCAGTGAACGGCTCATCCGGCAGGGATCTCTCCGCCGGCAACGGGCACCCGGCGACTCGTTCACCTGCGAGGCGTCATGGAAGGAGTCCGGATGACGAGTCCAGGACCGCACCACCAGCACGACCAGCACGCGCACACCCACGGCGAAGGCTGCGGCCACGTGGCCCTGCCGCACGGCGACCACGTCGACTACGCCCACGACGGGCACATCCACCGCACCCACGACGGCCATGTCGACGAATGCGTCGCCCCGGCGCACACGGCTCACGAGGGACACGCACATCGGCACACCGAGGGTTGTGGTCACGTCTCCGTGCCGCACGGCGATCACGTCGACTACATCCACGACGGGCACCGTCACGCCGCCCACGAAGGCCACTGGGACGACCACTGACGCACCGGCCGGTCGCTGACCGGGGCTGCGCAGCGCCCCGTCGACGTTGGCCCGGTACGTGCTCAGCGCCCGCAGGCCGCGGGCGTGGTGGTCGTGGTGCCGAGAGATGTCCGCGGCCTGCTTCTCCGCCTTCACGGCATGCCGGATCCGGGCCGTGTGGTTGGGGTTCTTGCCCGCGTCCGCGACGGCCGTGGCCCTCTCCCGCTCGTTCATGGTGACCTTCGCTGCGCTTCGGTGGTGGCCCCGCGACCGGTCCCGACCACCACAGCGGATGCCCCGGGGGGCTGCCTCAGTCGTCGGCGGCGACGACGAGAGTGATCCGCCCGGCCGAGCGGTCGATGAGCACGAACTCGTGAAAGTGCTCGTGCACCCGCCCCCAGTCGTGAACCGCCCCGTCACCGAGCTCACCGAGGCGGTGGACGCCGTCCGCTGCGGCCAGGCGGTCGAGCACCTCCCGCCGCAGATCCGCCTCCAGCTCGCGGGACACGTCCCAGAGCGAATCCACCCACTCCCGCAGGATCTGCGCGGCCTTCTCCCGGCTGATGGGCTCGTAGGTGCCGGGAGTGATCAACCGTAGCCAGTACGGACCGTGCCGGGATCCGTCCGGCAGCACTCCACCACCCGCGTAGTCGTCTCGGAACTGCTCATGCCCGATCAGCGCGGCAAGCAGCTCCCCGTCGTCCGCGAACTCCGCAGAGAAGCGGAAGTGCTTGATGTCGACCCACCGGAACCCGTGCTCCCTCGGATCCGGGACGTAGTGTCGAAAGTTGATGAAGGTGCTTCCCTCATGAGCGAGTCCGGTGTCCATGGCGCCGGCCTGGAAGGCGGGCGAGGACGCCTGCGGACCCACGGCCTAGACCTCCGGAAGGGAGGGATCGGGCGTCCAGGGGGAGGGCGCGGTGATGGACCAGCGTTCGTGGTCGCGCCACGCCCCGTCGATGAAGAGGTAGTCGGGTGACAGACCTTCGTAACGAAAGCCCATGCGCTGGGCCAGGGCCAGGGACGCCTTGTTCGCCGGCTGGATGTTCGCCTCCAGCCGGTGGAGCCGCAGGTCCTCGAAGGCGTGCCGCAGGACGACGGTGAGCCCTTCGGTCATGTAACCCCGCCCGGCGGACGGGGCGAAGGCCGCATAGCCGAGGGACGCGCCCTGGTAACGGCCCCGGATGACCGAGTTGATGTTGACCGTCCCGGCGGCCGCACCGGTCTCCCGGACGCGGATCATGAAACCGAGGTTGGTGCCGTCGTCGAAGCGGTGCATCCAGCCCTGGAACGCCTCCGCGGTCGACGGCAGTTGCATCCACGGTGCGTGGAGTTCGGCGCTGGCCCTCACGAGCGAGCAGAACTCGTCCTGGTCGGCGAGGGTGAGCGGGCTGAGTTCGACTCGTGACGACGTATCGGGCATGGGGCAATGCTAGGGGGCGTCCCGTGACCGCCGGTCGCGGGTGCAGGCGTTCTTGGCGGCCCTGCTCCCGCTCAGGAGTTGAACGTGTTCAAATCTGGTGGGAGAATCGTGCTCACCTACTTTGGGGGCGGGGATGAGACACACGACGTCGCGTCAGGGGGCCACGACCGTGGGAAGGTCCGCGGGACTCCTCGCAGTGTTCCTGCTGTGGGCGGCGGTGATCGCTTCGAGCCCTTGGCTGCCGACGCTCATGGGCATCGTGGATCTGTCGGGCGTTTCCATCATGCTGAGCATGCTGATCTGCAGCCTTCTGCCTTCCTTCTTGCTGGGCGCGCTCCTCGGCCGTACTCGTTCCTTCCGGCTACTGGCAGCGTGCGGCGTCATGGGGCCGGCCCTTTGGATTCTCGACTTCACCGCCCGCAGCGATCCCGATGTCCATTCGTCGAACGCGCTGGCAGTCGCCTTCGCGGTGCTCCTCGCCCTGGTCCTCGTCGTCGTCCCTCTCGCCGGAGGCGCGATGGCAGGCTGGAGCTGCACTCGCCCCGTGCGGCCGGCGGGCGTGCGGACGAGAGGTAGGCGACAAGCACGTCTTGATCGCCCGTGGACAGGTTCGGGCCATGACTGGTGACTGGCGGACGGACCGGATCGGGGCCGCGCTGCGGGGCGAGAACCCGAGCGTGCTGCGGCGGCTTGAGTCGGGATTCGCGGTGCTCGGCGATGTTCAGTTCCTGCCGGGCTACTCGGTCCTCCTCGTGGACGAACTGAATGTTCAGCGGCTGTCCGACCTACCGAGGGCCAAGCGGTTGTCCTTTCTGTCCGACATGGATCGGCTCGGGGAGGCGGTTGAGCGGGCCTGTCGGCAGATGGACCCTGATTTCCGCCGGGTCAACCTGGAGATCCTGGGGAACACTGATCCGTTCTTGCATGCCCATGTCTGGCCGCGCTTCGAGTGGGAGCCGGCCGAGCTGGTGGGCAAGCCCGTGTGGCTGTATCCGCGTGAGCGGTGGAGTGACGAGCGGTTCGGACTCGGTCCGCAGCACGATGGGCTGCGGGATGCCATCGGCAGCGAATTGGACCGGTTGCCTTCGACGGACTGACGGCGCGGGCCTGCCGAAGGCAGGGATGGCCACCCCCGGACTGCGGTTGGTGCGAGCCTCGCGTCACCGTCGTTCTGATGCGATCAGTGAGGGGTCCTGCCCGGGGCCGCGGCCGGGGCCGGGGTGGGGGGCGTGGCGGGGAGGTGGACGGTGGCGGTGAGGCCGCCGGTGGGGCGGGGTGAGAGGTGGAGGGTTCCGCTGTGGGCGCGGACGATGCTGTGGACGATGGCGAGTCCGAGGCCGACGCCGGGGTGTTCGTCGGTGCGGGTGCGTTGTGTTGCGCGTTGGAAGGGTTCGGTGAGGGTCGGCACGAGTTCGGGCGGGAGGGCCGGGCCGGTGTTCTCGACGCGGAGCACGCTGGTGCCGAGGTGTGCCGCGGTGTGGAGCGTGACGGTGCCGTCGGTGGGGTGGTTGTGGACGATGGCGTTCTGGACGAGGTTCGTGGCCATGCGGAGCAGGAGTTCGGCGGAGCCTGTGGTGGTGGCGGTGTGTCCGGTGACGTGGAGGGTGATGCGGCGCTGTTCGGCGAGGGGGAGGAGGGTTTCGGCGGCTTCTTCGGCGATGAGGGAGAGGTCGACGTGGTGGTGGGGGAGCGGTGTGCGGTCGCTGCGGCTGAGGAGCAGGAGTGCTTCGGTGAGGTCGATGGCGCGGGTGTTGACGGTACGGAGGCGTTCGAGGAGCTGTCCCTGGTCCTGCGCGGGGTTGTTGCGGGCGACGTCCAGGAGGGTTTTGGAGATGGTGAGGGGGGTGCGCAGTTCGTGGGAGGCGTTGGCGGCGAATCTCTGGTGTTCGGCGATGTGGGCTTCGAGTTGGTCGAGCATGGTGTCGAAGGTGTCGGAGAGTTCGCGGAATTCGTCGTGGCGGCCTTCCATGCGGATGCGGTGGGAGAGCGATCCGGTTCCGGCTCTTCGTGCCGCGTCCGTGATCCGGGTGAGCGGGGCGAGCATCCGGCCGGCGAGGAGCCATCCCCCGAGCAGCCCGAACACCAGCAGGAAGACCAGACTCGCGGCTGTTGCCGGGGCGAAGGAGTGCAGCAGGAAGTAGCGGTTGGGGGAGAGCCCGTCCGGGGTCCTGACCGTGCGGTCGGGTACGTAGCGCAGCAGGGACCCCCACACGACTGCCAGTACGAGTGCGCCGGCGACGAAGAGGAATCCCGCGTAGCTGAGGGTGAGTTTCAGCCGGGCGCTGAGCCCTGGGCGTCTACGCATGCGTACTGCCGGGGGCGACGGCGTCCGTACCGGTGTCGATCCGGTAGCCGACGCCGGGCACGGTGGCGATGAGCCAAGGCTCGCCGAGGCGCTTGCGCAGTGCGGACACGGTGATGCGCACGGCGTTGGTGAGGGGGTTGGCGTTCTCGTCCCAGGCCCGTTCCAGCAGCTCTTCGGCGCTGATGACGCCGCCTTCCGCGGCGACGAGGACTTCGAGCACGGCGAACTGCTTGCGGGTGAGCGCGACATGGTGTCCGTCGCGGAAGACCTCACGGCGGAAGGGGTCGAGCCGCAGGCCCGCGATCTCGCGGACCGGGGGCCGGGCGTACGCGCGCCTGCGGTCGAGCGCTCTCAGCCGCAGGACGAGCTCCCGCAACTCGAACGGCTTGGTGAGGTAGTCGTCGGCGCCGAGCCCGAACCCGGAGGCCTTGTCGTCGATCCGGTCGGCGGCGGTGAGCATGAGGATGGGGATGCCGCTGCCGGAGGCGACGATGCGCCGGGCGACCTCGTCGCCGGACGGACCGGGGATGTCGCGGTCGAGGACCGCGAGGTCGTAGGAGTTGACGCTGAGCAGTTCCAGGGCGGAGTGGCCGTCGCCGGCGATGTCGGCGGCGATCGCCTCCAGCCGCAGACCGTCACGGACGGCCTCCGCCAGGTAGGGCTCGTCCTCCACGATCAGTACGCGCATCCCCGAACCCTATGCAGCCCGGCGTATCGCCGACGTATGGAGGGACGTGTGCGCACCGGACGCGCGGCTCAGCCCGCGGGCACCGCCGCCGGGGCCGGGCCGGTCCGGTCCGACGGCGCCTCCGCCGCGGTGCGCCACCAGCGGCGCGACGCCAGCGCGGCCAGCGCGGCGCCGGCGGCGTTGACCAGCACGTCGTCCACGGAGGACACCCGGTCCAGCCGCAGGACGTACTGCGCGGTCTCCACAAGGACCGAGCAGCCCGCCCCCAGCGCCAGGATCCGCGGCACGGACGCCAGCGCAGTGAACCGCATCGGGGCGAAGAACCCCAGCGACGCGAAGACCAGCAGGTTGCCAACGATCCCGCCCGGCCCCATTGTGACCAGGTCCCGCAGCGGCACCAGGCTGAACCGGCCGGGGACGATGCCGGCCCCGGCGCCCGGCATCATGGTCATCCACACGAACGGCACCGTCCCGTGGACCATGCCCACCTCGGCCAGCGACATCGGCCACGCCGACGGGACGCCGGCGGCACGCCGACGGTGCGCCAGTGCCCAAGCCACCAGCACGGCCGCCGGTATCGCGACCAACGTGACGAGCACCACACCGTTGAACGTGTCCAAGCAGCCGTGCCACCGCCCGGCCATGCACATCGGGGCGGACATCATGAGCGGCCCCCGCAGGACGAACAATGCGCCGGCCAGGCCGAGGATCGCCAGGCCGAGGAGCACGGTCCCGCGTGTGCGGCGGGGCGGTGCGGACAGGGATGGGGTGTGATCCATGCCCTCATTGGAGGCGGAGGGCGGTTGCGGTGGCGTATGCGATTTTCGATACACCCGCGATACACGGTGGGATGCCCCCGCCGCCGGTGACACCGTCGTGCCCGCACGTCTGCGCCGGACCGTGAACTGCCGGGACGCCGTTCCTTTCACCCGGAGTGAGTGTCGTCGCGCACGTCGGATGCCTGTCAACGCGGCGCATGGCGGAGGAGGCGTCGGCGTACGCGGCAGACCTGGCGGACTCGATGGGGCTGATCTGCTTCGACGTGCAGCAGGACCGGCTCAGGCCCTGAACAGGGCGCCCCCCGTCGGTACCCGCGGAGGCGTGCTGCTCACTCGGCTCGCGTGGTGGGGGCCCGGTTCGATGCCGTACTCGGCGAGCCGGGCGAGCAGTTCATGACGTCGGGTCAGGGCGAGGACCCCGCCGGTGCAGCGGGCGTCGTCGGTGACCTCGGCTACCGCCTCGAGGGGCGGGACGAAGGGGCGTGCCGCCTCGCCGGTGTTCCTCCGGCTACCGCTAGGCGGGCCCGGGCGGCTGATGGGGAGGCGCCCAGGTCCGCAGGTGGTCGAGGGCCACGGTGAGGGCGGTGCGCAGGGGGTCCGTGGAGCCGGTGATCTGTCCCATCATCGCTCCGCCCTGGACGGCGGCGAGGACCGCCGTGGCGAGTGCGTCCACGTCGGCGTCCTCGCGGAGCAGCCCGTCGGTGCGCATGGCGGTCAGGCCCTTGGCGAGGGCGGCGTGCCAGCGTTCGAGATGGTCGGTGATCAGCTCCCGGACGCCGGGAACGGTCTGCGGCGGCTGCCGGCCGAGTGCCGTCAGCGGGCAGTGGCCGTCGCCGGGGGAGTGCAGCCGGAGCACCAGCTCCCGCCACTGCTCCCAGGCGTCCCAGCTGTCGAGCCGGTCGAGCAGCGGGCGCTGGTCCTCCAGGACGCGGTGCGAGTACTCCTCGGCGACGGCGAGCAGGAGCTGGGTCTTGCCCTCCGGGAAGTAGTGGAACAGCTGGCTCTTGCTCGTTCCGGTGGCGGCGCGGATGTCGTCGAGGCAGGTCCCGGCCGCGCCCTTGACCGCGACGAGCTGTGCGGCGCCCTCGATGATGCGCGCCTTGGTCGCCGCACCCTTCTTCGTCAGCATGGCGCCACTATAAGTGACTGGACCCAGTGGTCCAGAGTGGTTCTTTCTGGACTTGCGGGTCCAATTTTCGCGGTCCATGCTGGCGGCTGCCGGCAGTTGGACCAAGCGGTCCAGACTGTCGGCCCAAGCCGCCCGTGGCCCACTCCGTGGCCGCCAGTCGCGTGCTGCGTGCGCCTCGGCGCGCGAGGCCGGAAAGCGAGTGACATCCATGCCCGTCGACAACGACACCCTGGTCCGTGCGTTCGTCGAGGCGTTCAGCACCAAGGACGCCGACCGTCTGCTTCCCTTCCTCCACCCCGACGTCGTCTTCCGCAACTACGGCGACGAGGAGATCCGGGGGCGGGACGCCCTGCTGGAGATGTGGAGCAATGTCTTCCGCACCTTCGAGCGGATCGAGTTCGAGACGGTCCACCAGGCCGTCAACGGCGACATCGTCATCGCCGAGCAGGTCCACGGCCTGGCCCTCCCGGGCGGCCCGCTGGCCCCGGTGATGAACATGGCGGTCTACGAGATCCGCGACGGCAGCATCGCCGCCTGGCGCGACTACACCAATCCCGACCACGCCCGCACGCTCCTGACCACCCCGACCCCGTGAGGAGACCCCCCGTGAACGACGTCGAGCGCCTGAGCACGATCGAAGAACTGCGCCGCCTGATGGCGCGGTACGTCCGCTACGCCGACCAGAAGCGGTGGCAGGACCTTGCCGGCCTCTTCACCCCCGACGGCACCTTCACCCCCCGCAGGCCCGACGGCTCGGTGTGGCTGCGGATGAAGGGCCGTGCGGACATCGCCGCCACGGTCGGCGCGAGCAGCGGCCCCGGCGACGTCCTGGTCCACCACCTCTTCTCCGACGAGATCGACCTCGAGTCGGCGACCGGCGCCCGCGGCACCTGGTCGATGGAGGACATCATCACCCGGCCCGAGGACGCCGAGGTCAACCCGGACTTCCCCTTCAAGGGCATGCACGGCTACGGCCACTACCACGCCCGCTTCGTCAAGGCCGACGGCGCCTGGTACATCGCCGAGCTCGAACAGACCCGGCTGCGGCTGGACTTCACCCACTGATGCCGCCCCCCTCACGGGACGCGCCCGCACCTTCCCCCGTTCGGCACCTCCACCACCACCTTCACCACCTTCGTGAGAAAGCAGTGCACCGATGAGTGACAAGAACACGGTTCCGACGCCGCAACGCTTCACCGTCGACGTCGCCCAGGACGTCCTGGACGACCTCACGGAACGCCTGCGGAAGACCCGCTTCTTCGACGACCTGGACAACGAGGACGAGTACTACGGCGTGAGCACCGCCTACCTCAAGCCGCTGGTCGAGTACTGGGCCGACGGCTTCGACTGGCGCGCGGCCGAGAAGCGGCTCAACGGCCACGAGCAGTTCACGGTGGAGATCGACGGCACTCCCGTCCACTTCGTCCGCAAGCCCGGCAAGGGCCCGGCCCCGACCCCGCTGCTGGTCCTGCACGGCTGGCCGTGGCCCGGTGAGTTCAGCTACCCGCTCCTCGACCCCCTGGCCGACCCCGCCGCCCACGGCGGCGACCCGGCCGACGCCTTCGACGTGATCATGCCCACCCTGCCCGGCTTCGCGTGGTCCACGCCCCTCGCGAGGGGCGACCTCAACTACTGGAAGATCGCCGACATCCTCCACACCCTCATGACCGAGGTGCTCGGCTACGAGAAGTACGGCTCCCTGGGCTCCGACTACGGCGCCCTGGTCACCAGCGCCCTGGGCCACAAGTACGCCGACAGCCTCATCGCCCTGCACTTCGGCCACGACCTGCCGCCCGGGCTCTTCCAGCACGACCGCTACTGGGACCTGACCATGGGGCAGCCGATCCCCGCGGAGGCCTCGCCGGAACTGCGCGCCGACATCATGAAGTTCCACTCCACCTACGCCTCGCACGTCGCCGTGCACATGCTGGACGCCTCGACCCTGACGCACGGTCTGAACGACTCACCGATCGGCATGCTCGCCTGGCTGCTGCAGCGCTGGAAGAAGTGGAGCGACAAGAACGAGGACTTCGACGCCGTCTTCTCCCGGGACTTCGTGCTGACCCAGGCCACCGTCTTCTGGGTGACGCAGTCCATCGGCACCTCGATCCGCATGTACCGCAACACGGTCCGCCACCCCTGGACGCCGTCGCACGGCCGGCAGCCGGTGGTCGAGGCCCCGGCCGGCTTCACCTTCCTGCTCGGCGACGTGTACCCGCCCGGTGTCCGCACGGTCGAGGAGCGCATCGCCGCCTTCGTCCACGGCCCGTCCTATGGCTCCTTCAACGTGGTCAACGTCAACGCCCATCCGAAGGGCGGGCACTTCGGCCACTTCGAGAATCCCGGGGCCTTCGTCGGCGACGTCCGCGAGACCTTCCGCAAGGTGCGCTGAGCCCTGCTGCCCGTGCCCGGCGGGGGCGGTCCCGGGCCCGCCTCCGGGCCGGTCAGCCGGCCGCGCGCGTGGCGGTGGGTCCGGAGAGCTCCAGTGCCAGCCGGCGGGCCCGGGCATGCGCCTCCTCCAGAGAGGCGCGGTGCTGCGGGAGCAGATGCCCGAGCGACGGAACCGTGGGCGCGTAGGTCAGTTCGGGCGTGATGGCACGGACGTCCAGGGCCATCAGCCGCGGATCGCCGAGGATGGTCTCCAGCGCCGGGACGAGGAAGTCCTTGCCGTGCTGGGGCGCCCCCGGGCCGTAGCCGCCACCCCGGGCGGACACGAGGACGGCCGGGCGGCCCGCGCTCGGCGCCGGCCCGGGCAGCCCGATCGTCCTGCCGACGATCATGATGTGGTCCAGCCACGCCTTGAAGACGGACGGCATCGCGTAGTTGTAGAGCGGTACGGCGAAGAGGTACGCGTCGGCGCTCAGGAACTCCTCCACCAGTTCGTCCTGGAGCCGGGCGGCGGCCTTCTGCTCCGGGGTGTGCTCGTCGGCGGGGACCGTACGGGACCGGATGCCGGCCGCGTCCAGGTGGCCCACGGGGTGCAGTGCGAGGTCGCGGCGGACGACGTCGCCGGTCCATGCGGCGGTGAAGGAATCGGCGACCCGGCGGGAGACGGACGCGTCGCCGGAGGCGGAGGCGTCGATGCGCAGCAGGTAGGACATTGTGGTGGCTCTTTCGTTCTCGTGCGTGCGGGGTGACGGCCGCTTGCCGGGCTTCGGGCTCCGGGCTCCGGGCTCCGGGCGTCGGCGAGCGGGTGTCAGCGGGCTGCGGTGAGGGGCGGTGTCGGTCCGCGCCGTCAGGGCGCGGGATGCCGGGGGACCGCGCAGCCGTCCGGGCCGCAGACCGCCGCGGCCGCTGCACCGAGGACCGGGAGCGGTCGCGGCTCCGGGTGGGCCGCCTCCCAGGCCGTGGTGATCGCGGCCAGGAGTTGGTCGATGCCGACGGCGCCATGGACGGCGTGGACGCCGTCGAGGGTGATGAAGGGCATCCCGCGTGCCCCCAGGCGCTCGGCCTCGCGCTGGTCGGCCTCCACCCGGGCGCGGTGGCGCCGGTCGCGCAGTGCCTCGGCGGCCTCCTCTCGGTCGAGGCCCGCTTCGGCGGCGAAGTCGAGGACCTGCTCCCTGGTCCACAGCTCGCGCCCCTGCCCGAAGTGGGCGCGGAACACGGCCGTCCACACCTCGTTGCCGCGCCCCTTTTCGGTCGCGAGCGCGAGGAGTTCGTGTGCGTGGTCGGTCGGTCCCAGGGTCCGCTCCATCGCGTGGAACGGCTCCAGCCCCTCGGCCCGGGCGGCGAGCTCGATCGGCGCGAAGATCTGCTCGCCCCTCGACGCGGGGATCCCATGCACCTCCAGCAGCCGGCGCTGGGTGATGCCCTCGCGGGGCAGGTCGGGGTGGAGCTGGAACGAGCGGTGGACGATCCGTACCTCGTCGGCGTGCTCGAACCGCTCCAGCGCCAGCCGCAGCCGGTTGTCGGTCAACGCGCAGTACGGGCAGACGATGTCGGACCAGAAGTCGATCTGCATGGCGGGCCTCTCCCGAAACTCACTTTCTGTTCGTGGCCCCACTCTGCATTAGCGTGAGAAGCGATACAAAAGGCACATTGATGTGCGTGGGTCACGGCAAGGAGGCGGCGGACGTGGGCACCGGCGGCGGGATGAGGCAGGGACGCACGAACGTGCGGGCGACCGTGCGGCGGGTCCCCGGCCCGTGCGCGCGCTGGGACGACGGGGACGCGGACTTCATCCGCGAGATCCTCGACCTGGTCGGCGACAAGTGGAGCGTGCTGATCATCGGCACCCTCTCCGACGGACCCGTGCGCTACTCGGACCTCGCGCACGCGATCCCCGGCATCTCCCAGCGGATGCTCACCCTCACCCTCAAGCAGCTCCAGCGCAGCGGTCTGATCGACCGCACCGCCTACGCCGAGGTGCCGCCGCGCGTCGAGTACTCCCTGACCGCGCTCGGCGGCTCCCTGCTCTCCACCGTGCTGGAGCTGGCGTCATGGTCGGCCGAGCGGCACAAGGAGATCCGCCGCCACCAGCGGTCCTACGATGCGGAAACCGGCTGAGCCGACCCGTCGCCACACGGCCGGCCGCACCACCGCGGGGCGTGCCACGGCGTCCGCGCACACGCCGGTGCGTCCGCGGTGGCCGCACCACCCGCTTCCTCCCGCCGCCGGTCGCCCTGCCCGACATCCACGAGAGGATGTACTGGCATCCCCGTCACACGACCGACCCGGCACACCTCTGGCTCCGCGAGCGCCTGCTGGCCTCCGCGAGCGTCCTCGGCGGCGTCGACGGACCCCGTACGGACCGGGACTGACGTCCGTGGCGCTCGCGTTCCCGCCCCGTTCCGACCCGTACACGACCGGTGGCCCGGCACACCGCCGTGTGCCGGGCCACGGTGGGAGGTCGGCCGGGCGCGGCTCAGCCTGCCCGCAGCAGGCGCGTTCCGACGCCGGCCGTGCGGGGCAGATCCTGCTCGGCCCAGACGACCTTGCCCTTCGGCACCGACCGTGCGCCCCAGCGGCGGGAGAGCTGGGTGACCAGGAACAGGCCGCGGCCGTTCTCGTCCGTCGTCGCGGCGTTGCGAATGCGCGGCGCGCAGGCGTCGTTGTCGGACACCTCGCAGGTCAGGACCTGGTGTCGCTTCAGGCGCAGATTGATCGGTCCGGATGCGTGGCGGACGGCGTTGGTGACCAGTTCGCTGACGATCAGCTTCGTGGAGTCGGCGAGCTCGTCCAGGCCCCATGCGGTCAACTGGCCGTCCACCAACTGCCGTGCGCGGCGGGAGGCGGCCTCGTCCTCGGGCAGCGTCCAGGAGGCCGACCCGCTGGTGCCGAGTGAGCGGGTCCTGACCAGGAGCAGGGTGACGTCGTCGCACGACGCCTGATTCACGAAGGACTCCGTGGCGCGGTCGCAGAGTTCCTCCAGGGCGCCGTCCGGGTCGGCGAGGGCGGCGCCGAGGCAGTTCATCCCGTCCTCGATGTCGTGTTCGCGGGACTCGACCAGGCCGTCGGTGTACAGGGCCACGAGGCTTCCCTCCGGGAGCCGGAGTTCCACGTCCTCGAAGGGGTCCCCGAGGCCGACGCCGAGCGGGGCTCCGGTGGGGAGGTCGGGGAAGGTGACCCGGCCCTGAGGATCGATGATCGCGGGTGGGGGGTGTCCGGCCCGGGCCATGGTGCACACGCGGGTGGCCGGGTCGTAGACGGCGTACAGGCAGGTGGCGCCGACGACTGCGGGTGTCCGGTCGGTGGGGTCGGCGTCCTCCTCGACGAGTCGCTGGAGCGTGTCGTCGAGGTGGGCCAGCAGTTCGGCGGGTGGCAGTTCCATGTCGGCCAGGGTGCGGACGGCGGCGCGGAGCGTGCCCATCGTGGCGGCGGCGTGGAGCCCGTGGCCGACCACGTCCCCGACGACGAGTGCGACGCGGGCGCCGGAGAGCGGGATGACGTCGAACCAGTCGCCGCCGACGCCGTGGTCCATGTCGGCCGGCAGATAGCGCGAAGCGGTCTCGACCGCGATGCCGCCCCTCAACCGGCGCGGGAGCAGGTTGCGTTGCAGAGTGAGGGCCGCTGTCTGCTCACGTGCGAACCGGCGGGCGTTGTCCAGAGCCTGAGCGGCGCGCCCGACGACCTCCTCGGCCAGCAGCAGGTCGACCTCCTGGAACGGCTCCGGGTCCTCCGTACGGACGAACAGCACCACACCCAGCAGGGCGCGCCTGACCCGGATGGGGACGACCATGAGCGAGTGCACGCCGTTCGTGCGGATCCGCTCGCCGAGGGTCGGGACCTGGTCGACCCACCTCCCCGGTGCGCTGTCCAGGACCGGTTCCAGATGGGACCTGCCCGTGCTCAGAACGGACGTGAACGGCGAGGCCGGCGGCACCGTGACGGGATTGCCGCGCACGCACGGCGACTCCGGTGCCCCTCCATGGATCGAGGCGATCCCGGCACGGCGAAGGGTGGGGACACGTTCGCCGACCGGGCCGACATGGACCGGCCACCCGTCACCGGAGGGCGTCCACTGCCCGAGATCCACCGCGACGAAGTCGGCCAGGAGCGGTACGGCGAGGTCCGCCAGTTCCTGGCTGGTCTCCATCACGTCCAGCGTGCTGCCGAGGCGCGCGCCGGCCTCGCCGACGACGGCGAGGCGCTCGCGGGCCAGCCGGCTCTCGACGACGTCGGCGCTGATGACGCAGACCCCCATCGATTCGCCGTCGGCGCCCTGGAGGCAGTGGAACGACGTCGCGAACGGATGCTCGCGGCCCTTGCCCACCGGCAGCCATGTCCGGTACTCGTGCACCTTGGTGGTGCCGCTGTCCAGCACCTGCTGGGTCATCGCCTCGATCGCCTCGGTCTTGGGACCGGGGAGCACCTGCGTGAGCCGGCGTCCGAGCCGTTCGTCGCAGGGAATGCCGTCGTGCTCCTGCATCACGTCGTTGACGAAGACGCAGCGCAGTTGCGGGTCGCGCACCGTGACCCCGATGGGTGCGCGGGACAGCAGCGGTCCTCGCACCACACTGCTCATCGTGTCCCCCGGCAGCGCGCCGGTGTCGGCGAGCGAGAGAAGCCACCGCGCCGCTCCGTTCCGGCCGTGGAGCATCGTGATCCGCAGGCACACGTCGATCATGTGCCCGTCCCGATGAGACACCGCCGTGGCGCCCGACCAGCCGTTCTGCGCCCGGCAGTGCCGGACGTAGGCCGAGGTGGTCTGACCCTCCTCGAACAGCGGCAGCACAAGGGCGGCCGGCTTGCCGACCACGTCCCGGGCCGCACGGCCGACCAGACGTTCGGCGGCCTGCGTCCATGCGGCGACGGACCCCTGCTCGTCGAGCACCGCGATCGCCGTGTCGGGCATGTCGAGCCTCTTCGACTGCTTGCCGAGCGCGAATTCTTCCAAGCTCTTCGTGGTCATCGCACCGCTGTCCTTGCCTGGGGGGTGGGTCACGCGGAGGGGTGGGAATGCGGGCCGCGTTTACCTGGAAGACCGAATGAATCTACTTTTTGTGACAAATCAGACATGTCTCGGATGTGCGTCATGCGGCCGCGGGTCGTGCGGTTCCGGGTCCCCCCAGGACGGTGCGATCTCCGTCCCCCCGTGCCGCGGCGGCCCGTGATCAGGGGCGGGGAGTGCGGAGGAACACATCGATTGCCGCCTGCACCGCCTCGGCCCGGGACGGTTCGGGGCGGCCGGGGATAGGGTGCACCCCCATGGAGCGGATCTTGGTGGTGGGCGTCACGGGCGCGGGCAAGTCCACGCTCGCACGCGCCTTGAGCGGTCGGCTTGGCCTGCCGTACCACGAGATGGACGCGCTGTACTTCAACGGCCCCGGCTGGGCGGTGAACGGCGCGTTCCCCGAGGACGTGGCGCGGCTGGCCGCCGGGCCGCGCTGGGTCGTCGACTCCCTCGGTTATCCGGAGGTCCGTGATCTGCTGTGGGGGCGGGCCGACGCCGTGGTGTGGCTGGACTACCCCCGGCGCGTCGTGATGCCCCGCGTCCTGCGCCGGTCCGTGCGGCGGACCGTCACGCGTGAGGCGCTCTTCGGCGGCAACCGGGAATCCTGGACGGGCTGGCTCAGCCGGGAGCATCCAGCCTGGTGGGCCTGGTCCCAGCACATCGGCCGCCGCCTCGAGATCGAACGCCGCACCGGCGACCCCCGCTTCGCGCCGCTCGACACCCACCGCTTCGGCCGCCCCGACGAGACCGCGGCCTGGCTGGCCTCCCTCTGATCCCGGGTCCGCTCATCGTGTGCGCGTGGCGCTGTGGAAGGTGTATCGCCGCAGGTCAGTGGCGTTCTCGATGATAACGGCCCGGTTACTTTATTGAACAATCCACAATCGTGCTACGCTTCCAACATGGGACGGAACGGGGAATTCGACGTCGACCACGCGGCCGACCGGGCGATGGGAGCCCTGGACCGGGCGAAGGTGCGGGGCGAGCTGCCGCCGGGCAGGGATCCGGTCGAACTCGCCCGCTTCCTGACCACGTTCGTCCAGGGTCTCCGGGTCGTCGGCGGGGCCCGGCTCGGACGGTCCTTCGTCGAGGACGCCCTCGCCGTGGCGATGCGCGCCCTGGACTGACCGCGGGCGGGAACCGGTTCGCATCGTGCGGGCCGGGTCTCCGTCCGCCTTAATTCTGTATCGATCACTCCACATAGGATTTCCATGGAACTGAACCTCAAGGACAAGGTCGCCGTCGTCACCGGTGCCAGCAAGGGCATCGGCCTGGCCGTCGTCGAGGCGATGGCCCGCGAAGGCGTCCGCGTCGTCGCCGGCAGCCGCACCTCCACGCATGAACTCGACGTGCTGGCGCCCGTGTACGACGTGACCGTCGTGCCCGTCGACCTCGCGACCCCGGAGGGCGCCGAGACGCTGGTCCGCCACGCCGTGGAGCGTCACAACCGGATCGACATCCTCGTCAACAACGTCGGCGCCGCCGAACCGCGCAACGGCTTCCTCGAGATCGGCGACGCGGACTGGCAGCGGATCTTCGACCTGACCTTCTTCAGCGCCGTCCGCGCCAGCCGCGCCGCGCTTCCGCACCTGGTCGAGGCCGAGGGCGCGGCGATCGTCAACATCGGCTCTATCAACGCCCGGACGCCCTTTCCGATGGTCGTGGACTACTCGGCCGCCAAGGCCGCGCTGAACAACTTCGGCAAGTCGCTGTCCGAGGAGTTCGGGCCGAAGGGCGTCCGGGTCAACACGATCTCGCCCGGCCCGGTCCGCACCCCGTTCTGGACGGCCCCGGGCGCTTTCGCGGACGCCACCGCCGCGGCCGCCGGGACCACGGCCCAGGAGGCTCTGGACGTCGTGGTGCCCCAGAGCATGGGCATCACCTCGGGCCGGATCACCGAGCCGCAGGAGGTCGCCGACCTCGCCCTCTTCCTGGCCTCGCCGGTGGCGGGCAACATCACCGGCGCCGAGGTGGTCATCGACGGCGGACAGATCAAGACCCTCTGAGCGCGCCCCGGCGGCCGGGACCCCCTCCCCACGGCGGCCGCCGAACACGACCGACCCGATATTGCGTTGCCGAGAGCGAACTGGAGACATGCATGACCGTCGACGAGCCGATCACGCCGGAGCCGATCCTTCAGCTGGGCCTGGGGTTCATGGCATCGAAGACCCTGCTGAGCGCCGTGGAGTTGGAGATCTTCACCGCCCTGGCGGCCGGCGGCCGGGACCTCGAGTCCCTCGCCGGCGAGGTGGGTCTCCACCCCAGGTCCTCCGCGGACTTCCTCGACGCCCTGGTGTCGCTGGGCCTGCTGAACCGGGACGACGAGGGCGTCTACCGCAACAGCCCCGCCGCCGACCTGTTCCTGGACCGGGCCAAGCCCTCCTACGTCGGCGGAATCCTGGAAATGGCCAACACCCGTCTCTTCGGCTTCTGGGACAACCTCACCGATGCCCTGCGCACCGGCGTACCGCAGAACGAAGTCACGCAGACCGGGGCCCCCTTCTTCGCGACGCTGAGCCAGGACCCCGTCGCCTGGCGCAACTTCCTCAACGGCATGAACGGTGTCAGCACCCCGCTCGCCGGGGCGCTGGCCGCCGACTTCGACTGGACCGGCCGCCGTCACGTGGCCGACCTGGGCGGCGCACTGGGTGCCGTGCCCGCCGCGGTGCTGCGCGCCCAGCCCGGCATGACCGGCACCGTCTTCGAACTGCCCCCGGTGCGACCCGTGTTCGAGGAGTTCGCCGCCGCGCACGGCCTGTCCGACCGGCTCTCCTTCCACGGCGGCGACTTCTTCTCCGACCCCCTCCCCGAGGCCGACGTCTACGTCATGGGCCAGATCCTGCACGACTGGAACCTCGAGCAGCGGCAGTTCCTGCTCCGCAAGGCCTACGACGCCCTGCCCGACGGCGGCACCCTGATCGTGTACGACGCCATGATCGACGACGGCCGGCGCCGCAACACCTACGGCTTCATGCTCTCGCTGAACATGCTCATCGACACGGAGGGCGGCTCGGAGTACACGGTCGCGGACGCGACCCAGTGGCTGCGGGCGGCCGGCTTCGCCAAGATCGACGCCCGTCCCCTCATCGGCGGATACACGGCCGTCTACGCCACCAAGTGACCGGTGCGCAGCAGGAAAGCCCTGGGGCGTGTCACCTCTGGGAACGCCCGGCCTCCTCCGCCAGCGCGACCCGGCGGGCGCGTACGTGGTCCCGCACGGTGGAGTACGAGGCGCCGGTGAAGTCCTCCTCCGTGCGCAGTCGTTCGATGATGCGGCTGATGGTGTGACGGGCGCCGGGCGGGGCGTCCAGGTCCTGCATCAGCATGCGGTCGATGGCGTCCCTGACGGGCTCCAGCAGCAGGGTCCGCGGGGGCCGTCGGCGTAAGGGGGAGGGGAGCGACAGGGCCTCCGCGACGATCGCCAGGGAGACCCGGTGGCGCATCGCGAGCTGCTGCAGGGGGGTGTCCGGCCGGAGCCGGTGGTCCTCGCGGATCCGGTCGAGGATCCAGTCCCGTTCTCTGTACACCGGCGTCTCCATGGTGCGGTGCTCGGTTGCGTGCGACTGGTTGGGTTGCCCACGGCCCCCGCCGAGATGGCTGGCGGGGGCCGCGTCACTGTCGTGGTCCAGCGGTTCAGCTGAGTGCGGTGAGGGTGAGGGTGGTGGTGTAGGTGCCGGGGTCGGTGGTGGTGGGGAGGCGGAGGTCGAGGGCGGCGCCGAGGGTGCCGG
>NZ_JBHYMQ010000065.1:0-50453 GCF_042742985.1 Streptomyces sp. NPDC058864 | reverse complement strand
ACCCACGGCACCGTCCTGCCCACCGAACTCACCGCATAGCCTCAAAGAAGAGATCACCGAGTGGCCGTCGATACACCACTCCAACGGACGTGACCCTGCACGGTGTCGCCTGGTTGCTGACCCTCCGTGCGCCTACCGGACTACGGGTGTGTGTGTCGATGGTGCTCGTCGTGACGACGCTGACCTTCATGGCTTGGTGGTACTTCAAGACAGAGGGGACCCTCGGCGGTTCTTTCAGCGATTCCGGGCGCTGTCCCCCCAGCAACATCCCGCCGTGGTGGCCCGACTGGATCCCCGCCTGATCGGTAGCTGAAGGGGCTGAGCCGTGTGATGCCGGACTCCGCCCTACATAACGACCATAACGACCCGACACCGCCCGGCGGCCCGTACGCGACCGCCTGCGCGGGAACCATGAGCTCCCACACGCAGGACCACCGCCTTGTAAGTTCGGGCCAGGCTCATTACAGACTGGCAGAAGACGCCTGCACGGGCGGCCAGTCGTCGGTCTTTGGTCGCCCCGCTCCGCAGTATTGCACTGGCGTTGATGTCATCCGGTGATGTCAACCGCGGCAGCGAAGCAGGCGTTCAGAAGATGCGGGCATCCCTTGTTAGGCCGGAATGGTCGTATTCCGTCGCACATTGGGGGTTCAGTCTCTTAGCCACAGCAGGCGTTTGATGCAACATCAGACCGGAAGGGCAAGTCCGTTAGACCACACGGATTCGCAGCCCGGTACCGTCATTACCGACCGAGACAGCCTGATATGGGTCGCTCGTAGTCGCTCCGCTGGTGGCCGGCGCCCATGCGTCGCGAAGTCGGTGAGCTCTCCGCAGGTAGGCGCTAATTCTTCCCTCACGAAGATTTTCATACATCCCCTTTTCTACCCCTCGGAAGATTTCAAGCGAAGCGCCATCGGGGAGTGGCATGGAGTACTTGACGCCAACGAACCGGTGTGAATCAATCCTGGATTCGGAGCTGACAGTGAAGCTCTGCCACTCCGGTGCTGGATCGTCCAAGGGTAGGCGCTGAAAGTCTGCGGTCCTCGGTGAGGTGAATTGGGATGCAGATGTATTGTCGCCCGCGAAGCGCAGGACGGAGTGAGCCGCGTTTCTCGCTAAGATGCGAAATAGCCACCTCTTGCCATCCTCGGGCACCTGAAAGATAACAGGGAGTTCTTGCACGCTTGCCTCGTACGCCGTGCGCGCGGACCGCAAATCTACGTCGCTGGCCTCAAATGTTTCAGCGCCGAGAAGCTCTCGCTGTCGGGCATGAAATTGCTCGAAGGTGGGTTTGCCTGACGCCCACTGCTGAGGGCCAGGATCCTCGGACAGTAGCGCATCGAGTTCTTCAGGTTGCCCCTCCCATAGATCCTCGTCCCCGGGCGGGTCGAGCACGTCAATAGAGACGCCTGCAGTCGACAAGCGAGAGGCAATGATCAGGCTGGGAAGGGTTCTGGCCCCCACTTCAATGGAGCCTACTTGAAGAGAAGCTGTGGCTAACTGCTTCCTGGAGTGATAGGCATTACCGTGGGTTCCTTTACACTCCAATACGTACACCTTGCACCCTGAACGCGAAGTTCCGGCACGACGGCCGACCAAGAAATAATCAGGTCGCATCGTTGTTTTATTTTTCTGTCGGACGAGGCCGACCCCATCAAGGAAGCCAGCTGCAAGCGCGACGTCCACGTCAACGCTCGAAAATATCCATCCGGGATATTTTCGCTCAAGAATCCTTTTGGCCACCACAAGAGCCAAGCCAACACCCAGTTGCTCTGACTGCGCCACCTTGTGATGGTGGACTATATCGGAGCCCGCCTGAGTCAGGGAAAGAACTTGCTTTTGATTGCTCTTTAGAGTGGCGCAGTAGCGTACGTGCGCCCAGTGACGTGCTATGTCGGCGAAAGGTGAAGCGGTGACAAACGTTGTGGCCAGCCCTAATTCGCGCAATACTTCCGCTGGGCTGGATTCAATCCCCATGAATAAGTCGGCTGGAATTGCGTACACCGGCTTCCGGTAAAGATTGGAAGCGCCGCGTTTTGGTCCAACGCGATCTCGAGCTTCTTTCTCGACCTCTTCCGCCAATTCCGGTGTTGAGCGGACAATGAGCTTGGCCGGAGTCCCCAGTTCGCGCACTAAGGCACCGAAGTCAAGATGCACGCTTCCCCCAAGGTGCGTAGCACTACTTGCGTTCGACCGTAGATGCCAAGTCAGGCTGGCACAAGACCGCATGCCCTGGAAGCGGGTGCGCCGGCGCCGTGGGCCCACGTCGATGACAGTTCCGCTTGCCCGGTCTCAGCCGGGGAGATGCGGGCCGAACAAACGTGAGGCCACGAGGCGGCAGGCGGCTGCGGTGTTTGAACAACCGATAGTTGTCCTGTAGGTCCGGGCCGAGGTCCCGTACGGCCCGGCGAGAGCTGGCTCAACAGCCGCCCCTTGGCTCCTTCCCCCTGTGACCGTCCGTAGCCTTGTTGCAGCGGGAGATGCCAGCGGCCTACAGAGCGGGCGTTTGATTAGTCGCAATCATGACTCCTGAGCCTTCCAACATCTGCATCAGCTAGCTTTCCTGTGATCCATTTCAGGCAAGCGTCCTCTGGTTTATGGGGGCTTATCCATTGAACTCGTTCCAGAGGTGCATACGAGTCTGCCACAAGTTTCGCAAGGCGCCCGGATCGGTCATCGCTGGATATGACTCCCGATCCGTCATTCAATGCGATTTCCAAAAGGTGCACATCTTTCAGTAGTGCCGCTACGTCGTGAGGGTCGGGGAGAATTTCTGCGATCTTCTTACGGAGTAGATTGCTCGGCTTATCCTTGCCTTTTCGTATCAGCCG
Source organism: Streptomyces sp. NPDC058864 (assembly GCF_042742985.1). Taxonomy (NCBI): domain Bacteria; kingdom Bacillati; phylum Actinomycetota; class Actinomycetes; order Kitasatosporales; family Streptomycetaceae; genus Streptomyces; species Streptomyces sp. NPDC058864. The sequence goes on along the minus strand of NZ_JBHYMQ010000065.1, from coordinate 47,625 downwards.
CCTAGTTACCATTTGGTATCGCCATTTGACGGAGAAGTTGGAGGCGTGCTTGTTCCACTCGCGCTCCACTTCGGGGGTGAACTTTACGTGTATTTTCTGCTTCAGGATCTCGTTTAGGGTGTTTCTTGAATTTCGAGATCGCGGCAGGTTCGTTTGGCTTGCTTCTTTGCCTACACAAGCATCTACTACCACGCTGTCGTTCACGTTCCCCCCGCTTTTATTCGTGCTCGTCGTCGGCTTCGATGCGCTCTTCGACCGCGTTCAGATATTCCATCTCCGCTTCGAGTGCGATGTCGTCAAAGTCGATTGGCCAATCTCCGAAGCGTCCCAGCTCGTCAAGATCTGCTGTCTTAACCGTTGTGACGCCGCTATCCGGGGACCTTCCGAACCAGTGCAAAGCTGCATCTGAGGGCTTGATTTCACTGCGCGCCAAGGATGTTTGGACCGCCTTAATCAGGAGGGAGCTGTGTGTTTCGGCGACGACTAGCACACCGCGGACTGCGTGCCTGACGAGAATCTTAGCCAATGCGGTCTGAGCCTTTGGGTGCAGGTGAATCTCGGGCTGTTCGAGATAGACAATTTGACCTGGGCGTGCGACCGAAAGGGCCACGAGCACAGGTAGAGTCTGTGAGACGCCGAAGCCCACGTCAGCGATGTTCACGACATCCAGTGCCCCACCTTGCTGCGCATGTGGCATACGTCCAACCAGTAGTTCGACGCTTGTATCGTTTACAGGTCGTGCCATCACCTTCCATGTCAAACCAAGTGCTTCGAGATCCTGGTTTAGAGACTTCAAGCGTTGAGACTTTTCTGCCTTGGATGTTTGCCAGTCATTGATCAGACTGGCAACATATTTCTCGAACTTCCCTGGGAATGCGGTACCCACGGCAGAGCTCGGGTAGACCCTCTCGGGGTTGCCTCGAAGACCTGGGACATGAATGGTCTCCAGCGCGATCCTTCGGAAAGTGTTCACCGGATCGTAAGGAATCCCGGCAGTTCCGGAGAAATCTTGCATCTTGATTACGACATCGTAGAAGCTGCGATTCCTTCGAACGAAGAAGGAAACCTCTTCTCGGGATTCAAGGATGGACCTGAGGTCCTTCCTGAATGCGGGTAGTTGCTCGATAAAGTCTTTCCCTCCCTGCGTGTTCTCGTCAAGCTTTATGCGCTTACCGGATTGCTCGATCTCCATGGTTTCCAGCTTCAAACCCTTCCCTCCCTTGGTGAAGGTTAGGTCTACGCTGGTTCGCCGGGTCGACATCCCGATCAGCATGCTTTTTGCAGTGTCTTGCCGCGATTTCCCCCTGGAGAACATTTGAGTGGTGGAGGTGATCGCGACGTTCGGGCCATCCAGCAGTAGGGGGCCGGGGTCGAATTGAGCTTCGATGGTTTGCTTCAGCAGTAGAATCGCCTGCATGAAGCTAGACTTTCCTGAACTGTTGGCGCCCCCGATCAGCGTCAATGGCTTAATCGGGATCGAGATGGTCTCCCGTAGTGATTTATAGCCGCCGACCCGAAACACTAGGTCTGGGGGCTTATTGGTGAAGCGCCTTTTGACTTCTTTTGCTGCCACGATCCCTCGATTGGTGAGATGGGTTGTAAGGGTCCGGTGTCAGATCGAGTGGTGCACGCGATGCTATACCGGTTGAGTCAACAGCAAGGCGCAATCGACTCAGCCGTCTTCGGGATCAAGGCGTGCGCGCGTCAGACCTCGGCACGCTGCCGTCACACTCGGCCGAGCGGATGAGATTTGAGTACTCAGCCTTGTATCGGAGGTCGGTGGGAGCGGCTTTGGGCTGGAGCTGCCATGGGGCGAGAGATCGGGGCCCGTAAGCTTGCGGCGACTCGGGCGGTCTGTGGACCTGCCCGCTAAGGCCCGATGTGGGCCCCGATCTTCGAGGCTCGCCCCATGGTGGCTGCGTAAAGCCGCGGAGCCGACCGCCCCAGCCACAGAGGGTTTCACTTCGACAACCCCTCGCCGTTGGCGGGCGGCCGGCGGCCGGGCCAGAGCGGGGCGAAGACTGGAGCGTCGGCCCGGGGCGCCGGGCCGCGCGCCGCCGCGCTCTGCGCGGCGGGAGCGCCTTGAACCCGTGGAGAAGGTTGTAACTCAGCGAGTGATGGCGTCCCTGATCATGGTCAGCGGGGCCCCGTCAAAACGGCGGACGGTCTGCATCGCTTGTGCTGGACCAAGGGCCCGCAGTCCACACTGACGTGCCGAGTGGCAGGTCGCTGTCGCAGAATTCGAAGGGGTTCTGCTGACCTTCGAGCCCTGAGGAGTCTTCGCCCCATGCGTCGAGGGCGTCGATGGCTCGTTCGCGGTATTGCCAGAGTTCGCTGGTGCCGAGGACCTGCCGAACCAGGGGGACCAAGGCGGTTCGGTGGTGCTGCAGCTGGGGATCGTCCACCAACGGGATGCACGCGACGATGGCTGCCTCGCGAATGCGGCGGTCGGGGTCCACTGTGAAGTCGAAAGCGGTTGTGAACAAGAGCGGTCGCTTCTTGCGGATGCCGACTGCCTGCGGGTAGTCGTCGAGCGGGAATCCGTTCTCTCGGCGTGAGTCTTCTAGGTCGTCCGAAGCTGTTCGTCCTACTGAGGCAATCCACGCAAGCAGCTCGGCACGCAATGGGATCCGCTGATCGGTAGCGAGGTTCGTGCGTGGGTCTCGCAGGATGGATGCCACGTACAGTGCTGCCGGCACGGTTGCCTCGTAGAGAGTGCCCTGGTGGTGCACGGTGCCGAACAGGAACTGCAGCGCCGCTTCTCTGGCGTTTCGATCGTCGCTGAACAGCGCGGGCAGCTGAGCGGGTACATCTGCGGCCGGCCCGTAGGCGTGCCACAGGGAGGCCCAATCGGTGTCCACCAAGACGCTCTCGGGCGTGGGCAAGTCAACCGAGGGGAAAGACTCTTCGCCCGTCACGAGATCTGCCACAGGGGCGCTGCGTACTGGTCTGGGTGTGTCTGGATGAGGAGTGCGCGGAGCTCTTGACGCTGCGATCCGGGGAGACCGAGGGATTCCGTCAACCTGCGGAACGTCGTGTGGGTGATCCCGCGGCTACGGGCCTCTGCTTCAAAGCGGCTGAGCTCGCCGAGGATGTTGTTGGGGTCCAAGGGCACGGCACGCTGCTCGGCGAGCCACAGGGCCTTGTTCCGCTCGTAATCGATCTCGGAGAAACCACAGATCTCACGACTGTGCTGCTCGGCCTCTTCGAGACTGCTCGTTGATACGAGGGCACGGGACAGCATGTTGCGATGCAGCGCGTTGTCGAGGTCAGCCTCGTGGACAGTCGGGCCTGCGTCCGTCAGCGGGACCGGGCGGCCGGCGTCCCGGATTTCGCACAGGCCGCGCACCCCTCGCGCCGCGGCGCCGAGCATCGCGGTGGCTTCGGAGGGGTGCCATTCCAGAATGGACGAGATGGGCTCCACGTCCTCTGCTGTGAGGGTGTGGGCGATCGACCCGAGAGCTTCGATGAGGTCCCCGGCCGGAAGTTCTCCGTCTAGGCCGGGTCCAGCGATCAGGAGGCGCACAGGGGTCTTGAGCTGTGCGCAGGCAGCGAGAGTGAGGGCGTCCGCAAGAGGGCTCTTGAGAGTGGGCTCGTCGCCGCGAGCGAGGATGTCGCCGCCCACGTCCAAGAGGTTGACGGACTCGGGGGAGAGCTCGGCTATGAGTTCTTCGAGTTGCTGGGCCAGGCCAACGGCGCTGCGGCGAGGGTCGATTAGTGCCAGGGTGTGCGGCAGTTCGGCGGCCAAGCGGGGGAGTGTGGAGCCGGCGGGAGCGACAGGCTCGGCATCTGCGGGGACGGCGTACACGTTTGGCGTCAGCTGGCGCAGGCCGTTGAAGTCGGCCGGACTGCGGGGCCCCGGCAACGGGTCGACGATCAGGCGGTCCCAGGCGTAGGTAAGGATCACCGCCGGGTCCTCGGCGCCGTACAGGGCGGCGTCCAACATTGCGGCGGCGACAGCGTCGCCCCCTCCTCCGGCTGCCACGATCAACCGCGTCACGTGGCCAGCGTACGGGTTCAGGTATTGGCCACTCACCCTATAGTGGCCAGAGGTAATAGCCACTTGAAGGGGATGGGAGGCTGTGATGCCGCAGATCGAGGAGGCTCAGCCGAAGTACCTCCAGATCGCGCACCACATCCGCGATCAGATCTTGCGCGGTGACCTCAGGCCGGGGGACGAGGTCCCTTCGGAACGGCAGTTGGCGACGGACTGGAACGTGTCGAGGCCGACAGCTGCCCGCTCGCTGGAGGCGCTGAGCAATCAGGGCCTTGTGGAGAAGAGGCAGGGGTCGGGGACGTACGTGCGCGGCGTGGAGGTCAACCGGCGGGCCCGGGAGCTCTACGGTCGGGCACGGCAGACTGGAAAGATCTATACGGCTGGCGAGTATGCGGTGATCACGTCTGCGGGATGGCTTGATGCGCCGGATTACGTTGCTGATGCTCTGGGCTTGGCGAAGGAGCGTCGGGCTGTGCATCGCCGGCGGGTGACCAGCAACCAGACTGGGCCTATCACCCTGTCGACGTCGTGGTTCGCGCCGGACGTGGCTCAGCGGGCCCCCAGGCTCATGGACCCCGAGCGTATCCAGGAGGGCACGCTTCTGTACGTGGAGCAGATGACGGGGCGCCAGGGGAGCTATGCGGAGGACCGCATGAGTGCCCGCACCGCGACGGAGGAGGAGACGGCGGACCTCGGCCTGGAGGCTGGATCGGCTGTCCTTATCGTGCACCACGTGGTCTATGACCTGCAGGACCGGCCGTTGGAGTTCGCTGAGGCCACCTACCCGCCCAACCGTTGGGCGTTCGAGCAGGGTTACCCACTGACCTGATCGCTTCGGGGCAAGTACCCCGAACCCCTTGCCTGACCCAAATGGCTAATGCCACTATCCACGAAGTGGCTAATGCCACTTCGAAGGAAGGGGCGCGGTGTGTGCGGTGAAAGGCCGTTAGGGAACCGGAGGTCTGCCTGCCGGGGGTGCCGCGGTCGGGGCTGGAAGTTGATCAGCTCCCGGACCTCGTTGGCGTTATCCGTCGCCAACGGGCGCCCCCGCGCCGTCTCCAAGCGGCGCTGCCTTGACTGCGATGGGACCGGCAAGGAGTAACCGCGGATGGATGGCATCAGCAAGGGGCGTCGTGACCACGGCGCTGACGACGGCGAAGTGCTCGGCTCGATGACGCTGTACCCGCTGCCTGAGTCGGTGCGCCGGGCTCGTCGCTGGTTCAGGCACTTCATCACCAAGCATGAAGTGGCCTGTTCGGTCGACGACTGTGTGTTGATGATCTCGGAGTTGGTGACGAATGCGATCCTCTACGGGCGGGCCGAGGAGGAATGGCTCGTGCGGGTGGAGTGGCGACGGGACGGGAAGTCCCTGCGGGTTGACGTGCACAACCCGGGCTTCCCGGCGAGCGTCCGGCTGCGGTACCCGGCGGCCAATGAAGCCCATGGGCGTGGGCTGGGTCTGGTCGATGCCTTGTCGGACTCCTGGCGTGCCAGCCCGAGCCGCTTCGGCGGGACGGTCGTGTCGTTCGAGATGGCCGACGCCTGGCCGTCGTGAGTGGGCTGCGGTCCGGCTCGTCAGCCAGCTAGCGTGCGTGTCAGCCAGCTGGGTACGCTGGTTGACCAGTTAACTTGACCGATCCCGACTAGGCGGCGCCCGTGGCGTACGAAGTGGCTGCACCAAAGTACGTGCGGCTCGCGCAGACGATCCAAGGTCGGATCGAGGACGGCACCTACCCGCCGGGATCGCTGGTGCCGAGCGAGAACCAGCTCGTGCAAGCATTCGGGATGTCGCGGCCGACTGTTGTTCGGGCCCTCGAACTGCTCAAGCGGGACGGCTGGCTGGAGTCCCGGCAGGGTTTCGGGACGATCGTGCGTGGCCGTCCGGAGGTCGTCGAGCAGCGTGACCGCCGAGGCCGTGAAGCCTTGGAGCGGGACGAGTCGCGGATTCCGGGGCGCCTCGTCGAGGTGGGGGAAGTCCAGGTACCGCGCCGAGTGGCGTCCTTGCTCGGCCTGCCGCAGGGAGCCAAAGCGCTCGTGCGCCGCCTTCTGGTCGAGGAGGACGGTGAGCCCGTGGAGCTTGCTTCTTCCTACTTCCCGGCCGGCCTGGTCGAGGGGACTGAGCTCGGCAGCTCCGAACTTCTGGCTGAGAGCCCGCGAGCGCATCTCGAAGCGCGCAAAAAGGTGCGCTTCGATCACGTCACCGAGCGCGTCTCGGCGCGTCTTGCGGGCGGCGAGGATGCGGGCCTGCTGAGGCTGACCGCGGGGGACCCCGTACTTGGCGTCCTGGTGGTGGCGCGTGATGCCTCCGGGAGGGCGTTGCAGATCGTCGATGTTCTGCTTCCCGCCGACCGGCAGGAACTTGAAGACACCTATCGGGTCAACTGACCTGCGACTAGGCGTCGGTTGAGGTCTTGCGGCCCTACAACTCCACTTGACAGGTCAACCTGGCGTCCCTAGTTTCGAACTTGCTAAGTCAACCTGTCAGGTGGTGGGTTGATGTGACCCGACAAGGGAGATCTGTTGTGCGTGTGATCCGTGTCGAGACCTCGGCGGCGACGATCCTGCTGACCGAGGCACCTTCGCCCAAAGTCCGGGACCGGCAGACCGGCGAGATCGCAAAGGACGCCGTAAGCGGCGAGGTCCTGATGACCGTGGGCGTCGTTTACATCGACGAGGGGGAGTCCTCGCTGATCCAGGTCACCGTGCCGGAGAGCGGGGTGACCGAGGGGCTGGCTGTGGGCTCGCCGGTTGCGCTGCCCGGCCTGGTGGCCCGTCCGTGGGAGAGCGTCTTCAACGGGCAGAGCCGCCATGGCATCGCCTACCGGGCTCTCGCCGTGGCGCCCGGCGTGTTCGTGATGGCCGGACAGGAGGCCTGACACCAGTGTCCGACCTGCTGACGCTCGTGGAGGTGGGTGGGCCGCTCGCTGCGGTAGTTGGCGCGGCCTACGCCCGGCACGCGCATCCGGCGGCGTACTGGTCCACGGTCGGGCTGCCGTTATCGGTGGCCCGGCTGCTGGCCTCGTATTCCTCCACCATGGAGGCATGCGGCCTGACGGTCGAGCCGTCCCGCTGGCGGGCTCTGGCCATCAGGGCGACCACTCGTCGAGAGGTCCGTCCTGTGCCGCCGCGCCGCGGGCTGGTTCGGCCGACATCGACAGGCTTCCGCATGCGGCTTCGCCTGGCCCCGGGACAGGAGCCGGCAGACGTGGCCGCCTCCACCGAGCGACTGCGCCACGCCTGGGGCGTCCATGCGGTCCACGTCCGGGACATCAAGCCTGGCGTCGTCGAACTGCGGCTGGTCGGCTACGACGTGCTGCGGAAAGTGCGGATGCCCCGGAAGACGGGCGCCGACCTCCTCAAGATCCCGGTGGCACTACGGGAGGACGCAACCGCCTGCGTCCGTGACTACCGCGTCGTGCCGCACCAACTCGTCCTCGGCGCGACCCTGTCGGGCAAGTCCATGTTCCTCCGGAATCTCTTCACAGGACTGGCCCGACAGCCCGTCGTCCTCGTGGGGATCGACTGCAAGCGCGGAGTGGAGTTAGCGCCCTTCGCCGCTCGGCTCTCGGCTCTGGCGACCGATCCGGCGCAGGCGGCGGAACTCCTGCCGGCGCTCGTCCGGGAGATGGAGGACCGCTACGACCTGATCAAAGCCCGGCAAGGAATTGCCCCCGGCACGTCGGGCGAGGAGATCACCTCGGACATCTGGGGCCTCCCCGAGGACAGGCGCCCGCCCCCGATCGTGCTGTTCATCGACGAGGTGGCCGAACTGTTCCTTGTCGCGACCCGCAAGGACGAGGAACGGCGCGACGAGATGGTCACGCATCTCATCCGGCTCGCCCAACTCGGCCGCGCCGCAGGCATCTACCTGGAAGTGTGCGGCCAGCGCTTCGGCGCCGAACTGGGCAAGGGCGCCACCATGCTCCGGGCCCAGCTCACCGGCCGCGTGTGCCATCGGGTCAACGATGAGGCCTCCGCGAAGATGGCGCTCGGCGACATCGCCCCCGAGGCTGTCGAGGCCGCGTGTGCCATCGCCGCGGAACGCCCCGGGCTCGCCGTCGTCGGTGACACCTCCGGCGGCTGGTCCCGCATCCGCACCCCCTACCTGTCGCTCGCTGAAGCGGCTGCCATCTGCCGCGAGACGGCCGATCTCGCACCGGACGTGCCCGCGCTCGCGCCGCTCCGCCCTGACGTGCCCACCGCTGCACTGCAAAAGCTCCCGGCGGCGGCCCCTCTGCATCGTCCGGCGACCGAGTAGCTGATCCTCAACCCTCCGCCGGCGCGAGCAATTCGCGCCACGTCCCTACCCAGCCACGCCCTGAGTTCGGAAGGAGAACCTGTGTCCCGTCCCTCCGTATCCGAGGTCTCCGCCTTCGTCGCCGACCTGGTCGCCTACCGCAAGTTCGGTGCCGGTGACCTGTCCGAGTTGATGTCGCGCAAGGCCGACTTGCTGGAGCGCATCGCCGCCGAGTCCCCAGGCGACGCCGCAAAGGCGGAGATCGCTGCCGAGGCCCGTGCCTACGCCGACCGGCTGCGGGGCGAGTAGCCCATGCGTGCCCTTCCGGCCCGAGTCGATGCGGTGCTGATTCAGGCGGTCATCGCTGCCGCGCTGTCCTTCGCCCACCTGCACGACATCGCCGCGGCGGCCGGGCAGGACGGCTGGAAGGCCTGGGCCTATCCCATCTCCGTCGACCTCCTCTTGGTGGCGGCCTGGCGGCGGTTGCGATCCGGGAGCTCCCGGGCGGCCGGCTGGTGCTGGTTCCTGATCGCCCTGGTCGCCTCACTGGGCGCCAATGTCGCCACCGCGGGACTGCTCGACCTGGCCGACGTACCGGCCTGGCTGCGCATCCTCGTCGCGGGCTGGCCGGCGGTCGCCTTCCTCGGCGGCACGCTGCTCGCCCACACGGCGCCGATGCCCTCCACCGCCGACGAACCGCACGACGACGCGGACGCCGAGCCGCTGCCCGAACGACGGGCCGAACTGCCCGCACCCCCTGCAAACTCTCCCGCCCGGCCGCAGGCGGAGATTCCGCCCGCCCTCGTCCAGCACGCCCGCAAGATCGCCGACGACCACCGGGCCCGGACCGGAACCGCCATCGATGCGACCACACTCCGCGCTCGGCTCGGCGTCGCCGCCCCGCTCGCCGAAGCCATCGCCGCCCAACTCGCCTGACCTGGAGCAATCACCTTTGCGCCCGACCACCCTGCGCGCCCTCAAGCGCGCCGCAGAACTCGTCCGACAGAACCAGTTCACCGAAGCCGTGCTCGTTGCCGAGCCGGTCATCCTCGCCGCCGACGACGCCGAGGGAGCCGAGATCCGCCGCTGGCTGACCGAGCACGTCCACGACTTCACCAGCCACCAGGAGGCCTCCTGATGCCCGCCGATCGCCGCTTCCGCAACGTCCGCCGAATCGGCCCCGTGCAGGTCGCCACCTACTTCGACGGACGCGGCCGCACCAAGCACACCGCCGCCTGCATCGTCCCGCGCTGTGGCTTTTCCACCGACTACGACAGCCGCGCCGCCGCCGAGCTCGCCGCCCGCACCCACCGCTGCTCGGCTCGCTGAGGAGGTACCCGTGACCGTTACCCTGCCGCTCGTCGCCGTCCTGGGCGTCATCGCCTGGGCTGCGATCAAGTTCCTCGGAGTCCGCATGTGGGTCGCCGTAGTGATCGCCCTCTTCGGCTTCTACCTCGCCGACACCTTCCTGGCCCCCGCCATCGACTCCGGCACCCGCTCCGGGGTCGAGATCGTCAACGGCACTCACGACTGAGAGGAGAACCACCCATGCTCCGCCCAAAGCTCCCCGCCATGCCCGACACCCCGGCGGTCCGGGACGACCAGGCGCAGGCCTGCTCCTGCCGTCACTCGGCAGCCCACGCGGTGACCCCGGCGCCTGCCCGCGCCGTCACGCCCTACGTGAGTGCCGGGGCCGGCCTCGTCGTGGCCTTGGTCGTCGTCGGCGTCGTCCTGACCGCCCTGCTGGCCACTGTCGCCCTCACCGCCGTGGCCGTGGCCATCGCTGCCCTCGTCCTGCGCTCCCTGTTCAACGCAACCACCGAGCGATGACGGCCCGCCGGTGCGGCAACACGCCGCCAAGCATCCGACCGCCCCGGCAGGCCCAGCCCCTCACGACCGAAGTCGAAAGGACAGAGGACATCATCACCCGCCCCGCACCACCCCCGGTAGCCGAGCTCGGGCAACTCGCCTCCCTCGGCACCCTCCCCGCGCTCGCCCGACAGCTCTCCGGGCTCGGCGGCTGCGCACGACCGGTACGACTCGACGGCTACCGAACGGAACATCGAGTCGACCCGGCCACCGGCGAGATCGGACCCCTCCTGCACCACATCGACTCGACGACGCTCCCTGCCGGCCGACTCCTTGTGCCGTGCAAGAACCGTCGGGCCACCCGATGCACCGCCTGTGCGGAGACCTACCGCCGCGACACCTACCACCTGATCACCGCAGGCCTGCGCGGCGGCAAGGGAACCCCCGAGCACGTGGCCACGCACCCCCGGGTGTTCGCCACCTTCACCGCGCCTGGCTTCGGGCCTGTCCACAACCGGCCCACCGACAGCCGCGGAGAAGTGCGCCCCTGCCGATGCGGCCTGCTCCACCACCAGGAGGACGACGTCCTCGGTACACCGCTCGACCCGGACACCTACGACTACGAGGCAGCCGTGCTGTGGAACGCGCACGCGGGAGCCTTATGGCGGCGCTTCTCCATCTACCTCCGCCGGGAGGTCGCCAAGCGCGCCGGACTGACCCAACGCGGCTTCCGCGACCACGCGCGGCTGTCCTTCGCCAAGGTGGCCGAGTACCAGAAGCGCGGCGCCGTCCACTTCCACGCGGTCATGCGCCTCGACGGCCCGGAGGGCGGCTCCACACTGCCCCCGGCCTGGGCCACCCCCGAGCTACTGGCCGACGCGATCCACGCCGCGGCCGCTGTGGTCTCCGTCGACGGACCGGTGATCGACGGCCGCGCGCACACCTTCGCCTTCGGCCGCCAACTCGACGTCCGCACCATCCGCAGCGCGGACTTCGACGGTGGCACAGAGCTGACCGAGCGCGCGGTCGCGGCCTACATCGCCAAGTACGCCACCAAAGGCGCCGAGACCGCCACCGGCACCCTCGACCGCCCGCTGAGACTGCTGGCCGAGCTCGGGCATCTACGGATCTCCGAACACGCACGCCGCATGATCCGCACCGCCTGGGCCCTTGGCGCACGCCCCGAACTCGAAGAGCTCCGGCTGCGTGCCTGGGCCCACATGCTCGGTTTCCGCGGCCACTTCTCCACCAAGTCCCGCCGCTACTCAACCACCCTCGGCGCCCTGCGCAACGCCCGTGCCGAATGGCGCCGCACCGAAGCCCTGATCGCGCTCGGCATCGACCGTCACGAGGAGACGACGCTCGTCCTTTCCCACTGGGTCTTCGCCGGCACCGGCCTGACCCCGGGCGAGGCCTGGCTCGTGGCCTCACTCGCACCCGCCCTTGGATCGGAAGGAGAACCCACACCGTGACTGGCAGCCGCGACGAGCTGATGACCGTCCCGCAGATCCTCGCCGAGCTCGGCGGGGTGTCCCGACGCACCTTCTATCGCTGGCGCGAACTGGGCCACGGCCCGGACGCCTTCAAGCTGCCGAATGGCGAGCTGCGCGTGTGGCGCAGCGACTTCGTTGCCTGGCTTAGGCAATTGGAGGAGACCGCGGCATGAAGTCTCTGCAGGTCAAAATCTGGGGCGTCCGTAAGCGGCCCTACAAGACACCGTCATACGACGTGCGCTGGTCGGTGGCCGGCCAGGTGTTCTCCGAGACTTTCAGGACGAAGGGCCTCGCCGATCACTACCGCTCCAAACTGCTGCGGGCCTCGCACGACGGTGAGGAGTTCGACGTCGAGAGCGGCCTCCCTGAGTCGATGGCGGAGAAGAAGGCCTCACTGACCTGGTACGAATTCGCGCTCAAGTACCTGGCCATGAAGTGGCCGCACGCAGCGCCGAACACTCGCGTCAGCATCAATGAATCCCTGGCATCGGTGACCGTGGCACTCCTCGACGAGCGTCCTGGCCGACCGCCCGCGGAGGTGTTGCGCAAGGCCCTTCGCAATTGGGCATTCGTCCTGCCGGGGCCGAAAGATCGGGAAATCCCACAGGACATAGGAAATGTCCTTCACTGGGTTGTCAAAGCTTCGCGCCCCCTCGCTGATCTCGGTGACCCCGTGACCGGACGCGCCGTACTCGACTCCCTCAAGCTCAAGCTCGACGGAACTGCCGCAGCTGCCGAAACCGTACGTCGGAAGCGCCGGACCCTCGTCAACGCCATGCATTACGCGGTCGACCTGGGCGAGTTCTCTGAGAATCCGCTCGCCGGCGTGCGGTGGCAAAAGCCCAAGGTTTCCAGCGAAGTAGACCCTCGGGTTGTCGCCAACCCTCACCAGGCCCGCTCCCTGCTGTGCGCCGTGTCCTATGTCGGCGGCTACCGGCGTGCCCGTGGTCGACGTCTGGTCGGCCTGTTCGCGGCGATGTACTTCGGGGGCTTGCGCCCCGCAGAAGCGGTCGGGCTTGCCGAGACTGATCTCACCCTGCCCGCCACCGGATGGGGCTCCGCCCTGCTGCACCGAACGCGCCCGAGTGTCGGGAAGCTGTGGACCGATTCGGGGGAGAGCCATGACGATCGCGGGCTGAAGAACCGGCCGGCCGAGGACGTGCGGCGGGTTCCGATCCCTCCGCAGCTCGTGGCGATCTTCCGGGAACACGTGGACACGTTCGGCACGGCCGACGACGGACGGCTGTTCTTCAGTGAGGGTGGGGGAGTGGTCTCCTCGTCCTCCTACTATCGGGCCTGGCAGGAGGCTCGCCTGCTTGCGCTACCGCCGGCCGTGACCGCATCGCCCCTGGCCCGGCGTCCGTACGACCTGCGGCACTCGGCGCTGTCTACGTGGCTGAACGCCGGGGTGGACGCCACCGAGGTCGCCGAACGGGCAGGCAACAGCGTGGAGGTCCTGCTGAGCCGGTATGCCAAGTGCATCGACGGGCGGCAGGAGGTCGCCAACCGCCGGATCGAGGACCTGTTACGCGAGTACGAGTGACACCCGCCTGATCACATCTGGGGCCCCTGGCAAGTTGTCCAGGGGCCCCTTGTTCTGTCCATCAACGTGACTCGGTGGCCTGAGCTGGCTCGGCGGCGAGTAGGTGCTGAAGCTTTCTCCGCTCGCTGTCGAGGACACTGAGCATCTGCGCACGAGTCTGCTCGAAGTGAGGGTCGGCCTCGACGCCGAGGTCATGTCGCAGGGTGACCTTTAGCAGGTGTACGCCATCGGAGAGCGGGCCGCTGAACCATGCCTTCGCCCGCTCATAGGCCCCGTCGCGGTCGGCGCTGCTCGGCAACTGCTTGACGACTGAGTACCCGACTCCGAGCGCCCTGTTGAGCTTCGACGCTACGCCCAGGACGTCCTTAGCGAGCACCATCTGTGCTTGAGAGTACTGGTCGGCCCAGGCCTCCTTGGCGGCGTCGAGAGCTGCCGGGTCGACGCTTTCACCACGCTCGGATGCTCGAACGGCGTCTCGGGCTGCTACGCGGTAGGCGCGAGCCGTCGTGTTCAGAGCGGCGTAGAGATCGCGTTTAGCTTGCAGAGCTTGCTCCTGGCGCTTCCGCTCCTGTTCGCGCTCAGTACGCTCGATTTGCTCCCGGCTGGCACGCTGGCTGAGTACAGCGCCACCCAGAGTTCCGCCGAGCGTTCCTCCGACGCTGATGAGTGCGACGGCAAGCGTGGTCACATCCACGAGATCCCCCACCCGTTAATTCGTTCGCCCATACCTGACGGCGCCGGCACGACAGCATGCTCAGGCCGCCTTGCGGCATGATCCAACCCGAGGCGAGGGTAGCGGCGCTCAGGGCTACTCGACCCTGGATGAGTGTCATTACCTGCGGAAATGCCTCAAGATCCCGTCCACGGATAGTCCACAGGCCCCGTCCCACGCCCACTTTCGGCGGCATACGGCTGCGCATACGCAAAGACCCCGCACTCAGCGTCTTGGCTGGTGGCGGGGTCTTTCGGCACCTCGTGCGAGGTGCCCCCGGCAGGATTCGAACCTGCGCACACGGCTCCGGAGGCCGTTGCTCTATCCCCTGAGCTACGGGGGCGTGTCGTCCGCCGTGGCGGCGACGGGTGAAACCTTACCAGCCTGGAAGGGGTGTCCGTGTACAGGGTTTCCGGGGAAGCGGGTTGCGGGTGGGGAGGGGGTGCCGGGCGTGCCCCGAGCCGCGTGCCCGTGGCATAGCCCATGGCGGCGGGGTGTGTCCGGCGCACCCGTGCCGGGTCCCCCGGTCGGGGAAGGAATGGGGAAAACGCGGACGCATCCGATCCGGCGCGCCTAGGCTCTGAATGTGCCGGGCGTGTCCGGCCGGGTGCTTGTCGTCGACGACAACAAGGTCATCCGGCAGCTGATCAGGGTCAACCTCGAGCTGGAGGGCTTCGAGGTCGTGACCGCGGCCGATGGTGCCGAGTGCCTGGACGTCGTGCAGCAGGTGCGCCCCGATGTCGTCACCCTGGACGTCGTCATGCCCCGCCTCGACGGGATAAGGACGGCGGCCCGCCTCCGCTCCGATCCCCGCACCCGTGACGTGCGGATCGTCGTCGTCAGCGCCTGCACCCAGGCCGAGGTCGAGCGCGCCATCGCCGCCGGCGTGGACGCCTTCCTCAGCAAGCCCTTCGAGCCCGGCGAGCTGATCCGTGTCGTACGGCGGCTCGTCGGCGTCGAAGCTCCGCAGGAAGGCACCCCCGCCGGCACCCCGGGCACCGCCTGACCGCGGGTGCTCGCGGGTGGCCGCCGGTGGACCGCGATGACCAGGGGTGATCAGGGGTGCCCAAAGGGTGAAACCCGTTCGCGTCCGCACCCCCCTCCTCGCCTACGCTTGCGCTTGTGACCCCCGCTGAGCTCTCCCGCACCGTGCTCGCCACGGTCCGTCGCGCCGTGGAGGCCGACGAGCTCAGCCTCGCGGGCCCGGTGCCCGAGCGGGTCGTCGTACGCAGGCCGCCGCGCCCCGGGTGCGGGGACTACGCCACCAACGTGGCCCTGCAACTGGCCCCCCTGACCGGCGTCGCGCCGCTCGCCGTCGCCGACGTCATCGGCCGCCGGCTCGCTGCCGCCCCCGGCATCGCCCGGGTGGACGTCGCCGCACCCGGTTTCCTCAACATCACCCTCCAGGGCGAGTCCCATGAGGCCCTCGTCGATCTCGTACGCGAACAGGGCCACCGCTACGGCGTCGGGGAGCACCGGGCCCTCCCCGAACCCGCACCCACCGGCGACGCCCGCGCCGACACCTACGCCGCCGCCCTCCGCCGGCTCCACGCGGTCACCGGCATCGAGCCGCCCGCCCGCCGGCCGCACCCCGTGCGCGCGACGGCGGACGAACTGCTCCGCACCCTCGGCGCCGACGCCACCGCCTGGGCCCTGCTGCGTCCGCCCGCCGAGGACGCCCCCCGCACCGACCCCGCGACGCACCTGGTGCAGCGCGAGGGCAACCCCCTGTTCCTGGTCCGGTACGCTCACGCCCGCAGCCGGGCCCTGCTCCGCGGCGCCCACGACCTGGGTCTGGAGCCTGGGGCCGCATCCGGCCACCGGGACCCCGCGGAGGCCGAACTGCTCGGCCTGATCGCCGACTTCCCCCGTACCGTGGAGGCCGCGGCCCGGCACGGCGCGCCCGACCGGGTGGCGCGGCTGCTGGAGCGCACCGCCGACGCCTTCCTCCGCTTCCACGACGAGTGCCCGGCGCTGCCGAAGGGCGAGGAGAAACCCTCGGCCGTTCACGGGGCCCGTCTGGCGCTCGCCGACGCCGCCGGGACCGTGCTCGCCAACGGCCTGACCCTGCTCGGCATCAGCGCCCCCCGACACCTGTGAGAGCAGAGAGCACACGACGATGAGCCGTTCCGCACACCCCGCCGGGCCCCGTTACGCCGACGTCCTCCCCGAGGGCCACTACGCGGCGCCGCCCGCCGACCTGAACGCCCTGGACCCCCGGGTCTGGGCCCGTACCGTCACCCGGGACGCCGAGGGCGTCGCCACCGTGGGCGGCCTGGACGTCCGCGGCCTCGCGGAGGAGTTCGGCACCCCCGCCTACATCCTGGACGAGGCCGACTTCCGGGCCCGCTGCCGTGCCTGGCGCGAGGCCTTCGGGGCGGACGCCGACGTCTTCTACGCGGGCAAGGCCTTCCTGTCCCGCGCCGTGGTGCGCTGGCTGCACGAGGAGGGCCTCAACCTCGACGTGTGCTCCGGCGGCGAACTGGCCGTGGCGCTGTCGGCGGGGATGCCGGCCGACCGGATCGCGCTGCACGGCAACAACAAGACCACCGCGGAGATCCGCCAGGCCGTCGAGGCCGGGGTGGGGCGGATCGTGGTGGACTCGTTCCAGGAGATCGTCCGGGTGGCGGACGCCGCCCGGAAGGCGGGCAGGCGGCAGCGGGTGCAGATCCGCGTCACCGTCGGCGTCGAGGCGCACACCCACGAGTTCATCGCCACCGCGCACGAGGACCAGAAGTTCGGCTTCTCCCTCACCGGCGGGGACGCGGCCGAGGCGGTGCGCCGGGTGCTGCGCCTGGACTCGCTCGAACTGGTCGGCATCCACTCGCACATCGGCTCGCAGATCTTCGACACCTCCGGCTTCGAGGTGGCGGCGCACCGCGTGATCGGGCTGCTGCGCCAGATCCGTGACGAGCACGGGGTCGAGCTGCCCGAGATCGACCTCGGCGGCGGCCTCGGCATCGCGTACACCCCGGACGACGACCCGCGCGAGCCGCACGAGATCGCCAAGTCGCTGGGCGAGATCGTCTCCCGCGAGTGCCGGGGGGCGGAGCTCGCCGTGCCGCGGCTGTCGGTCGAGCCGGGCCGGGCGATCGTGGGCCCGACGGCGTTCACCCTGTACGAGGTGGGCACGATCAAGCCGCTGGAGGGCCTGCGGACGTACGTGAGCGTGGACGGCGGGATGTCGGACAACATCCGCACCGCGCTGTACGACGCCGAGTACAGCGTGGCCCTGGTCTCGCGGTCGAGCGACGCCGAGCCGATGCTGACCCGGGTCGTCGGCAAGCACTGCGAGTCGGGCGACATCGTGGTGCGCGACGCCTTCCTCCCCGCCGACCTGGCACCCGGCGACCTGCTGGCGGTGCCGGCGACGGGGGCGTACTGCCGCTCGATGGCCAGCAACTACAACCACGCCCTGCGCCCCCCGGTGGTCGCTGTCAAGGAGGGCGAGGCCCGGGTGATCGTCCGGCGCGAGACGGAAGAAGATCTCCTGCGTCTCGACGTCGGCTGACGTGGAATCTCACATAGAAGAAGACCGGTCTCGCGATCCGGACAGCACGTGGAAACTTCCGTCCGGTGCGTGAGACTGGGACCGTCCAAGAGGCTTGAAAGAGCTGAAACCGCGAAGCGAGGTCGGATGATGCGTACGCGTCCGCTGAAGGTGGCGCTGCTGGGCTGTGGTGTGGTCGGCTCAGAGGTGGCGCGCATCATGACGACGCACGCGGACGACCTCGCCGCGCGGATCGGCGCACCCGTGGAGCTCGCCGGGATCGCCGTGCGTCGGCCCAACCGGGTGCGCGCCGGCGTGCCCGCGGAACTGCTCACCACGGACGCGACCGCCCTGGTCAAACGCGGGGACATCGACGTGGTCGTCGAGGTGATCGGCGGCATCGAGCCGGCCCGCTCCCTGATCACCACCGCCTTCGAGCACGGCGCGAGCGTCGTGTCCGCCAACAAGGCGCTGCTCGCCGCGGACGGTGCCGCGCTGCACGCCGCGGCCGTCGAGCACGAGGTGGACCTCTACTACGAGGCCGCGGTCGCCGGCGCCATCCCGCTGATCCGCCCGCTGCGCGAGTCGCTGGCCGGCGACAAGGTCAACCGGGTGCTGGGGATCGTCAACGGCACGACCAACTTCATCCTCGACAAGATGGACACCACCGGCGCCGGCTACTCCGAGGCGCTGGACGAGGCCACCGCCCTGGGCTACGCCGAGGCCGATCCGACCGCCGACGTCGAGGGCTTCGACGCCGCCGCCAAGGCCGCGATCCTGGCAGGTATCGCCTTCCACACCCGGGTGACCATCGGCGACGTGCACCGCGAGGGGATCACCGAGGTCACCGCGGCCGACATCGCCTCGGCCCAGCGGATGGGCTGCACGGTGAAGCTGCTCGCGATCTGCGAGCGCAGCGCCGACGGGCGTTCGGTCACCGCCCGCGTCCATCCGGCGATGATCCCGCTGACCCACCCGCTGGCCAGCGTGCGCGAGGCGTACAACGCGGTCTTCGTGGAGGCCGCGGCCGCCGGTCAGCTGATGTTCTACGGCCCCGGGGCGGGCGGCTCGCCGACGGCCTCGGCGGTGCTCGGTGACCTGGTGGCGACCTGCCGCAACAAGCTGGCGAGCACCACCGGGCCGGGGGAGTCCGCGTACGCGCAGCTCACCGTGAGCCCGATGGGCGACGTGGTGACGCGCTACCACATCAGCCTGGACGTGGCGGACAAACCGGGTGTCCTGGCCCAGGTGGCCACGGTCTTCGCGGAGCACCAGGTGTCGATCGACACGGTGCGGCAGCAGGGCAGGAATCAGGGCGGCGGCGACGGGGTCGCCGCCGAACAGGGCGGTGGCGGGCGACGGGAGGGCGGGGAGGCGTCGCTCGTCGTGGTCACTCACCGGGCGCCGGACGCGGCGCTCGGGGCGACCGTCGAGGCGC
Source organism: Streptomyces sp. NPDC058864 (assembly GCF_042742985.1). Classification (NCBI taxonomy): domain Bacteria; kingdom Bacillati; phylum Actinomycetota; class Actinomycetes; order Kitasatosporales; family Streptomycetaceae; genus Streptomyces; species Streptomyces sp. NPDC058864. The sequence goes on along the minus strand of NZ_JBHYMQ010000065.1, from coordinate 28,906 downwards.
TGCGCAAGCTCGACACCGTCCGGGGCGTCGCCAGCATCATGCGTGTGGAAGGGGAGTAACCCAGCGATGAACGCAGTCTCCGCCGGCCGTGTGCCGGCCACCCACCAGTGGCGCGGCCTCATCGAGGAGTACCGGGACCGCCTCCCGGTCGGCCCGGCGACCCCCGTGGTCACGCTGCTGGAGGGCGGCACCCCGCTGGTCCCCGCCCAGGTGCTGTCCGAGCGCACGGGCTGTGACGTGTTCCTGAAGGTGGAGGGCGCCAACCCCACCGGCTCCTTCAAGGACCGCGGCATGACCATGGCGATCTCCAAGGCCAAGGAGGAGGGCGCGCAGGCGGTCATCTGCGCCTCCACCGGCAACACCTCCGCCTCGGCCGCCGCCTACGCGGTGCGGGCCGGGATGGTGTGCGCCGTCCTGGTGCCGCAGGGCAAGATCGCGCTCGGCAAGATGGGCCAGGCGCTGGTGCACGGGGCGCGGATCCTGCAGGTCGACGGCAACTTCGACGACTGCCTGGACCTCGCCCGCGGCCTGTCCGACAAGTATCCGGTGGCGCTGGTCAATTCGGTGAACCCGGTCCGCATCGAGGGCCAGAAGACCGCCGCCTTCGAGATCGTGGACGCGCTCGGTGACGCGCCGGACGTCCATGTGCTGCCGGTCGGCAACGCCGGGAACATCACGGCGTACTGGAAGGGCTACCGCGAATACTCCGCGGACGGCGTGTCGACGCGCAATCCGCGCATGTGGGGTTTCCAGGCCTCCGGCGCCGCGCCGATCGTGCTGGGCCACCCGGTGCGGGCGCCGCAGACGATCGCCACCGCGATCCGCATCGGCAACCCGGCGTCCTGGCAGTTCGCCGAGGAGGCGCGGGACGAATCCGGCGGCCTGATCGACTCGGTGACGGACCGTCAGATCCTGGCGGCCTACCGGCTGCTCGCCGCGCAGGAGGGCGTCTTCGTCGAGCCGGCCTCCGCCGCGAGCGTCGCCGGGCTGCTGAAGGCCGCCGAGCAGGGCCAGGTCGACCCGGGCCAGCGGATCGTCTGCACGGTCACCGGCAACGGCCTGAAGGACCCCGACTGGGCGGTGGCCGGCGCGCCGCAGCCCGTCACCGTTCCGGTGGACGCGGACGCGGCGGCGGAGCGGCTCGGGCTGCTCTGACCCCCGAGGCACAGCAGGGGCGCACGGATTCGCACGCGACACGCATCACGCGCTGTCCGTGCGCCCTATGTCGCAGGAGAACCTTCCTTCGATAGGCTGACCTCACACCGGCGCCGCCGCACGCCGTTCTGGCCCATGCCATTGGCATCCTCCTCGCGGGATCCCCTTGGTACGGTCCCCCAAGTCCTCGCCGCCGTACGGCAACGATGCCGCGGCATCGCGAGGCGGATACGCCCTTGAACCAAGGAGAGTCATCGAACGATGGCCGGACCAGCCTTCCGCGCCGCCGCCGTCCGAGTGCGCGTCCCCGCGACCAGCGCCAACCTCGGACCGGGCTTCGACGCCTTCGGCCTGGCGCTCGGACTCTACGACGACGTCGTGGTCCGGGTGGCCGACTCCGGTCTGCACGTCGACATCGCCGGCGAAGGCGCCGACTCGCTCTCCCGCGACGAGAACCACCTGGTCGTACGCGCCCTGCGGACCGCCTTCGACCTGCTCGGCGGACAGCCGCGCGGCCTGGAGGTGGTGTGCGCCAACCGCATCCCGCACGGCCGCGGTCTGGGCTCCTCCTCCGCCGCCATCTGCGCCGGCATCATGGCCGCGCGCGCGGTGACGATAGGCGGGCAGGACAAGCTCGACGACGCCGCGCTGCTGGAGCTGGCCAACGAGATCGAGGGCCACCCGGACAACGTCGCCGCCTGTCTGCTCGGCGGCTTCACGCTGGCCTGGACCGAGGGCGGGGCCGCCCACGCGGTCCGGATGGACCCCTCCGAGTCGGTCGTGCCGGTGGTCTTCGTACCCGGCAGGCCGGTGCTGACCGAGACCGCCCGGGGGTTGCTGCCGCGCACCGTCCCGCACGTGGACGCCGCGGTCAACGCGGGACGCGCCGCGCTGCTCGTCGAGGCCCTCACCCGGCGCCCCGACCTGCTGCTCCCCGCCACCGAGGACCGGTTGCACCAGGAGTACCGGGCGCCCGCGATGCCGGAGAGCACGGCACTGGTGAACCGACTGCGCGCCGAGGGCGTCCCCGCTGTCATCTCGGGTGCGGGACCCACGGTGCTGGCGCTGGCGGACGAGGACACCGCCGACAAGGTCTCCCGGCTGGCGGGCGAGGGATGGGCGGCGAACCGCCTGGCCCTCGACGCGGCGGGGGCGAGTGTGCTGCCTCTTGCAGTGGGGCAGTGACACGATTGCCGGTCGTAGAGAGGGGGAATGTTTGTTGGATCCGGTAGTGTTAATCTCATTGCTGCACCCGTGGACTCAGGAACCCGCCTGTTGTACCTGTTGTCCCGGTGCCTTGTGTCCCGCATCGGGACCGCCCAATCTTCCGGGAGCCTCCCACACCGCATAGGCAGCCTGCCTGGGCAGTGCCGAGCACGCTCCGGAGACGGCGCGGGTGACATTTCACCCGAGAGTGAACTCTCGCCTCGCCGGTAACTGTGTTTTTTTGTTCCACATCATTTCCTCCGCCATCAGGCGGACCACCGCCCCGGGTCCGGCGCAAGTGATAAGGACCGGATCCGGACAGCACGACCGGTCGCCGAGCCAGACAGGCCGACGTCCGCTCCAGGGAAGGACCCTTCGTGAGCGACACCACCGATCTGATGGGCGTACGCGCAGACAGCCCTGTCGCCGCGTCCGATGCTGCCGCGCCTGCCACCGGTGCTGCCACTGCCCCCGCCGCGCGGCGCCGCCGCGCGGGTACCGGTCTTGAGGGCATGGTCCTGGCCGAGCTGCAGCAGCTCGCCTCCGGTCTCGGCATCAAGGGCACCGCGCGGATGCGCAAGAGCCAGCTCATCGAGACCATCAAGGCCGCGCAGTCCGGCGGCGGTGCCAAGGCCTCCGCCGCCGAGGGCGCGCCCGCCGCCGAGAAGCCGAAGCGCCGGGCCACCTCGCGCACCCGTACGGGTGAATCCGCCGAGGCCGGCAACCAGGGCGCCGAGCAGCAGCCGAAGCAGATCGAGATCCCCGGCCAGCCGGCCGGCGAGAAGGCCGCGCCCGCGGCCAAGGGCAAGGCGGAGTCCGCCAGGTCCGAGCAGTCCGCCGAGGGCCGTGCCGAGGCCGCCGTGGACAGCGCCGAGGGCAAGTCCGGTGAGGGCAAGGGCGGCGACGACCGCCGCGAGAGCCGCCGTGACCGTCAGCGGGACCGGCAGCGCGACCGCCGCAAGGGCGGCGAGGACGGCGGCCAGCAGCGCCAGCAGCAGGGCGGCGGCCAGGGCCAGCAGCAGGGCGGCGGCCCCCAGGGTGGCCAGGACGACTACGACGACGAGAGCGGCGGCCGCCGCCGCAGGGGCCGTTACCGCGACCGCCGTGGCCGCGGCGGCAACCGCCGCGACGACTTCGCGGGCGAGCCGCAGGTCGCCGACGACGACGTGCTGATCCCGGTCGCCGGCATCCTGGACATCCTCGACAACTACGCGTTCATCCGGACCTCCGGCTACCTGCCCGGCCCGAACGACGTGTACGTCTCGCTCGCCCAGGTCCGCAAGAACGGCCTGCGCAAGGGCGACCACGTCACGGGTGCCGTCCGGCAGCCGAAGGACGGCGAGCGCCGCGAGAAGTTCAACGCGCTGGTCCGCCTGGACTCCGTCAACGGCATGGCGCCCGAGAGCGGCCGCGGCCGCCCGGAGTTCGGCAAGCTCACCCCGCTCTACCCGCAGGAGCGGCTGCGGCTGGAGAACGAGCCCGGCCAGCTGATCACCCGGATCATCGACCTGGTCGCCCCGATCGGAAAGGGCCAGCGCGGCCTGATCGTGGCCCCGCCGAAGACCGGTAAGACGATCATCATGCAGGCCATCGCCAACGCGATCACCCGCAACAACCCCGAGTGCCACCTGATGGTCGTCCTCGTCGACGAGCGTCCGGAAGAGGTCACCGACATGCAGCGGTCGGTCAAGGGCGAGGTCATCTCCTCGACCTTCGACCGTCCCGCCGAGGACCACACCACGGTCGCCGAGCTCGCCATCGAGCGCGCCAAGCGACTGGTGGAGCTGGGCCACGACGTCGTCGTCCTGCTGGACTCCATCACCCGTCTGGGCCGCGCGTACAACCTCGCGGCGCCCGCCTCCGGCCGCATCCTGTCCGGTGGTGTCGACTCGACCGCGCTGTACCCGCCGAAGCGCTTCTTCGGTGCCGCGCGCAACATCGAGGACGGCGGCTCGCTGACCATCCTGGCCACCGCGCTGGTCGAGACCGGCTCGCGCATGGACGAGGTGATCTTCGAGGAGTTCAAGGGCACCGGCAACATGGAGCTCAAGCTCGACCGGAAGCTCGCCGACAAGCGGATCTTCCCGGCGGTGGACGTCGACCCGTCCGGTACCCGCAAGGAGGAGATCCTGCTGGCTCCGGACGAGCTGAACATCGTCTGGAAGCTGCGCCGGGTGCTGCACGCGCTCGACTCGCAGCAGGCGATCGAGCTGCTGCTGGACAAGATGAAGCAGACCAAGTCCAACGCCGAGTTCCTGATGCAGATCGCCAAGACCACCCCGGGCGGCAACAACGACTGACGCCACGGCGTCGGCACGGCCCAGGAGGCCGGTCCGGTCACTTCGGTGACGGGACCGGCCTCCCGTCGTCCGCGGCCGTCCGTGCCCCGCCACGGCACCGACCGGATGGCTCTCACCTGCGGCGGGTCCGGCGCGTCCCGAGGCGGGGCGGCCCCGGACCCGCTGTCATTGCCCTGTGCGGGCACCCCTCGCGTGGCTGATCACCGGACGGGGTATCCCGATCATAAGGAGTCGAATCAGGACAAGAGGAGCCGATGCCCGAGCACGCGGACGACGGACGAGCCGCCCGGCGACGCCTTCGCAGCCCGAGCCTGCGCAGCCCCCGCCGGCGGGCCCTGCGGATCACCGCATGGGTCGTGGCGACGTTCCTGCTGCTGACCACCACCGCCGTCGGATGCCTCTACCTCAAGCTCAACGGCAACATCAGGGGCATCGACATCAACGCCCTCCTCGGGCGGGACCGGCCGGCCGACGTCGACAACGGCTCGATGGACATCCTGGTCCTCGGCTCCGACTCCCGTTCGGGCAGCAACCAGAAGGCCGGCGGCGGCACGGACGACGGCACCGCCCGCTCCGACACCGCGATGATCGTCCACGTCTACCAGGGGCACGACAGGGCGAGCGTGGTCAGCATCCCCCGCGACACCCTCGTCGACCGCCCGGCCTGCGCCGAGCCCGGCGGCGGCACCGCCCCTCCCCGCCGGGGCGAGATGTTCAACGAGGCGTACGCGATCGGCGGCCCGGCCTGCGCGGTCAAGACGGCCGAGACGATGACCGGCATCCGCATGGACCACTACATCGAGGTCGACTTCGCCGGCTTCCAGCACCTCATCGACGCCCTCGGCGGGGTCACCGTCACCACCAGCCAGGCCATTAGCGACAACCGCAGCCATCTGCACCTGCCGGCCGGCACCCACCACCTCGACGGCAAGCAGGCCCTCGGCCTGGTCCGCACCCGGCACGGGGTGGGGGACGGCAGCGACCTGGGCCGGATAAGGCTGCAGCAGGCCTTCCTGAAGGCCCTGGTGGACCGGGTGAACGGCATCGGGCTGCTGAGCTCGCCGACCCGGCTCTACGAGATCGCCGACACCGCCACCGGCGCCATCACCACCGACTCGGAGCTGGCGTCCGTCAAGAAGCTGGTCGGCCTCGGGGAGAGCCTGAAGGGTCTGGGCTCCAAGGACATCGGCATGGTCACCATGCCGGTGCGGTACGACCCCGCCGATCCCAACCGCGTCCTGCCGATCGCCGACCAGGCGGAGCAGGTCTGGGCGGCGCTGCGGGCCGACAGGCCGATCCCCCGGTCCGCCACCAAGGGCTCGGCGGGTGACGACGTCGACACGAACGGTGTGGTCAGGAGCTCGTCGCAGCCGCCCGCCGGGGGATCGGAATAGATCACCCGGGCACCCGGTTTGGGGAGATGCGGCCAGTGCTGGCAGACTGGTACGTCGGCCCCGGTTCACGTGACGCAAGCCCGCAGCACGACCCGGGACCCTCCCGAACACTAGGAGAATCCCTTGAAGCGCGACATCCACCCGGAGTACGTGGAGACGCAGGTCAGCTGCACCTGCGGCAACTCGTTCACCACCCGTAGCACCGTCACCGAGGGCGTCATCCGCGCCGACGTGTGCTCCGCGTGCCACCCGTTCTACACGGGCAAGCAGAAGATCCTCGACACCGGTGGCCGCGTGGCCCGCTTCGAGGCCCGCTTCGGCAAGGCGGCCGGGTCCGCCAAGAAGTAGCGACCCGAAAGCGCCGGTCCGCGGCTGCCCGGATATCCTCCGGCGGCCGGACCGGCGCTTTGTCGTCCCAGGCTGGCACACCGGCGTTCACCCCTTTTCACGAGCAGGGATCCTGATGTTCGAGGCGGTCGAGGAACTGATCGGCGAGTACGCCGACCTCGAGAAGAAGCTTGCCGACCCGGCGGTCTTCGCGGACCAGGCCAACGCGCGCAGGCTCAACAAGCGCTATGCCGAGCTGACCCCCATCATCGGCACCTACCGCGGCTGGAAGCAGACGGGCGAGGACATCGGGACCGCCCGCGAACTCGCCGCGGACGACCCGGACTTCGCCGCCGAGGTGAAGGACCTGGAGCGGCAGCGCGAGGAGCTCACCGAGAAGCTGCGGCTGCTGCTCGTCCCGCGCGACCCCAGCGACGACAAGGACGTGATCCTCGAGGTCAAGGCCGGCGAGGGCGGCGAGGAGTCCGCGTTGTTCGCGGGCGACCTGCTGCGGATGTACCTGCGCTACGCCGAGCGTGCGGGCTGGAAGACCGAGATCATCGACGCCAACGCCTCCGACCTCGGCGGCTACAAGGACGTCCAGGTCGCGGTGAAGACCAAGGGCGGAGGCGGCGCCACCGAGCCCGGCCAGGGCGTCTGGGCCCGGCTGAAGTACGAGGGCGGCGTGCACCGCGTCCAGCGCGTGCCGGCCACCGAGTCGCAGGGCCGCATCCACACCTCGGCGGCGGGCGTGCTCGTCACGCCGGAGGCCGAGGAGGTCGAGGTCGAGATCAACGCGAACGACCTGCGCATCGACGTCTACCGCTCTTCCGGCCCCGGCGGCCAGTCGGTCAACACCACCGACTCCGCGGTCCGGATCACCCACCTGCCCACCGGCATCGTCGTCTCCTGCCAGAACGAGAAGAGCCAGCTGCAGAACAAGGAGCAGGCGATGCGCATCCTGCGCTCCCGGCTGCTGGCCGCCGCGCAGGAGGAGGCGGAGCGCGAGGCCTCCGACGCCCGCCGCAGCCAGGTGCGCACCGTGGACCGCAGCGAGCGCATCCGTACGTACAACTTCCCGGAGAACCGCATCTCCGACCACCGCGTCGGCTTCAAGGCGTACAACTTGGACCAGGTCCTCGACGGGGAACTGGACGCGGTGATCCAGGCCTGCGTCGACGCCGACTCGGCCGCCAAGCTGGCTGCCGCGGGCGACGGAAGCTGAACCGGAGGCGGAGAACGTGAACCTGCTGCTCGCCGAGGTCGCCCAGGCGACCCAGCGGCTGGCCGACGCCGGCGTTCCCTCGCCGCGGTTCGACGCCGAGGAGCTCGCGGCGTACGTGCACGGGGTGAAGCGCGGCGCGCTGCACACCGTCGCCGACGCCGACTTCGACGCGCGCTACTGGGAGGCCGTGGCCCGCCGTGAGGCCCGCGAGCCGCTGCAGCACATCACGGGCCGCGCGTTCTTCCGCTACCTGGAGCTCCAGGTCGGTCCCGGGGTGTTCGTGCCCCGACCGGAGACCGAGTCGGTCGTCGGGTGGGCCATAGACGCGGTGCGCGCCATGGACGTCGCCGAGCCGCTCATCGTCGACCTGTGCACGGGTTCGGGCGCCATCGCGCTGGCCCTGGCGCAGGAGGTGCCGCGCAGCCGGGTGCACGCGGTGGAACTGTCCGACGAGGCGCTGGTGTGGGCCCGCAAGAACGTCGAGGGCAGCAAGGTCGACCTGCGGCAGGGGAACGCCCTGGAGGCCTTCCAGGACCTCAACGGCCAGGTGGACCTGGTGATCTCCAACCCGCCCTACATCCCGCTCACCGAATGGGAGCACGTGGCGCCGGAGGCCCGCGACCACGACCCCGAGATGGCGTTGTTCTCAGGTGAGGACGGCCTGGACACCATCCGCGGCATCGAGCGCACCGCGCACCGGCTGCTGCGGCCCGGCGGCGTCGTCGTCATCGAGCACGCCGACACCCAGGGCGGCCAGGTGCCCTGGATCTTCACGGAGGAGGCCGGCTGGGCGGACGCCGCCGACCACCCCGACCTCAACAACCGTCCCCGGTTCACCACTGCCCGCAAGGCGACGCCGTGACCACGGCGCCGCACGTCATGGAGGTCTGCTGATGGCACGGCGTTACGACTGCTCGGACGCGACGGACCGGGTTGCCGGACTGCGCGAGGCCGCGTCCGCCGTACGCCGCGGCGAGCTCGTGGTGCTGCCCACCGACACCGTCTACGGGATCGGCGCGGACGCGTTCAACACCGAGGCCGTCGGCGACCTGCTGGAGGCCAAGGGCCGGGGCCGCAACATGCCCTCGCCCGTGCTGGTCGGCTCCCCGAACACCCTGCACGGCCTGGTCACCGACTTCAGCGAGCAGGCCTGGGAGCTGGTCGACGCCTTCTGGCCGGGCGCGCTGACCCTCGTCGCCCGTCACCAGCCCTCGCTCCAGTGGGACCTGGGGGACACCCGCGGCACCGTCGCCGTCCGCATGCCGCTGCACCCGGTCGCCATCGAACTGCTGACCGAGACCGGCCCGATGGCCGTCTCCAGCGCCAACCTGACCGGTCACCCCTCGCCGCAGGACTGCGACGCGGCGCAGGAGATGCTGGGCGACTCCGTCGCGATCTACCTCGACGGCGGCCCGACGCCCGCGGCCGTGCCGTCCTCCATCGTGGACGTCACCGGCAAGGTGCCCGTCCTGCTGCGGGCGGGTGCGATCAGCGCGGAGCAGCTCCGCGAGGTCGTACCCGACCTGGAGGTCGGCAATTGACACCGCCCATACCCGGGCAGTGGGATCACGGCGAGCGTCCGTTCCGCATCCTCCACGTCTGCACCGGAAACGTCTGCCGCTCGCCGATGGCCGAGCGGCTGACCCGGCACGAACTGACGCTGCGGCTCGGTGACGGCGCCGCGGGGATCGTCGTGGAGAGCGCCGGCACCTGGGGGCACGAGGGCGCGCCGATGGAGGCGCACGCCGCGACGGTGCTCGCCGAGTACGCCGCCGACCCGACGGGATTCCTCGGGCGCGAACTGCTCGACGACCACGTGATCGACGCCGACCTCGTCCTGACCGCGACCCGCGACCACCGCGCCCAGGTGATCTCCATGGGGCACGCGGCGGGGCTGCGCACCTTCACGCTCAAGGAGTTCACCCGGCTGGTGAAGGCGATAGACCCGGCGACGCTGCCGGAGGGCAGCGTGACCGAGCGCGCGCGCTCCCTGGTGCGCGCCGCCGCGGCGCTGCGCGGATGGCTGCTGGCGCCCACCGCCGACGCGGACGAGGTGTACGACCCGTACGGCGCCCCGCTGACGTTCTTCCGCAGCATCGGCGAGGAGATACACGACGCGCTGGACCCCGTCATGACCGCGCTCACGGGGGTTCCGGCGCCCACCGCCTGACCGTCCGGGCGGAAGGTTTCACCGCGCCGTGCCCCGGCCCCGGGGCGGGCGCCGGGGCACCGTGGCGCGGCCCCCGGCGGAAACCCGGCCCCCGGTGGAGCACAACGCGGCGCGAAATGTCCGGAAGGGTGCAACAGTGGCAGGTGAGAACCTTCCCAGCCGCCCCCGGGAGCGCCGCCATGCCCACCGCGGAAGCGTCTTCACCCCACATAGTCACCCCCACGCTCCCGGCCGGGGACCGCGGCCTCGACGAGCTGCGCGCCCATGACCCCGAGCTCGCCGACATCCTCCTCGGGGAGGCCCAGCGGCAGGCCTCGTGCCTGCAGTTGATCGCGGGCGAGAACTTCACCTCGCCGGCCGTCCTGACGGCGCTCGGCTCGCCGCTCGCCAACAAGTACGCGGAGGGCTACCCCGGTCACCGCCACCACGCCGGGTGCGAGCTGGTCGACCTGGCCGAGCGGCTGGCCGTGGAAAGGGCCACACGGCTGTTCGGAGCCGCGCACGCGAACGTGCAGCCCTACTCCGGCTCCTCGGCCGTGCTGGCCGCCTACGCGGCCCTCCTGGTCCCCGGGGACACCGTCCTGGCGATGTCGCTGGCCCATGGCGGCCACCTCACCCACGGATCGGAGTCCAACTTCTCCGGCCGCTGGTTCCGCTTCGCCGGCTACGGGGTGACCCGGGGGGAGACCTTCGAGGAGGGCGGCCTGATCGACTACGAGCAGTTGCGGGACCTGGCCCACCGGCACCGCCCGAAGGCGATCGTCTGCGGTGGCATCGCCTACCCCCGGCACATCGACTACGCCGCCTTCCGGGAAATCGCGGACGACGTCGGCGCGTACCTGATCGTGGACGCCGCGCACACCCTCGGCCTGGTCGCCGGCGGCGCCGCCCCCAACCCGGTGCCGTACGCGGACGTGGTGTGCGCCACCACGCACAAGACGCTGCGCGGCCCGCGCGGCGGGCTGGTCCTGTGCGGTGCCGACCTGGCCCAGCGCATCGACCGGGCGGTCTTCCCCTTCTCGCAGGGCGGCCCGCACATGCACGCCGTCGCGGCGAAGGCGGCGGCCCTGGCCGAGGCGGCGCGGCCGGAGTTCGCGCTGTACGCGCACCAGGTCGTCGCCAACGCCCGTACGCTCGCCGGCGCGCTCGCCGCGCACGGCCTGCGCATCGCCACCGGCGGCACGGACACCCATCTGATCGCCGCCGACGTGTCGGCGCTCGGCGTCACGGGGATGCGCGCCCGCGGCCTGTGCGCGGCCGCCGGGATCGTGCTGGACAAGTACACGCTGCCGTACGACACCGAGCCCTGCGCGGCCGGTTCCGGAATCCGTCTGGGCACCGCGTCGGTGACCACCCAGGGGATGCGCGAGGAACAGATGCCGCAGGTCGCGGACCTGATCGTGCGGGCGCTGCGGGAGGAGCGGGGACTGGCCGGCGAGGTCGCGGAACTGGTGGAGGGGTTCCCCCCGTACCCCGGCTGAGACGCGCTTCACAGGGGGGCCGGGCCACCCCCGTGAGTGGCATGTGCAACCCTGGGTACCCGCTGTGAGTCTTCGTCTGTGTTTACAGTCGCCACCCGGACGCGAATAGGGTGTGCCCGTGCGCGAGTACCTCTTGACCCTGTGCGTGGCAGCAGCCGTGACCTACCTCCTCACGGGGCCGGTGCGGAAGTTCGCCATCGCGGCAGGTGCCATGCCCGAGATCCGCGATCGTGACGTCCATCGAGAACCCACGCCACGCCTCGGTGGCATCGCCATGTTCGGCGGCCTGTGCGCGGGTCTGCTGGTGGCGGCCCACCTGACCAACCTCAAGAGCGTCTTCGAGCTCTCCAACGAGCCAAGGGCGCTGCTCTCCGGCGCCGGACTGATCTGGCTGCTGGGCGTGCTGGACGACAAGTGGGGCGTGGACGCCCTGATCAAGCTGGGCGCGCAGATGATCGCGGCCGGCGTGATGGTGCTGCAGGGCCTCACCGTGCTGTGGCTGCCGATCCCGGGCAAGGGCATCGTCGCGCTCACACCGGTGCAGTCGACGCTGCTGACCGTGGCCCTGGTGGTGATCACGATCAACGCGGTGAACTTCGTCGACGGACTCGACGGACTCGCGTCCGGAATGGTGTGCATCGCCGCGATCGCGTTCTTCATGTACGCGTACCGCATCTGGTACGGCTACGGCATCGAGGCCGCCGCTCCGGCGACGCTGTTCAGCGCCATCCTCATCGGGATGTGCCTGGGCTTCCTGCCGCACAACCTGCATCCCGCGCGGATCTTCATGGGCGACTCGGGCTCGATGCTGATCGGCCTGGTGCTGGCCTCCGGCGCCATCTCGATCACCGGCCAGACCGACCCCGACGCCATCACCAACCTCACCGGCTCGACCCGGGACACCACGCACTTCATGGTGCCGGTCTACATGCCCCTGGTGCTGCCGCTGACGCTCATCGCGATCCCCGCGGCCGACCTGGTGCTGGCCATCGTCCGCCGCACCTGGAACGGTCAGTCGCCGTTCGCCGCCGACCGCGGGCACCTCCACCACCGGCTGCTGGACATCGGCCACTCGCACAGCCGGGCCGTGTGGATCATGTACTTCTGGTCCGCGCTGATCGCCTTCGGCGCGGTCGCCTTCGCGGTCAACTCCTCCAGCCTGTGGATCGTCCTGGGCATCGTGATGCTGAGCGCCATGGGGCTGAGCGCCCTGCTCATGCCGCGCTTCCGGCCCCGGGCCCCGCGCTGGGCGGAGGCGTTCGTCCCGCCGCGCTACCGCCGTACCCAGGCGGACGCCGCGCAGGCGGCCCACGCCGCCGCCGCGGCCGCCATCGCCGCAGGGGAGGCTCCCGGCGTCAACGGCGCGACCGCGCTGAGCGCGCGGTCCCTGGTGGACGCCGGCCGCGGCGCGGGCAGCCGTTCGTAGGCGGGCCGCCCGATAGCACACCGGTATCGCGGCGTGGGGGAGACACCGCGAGGAGTACTCCTTCCGTGTGACAGGTCACACACGAACCGGGTAAAGACCTCATCAAATAGTTTGTGATACCGTTCACGAGAACCCGGAATCAAGCCGAAAGACCCTAGTGCGATGGTCTTCCGGCGTGAGGCATGTCCTCGACGCCGGGCTACCCTCGTCCTCGACGACCCCTGTACTTCCAACCTCGCCGGAGGAGCTGCCGCCATGCAGTCCAACGACGTCCGAACGCTTCTGAACTGCGCCGTGCCCGCCGCCGCCGCGGGGGTGATCGCGGTCGCTGTCTCCAGCGCGCTCGCGGGCGGCAAGGGCGCGATCGGTGCGGGCTTCGGCGCGGTGGTGGTGATCGCGTTCATGGGAATCGGTCTGACGGTGCTTCAGCGCACCGCCCGTTCCTACCCCACGCTGTTCCAGGCGATGGGCCTGATGCTCTACACCGTCCAGCTGCTGCTGCTCGCCATCGTGCTGGCCGTCTTCAAGCACACGACGCTGTTCGACACCCAGGTGTTCGCCTTCACCCTGCTCGGCACGACCCTGGTGTGGATCGCCGCCCAGGCCCGTGCTCATATGAAGACCAAGATGCTGTACGTGGAGCCCGGATCCGCCGGAACTTCACCGTGAAAAGCAGGGCCGGTGCAAGCGAACTTCCGCTCGTTTGCTATCGTCCGGTCTCAACTGCGGCAGAGCTGGCGCGGGTGGCAGTCATGCCTTCGCAACAGCCCTTCGGCTCAGCGCCCACCCGCCGCCCCCACATCCGTAAGACCAGTCCAGTGCCGTTCCGTGGCCGTGCGCCGCGCCGACACGTAGAGGTTGCCGTACCTATGCGCCACGCTGAAGGAGCTCTCGGTGAGTGATGTAACGACGCTCGCCTTCGAGACGAACTGCCACATCTTCGACGGGTGCGGCTTCCCGGCCCCCGGCCTGCACTCCTTCCTCTTCAAGCCGCTGATCGGCGACGGGGACAGCAGCGTCTACTTCAACAAGACGATGCTGCTGGCGCTGCTCGGCAGCATCGTGATCGTCGGTTTCTTCTGGGCTGCCTTCGCCAAGCCGAAGATCGTCCCGGGCAAGCTGCAGATGGTCGCCGAGGCCGGCTACGACTTCGTCCGCCGCGGCATCGTCTACGAGACGATCGGCAAGCGGGACGGCGAGAAGTACGTGCCCTTCATGGTCGCGTTGTTCTTCTTCGTCTGGATCATGAACCTCTGGTCGATCGTCCCGATCGCCCAGTTCCCCGTGACGGCGATCATCAGCTACCCGGCCGCGCTCGCCGCGATCGTGTACATCACGTGGATGTCGCTGACCTTCAAGAAGCACGGCTTCGTCGGGGGCTGGAAGAACATCACGGGCTACGACAAGAACCTCGGCGCGGTGCTGCCGATGGTCGTCGGCCTGGAGTTCCTCTCCAACGTGATCGTCCGGCCGTTCACCCACGCGGTGCGACTGTTCGCCAACATGTTCGCGGGTCACGTCCTGCTGCTGCTGTTCACCATCGCCAGCTGGTACCTGCTCAACGGGATCGGCATCGCCTACGCCAGCGTCTCGTTCGTGATGGTCATCGTCATGACCGCCTTCGAGCTCTTCATCCAGGCCGTCCAGGCGTACGTCTTCGTGCTGCTGGCCTGCTCCTACGTCCAGGGCGCGCTCGCCGAGCACCACTGAGCACCCGCACGACGCACAGCCCCCCGATTGTCCGGTGGCCAACCCCCACCGGTCCGTGAAAGAGAAGGAAGAAACAGCATGTCCGCTGTGAACCTCGCCGCCACCCAGATCCTCGGCAACCTGGGCTCCATCGGCTACGGCCTCGCGGCCATCGGCCCCGGCGTCGGCATCGGCATCATCTTCGGCAACGGTACGCAGGCCCTCGCCCGCCAGCCCGAGGCCGCCGGTCTGATCCGCGCCAACCAGATCCTCGGCTTCGCCTTCTGTGAGGCGCTCGCGCTGATCGGTCTGGTCATGCCGTTCGTCTACCCGACCTCCTGAGTCCGGGCTGACGAGACCAACCCCTTTCGACGGAAGGCACTGATGTGAACGCCCTGGCACAGCTGGCGGCCGAGGAGGCGGAGAACCCCCTCATCCCGCCGATCCCAGAGCTCGTCATCGGTCTCATCGCCTTCGCCATCGTCTTCTTCTTCCTCGCCAAGAAGCTGCTCCCGAACATCAACAAGGTTCTGGACGAGCGTCGCGAGGCCATCGAGGGCGGCATGGAGAAGGCCGAGGCCGCACAGGCCGAGGCTCAGCGGACCCTCGAGGAGTACAAGCAGTCGCTCGCCGAGGCCCGCCACGAGGCCGCTCGTCTGCGCCAGGAGGCGCAGGAGCAGGGCGCCGCGCTCATCGCCGAGATGCGTGCGGAAGGCCAGCGGCAGCGCGAGGAGATCATCGCGGCCGGTCACGCCCAGATCGAGGCCGACCGCCGGTCCGCCGCGCACGCCCTGCGCCAGGACGTCGGCAAGCTCGCCACCGACCTGGCCGGCAAGATCGTCGGTGAGTCCCTCGAGGACACCGCCCGCCAGAGCCGCGTGATCGACCGCTTCCTCGACGAGCTCGAGGAGAAGGCCGAGGCCGCGCGATGAACGGAGCGAGCCGCGAGGCACTGGCCACCGCGCGCGAGCGCCTCGACGCACTGACGGACAGCACGTCCGTCGACGCGGCGAAGCTCGCCGAGGAGCTGGCCGCCGTCACGGGGCTGCTCGACCGCGAGGGTTCGCTGCGCCGGGCCTTGACCGACCCGGCCCAGCCGGGCGAGGCCAAGGCGGGCCTGGCGCAGGCGGTCCTCGGCGGGCAGATCGGCGACGAGACGTCCGACCTGGTCTCGGGCATGGTCCGCAGCCGCTGGTCGCAGTCGCGTGATCTGGCCGACGCGCTGGAGGAGCTGTCCTACAGCGCCGACCTGATCGCCGCGGAGCGTGCGGGTCACCTCGACGGTGTCGAGGACGAGCTGTTCCGCTTCGGCCGCATCGTCTCCGGCAGCAGCGAGCTGCGGGCGGCGCTGACCGACCGCGCCGCGGGCACCCAGGCCAAGACGGCACTGCTGCACTCGCTGCTCGACGGGCGGGTCGACCAGGTCACCGAGCGGATCGTGGTCCGTCTCGTGACCCAGCCGCGAGGCCGTAGCCTGGAGGCAGGGATCGACGCCCTGTCCAAGCTGGCGGCGACGCGCCGTGACCGCACGGTCGCGGTCGTGGTCTCGGCGGTACCGCTGAGCGACCGGCAGAAGCAGCGCCTCGGTGCCGCGCTGGCCACGATCTACGGCCGGCAGGTGCACCTGAACCTGGACGTGGACCCCGCGGTCCGCGGCGGCATCTCGGTTCGGGTCGGCGACGAGGTCATCGACGGGACCATCGCGGACCGCCTCGAAGAGGCGAGCCGGCGGATGGCCGGCTGAACCAGCCACCAACTCAAAGAGCAGTACCAGCGGCCCGAGTTGGGCCGTAGCGAATACTTCGGGCCCAACAAGGAGAGCAGGGAACCCAGATGGCGGAGCTCACGATCCGGCCGGAGGAGATCCGGGACGCGCTGGAGAACTTTGTCCAGTCGTACCAGCCGGACGCGGCCTCGCGCGAGGAGGTCGGAACGGTCAGCCTGGCCGGCGACGGTATCGCGAAGGTCGAGGGTCTGCCCTCGGCCATGGCGAACGAGTTGCTGAAGTTCGAGGACGGCACCCTCGGTCTCGCCCTCAACCTCGAGGAGCGCGAGATCGGTGCGATCGTCCTCGGCGAGTTCAGCGGCATCGAGGAGGGCCAGCCGGTGCGCCGCACCGGTGAGGTGCTCTCCGTCGCGGTCGGCGAGGGATACCTGGGTCGCGTCGTCGACCCGCTCGGCAACCCGATCGACGGCCTCGGCGAGATTGAGACCGACGGCCGCCGCGCCCTGGAGCTCCAGGCTCCCGGCGTCATGGCCCGTAAGTCCGTGCACGAGCCGATGCAGACCGGCCTCAAGGCCGTCGACGCGATGACCCCGATCGGCCGCGGTCAGCGCCAGCTGATCATCGGCGACCGCCAGACCGGCAAGACCGCCCTGGCGATCGACACGATCATCAACCAGCGCGACAACTGGCGTTCCGGCGACCCGAAGAAGCAGGTCCGCTGCATCTACGTCGCCATCGGCCAGAAGGGCTCCACCATCGCGGGCGTGCGCGCCTCGCTGGAGGAGGCAGGCGCCCTGGAGTACACGACGATCGTCGCGGCTCCGGCGTCCGACCCGGCCGGCTTCAAGTACCTCGCCCCGTACACCGGCTCGGCCATCGGCCAGCACTGGATGTACCAGGGCAAGCACGTCCTGATCGTCTTCGACGACCTGAGCAAGCAGGCCGACGCCTACCGCGCCGTCTCCCTGCTGCTGCGCCGCCCGCCGGGCCGTGAGGCCTACCCGGGTGACGTCTTCTACCTGCACTCCCGTCTGCTGGAGCGTTGCGCCAAGCTCTCCGACGAGCTGGGTGCCGGCTCGATGACCGGTCTGCCGGTCGTCGAGACCAAGGCCAACGACGTGTCGGCGTTCATCCCGACCAACGTCATCTCCATCACCGACGGCCAGTGCTTCCTGGAGTCCGACCTGTTCAACGCGGGCCAGCGCCCGGCGCTGAACGTCGGTATCTCGGTCTCCCGAGTCGGTGGCTCGGCGCAGATCAAGGCCATGAAGTCGGTCGCCGGCCGACTGCGCGTGGACCTCGCCCAGTACCGCGAGCTGGAGGCGTTCGCCGCCTTCGGTTCCGACCTGGACGCGGCCTCCAAGGCGCAGCTGGAGCGCGGCAAGCGCATGGTCGAGCTGCTGAAGCAGGGCCAGTACGCGCCGTTCCCGATCGAGGACCAGGTCGTCTCCATCTGGGCCGGCACCACCGGCAAGCTGGACGACGTACCCGTAGAGGACATCCGCCGCTTCGAGCGCGAGCTGCTGGACTACCTCCGCCGCGAGAAGAAGGACCTGCTGCTGAGCATCGCCGAGACCGGCAAGCTCGGCGACGACACCGTCGAGGCCCTGACCGACGCGGTCGCGGAGTTCAAGAAGCAGTTCGAGACCTCGGACGGCAAGCTGCTGGGTGAGGGCTGAGCATGGGCGCCCAGCTTCGGGTATACAAGCGCCGCATCAAGACAGTCACCGCGACGAAGAAGATCACGAAGGCGATGGAGATGATCTCCGCGTCCCGGATCGTCAAGGCCCAGCGCCAGGTCGCGGCATCGTCCCCGTACGCCGATGAGCTCACCCGAGCGGTGGCGGCGGTCGCGACCGGTTCCAACACGAACCACCCGCTGACCACCGAGGCCGAGAACCCGACCCGCGCCGCGGTGCTGCTCGTCACGAGCGACCGCGGTCTGGCCGGCGGCTACTCGTCCAACGCGATCAAGGCTGCCGACCGGCTCACCGAGCGGCTGCGCGCGGAGGGCAAGGAGGTCGTGCACTACATCATCGGCCGCAAGGGCGTGGCGTACTACGGCTTCCGCGAGCGTCCGATCGCCGGTTCGTGGACCGGGTTCACCGACAAGCCGGTGTACGCGGACGCCAAGTCGGTGGCCGACCCGCTGATCGACCAGGTCCTCAAGGACACGGCCGAGGGCGGCGTCGACGAACTGCACATCGTCTTCACGGAGTTCGTGTCGATGCTGACGCAGGCGCCGGTGGAGAGGCGGCTGCTGCCGCTGTCCCTGGACGACGCCACCGGTGGCGAGGCGCGCAAGGAGGGGGAGATCCTCCCCCTGTACGACTTCGAGCCGTCGGCGGAGGGCGTCCTGGACGCGCTGCTGCCGCGGTACGTCGAGAGCCGGATCTTCAACGCGCTGCTGCAGGGTGCCGCTTCCGAGCACGCCGCCCGCCGCCGCGCGATGAAGTCCGCGACCGACAACGCCGAGGAGCTCATCAAGACGCTCACGCGGCTTGCCAACCAGGCCCGCCAGGCCGAAATCACCCAGGAAATCAGCGAGATCGTCGGTGGCTCCAGCGCCCTGGCCGACGCGTCTGCGGGGAGTGACTAAACATGACCACCACTGTTGAGACGGCCGCTGCCACGGGCCGCGTCGCCCGGGTCATCGGCCCGGTCGTCGACGTGGAGTTCCCCGTCGACGCCATGCCGGAGATCTACAACGCCCTCCACGTCGAGGTCGCCGACCCGGCCGAGGACGGCAAGAAGAAGACGCTGACCCTCGAGGTCGCCCAGCACCTGGGTGACGGCCTGGTCCGCGCCATCTCCATGCAGCCCACCGACGGTCTGGTCCGCCAGGCCGTGGTGACCGACACGGGCACGGGCATCACCGTCCCGGTCGGCGACTTCACCAAGGGCAAGGTGTTCAACACCCTCGGCGAGGTGCTGAACGTCCCCGAGGAGAACGCCAACGTCGGCGAGCGCTGGACGATCCACCGCAAGGCCCCGAAGTTCGAGGACCTCGAGTCCAAGACCGAGATGTTCGAGACCGGCCTGAAGGTCGTCGACCTGCTGACCCCGTACGTCAAGGGCGGCAAGATCGGTCTGTTCGGTGGCGCCGGTGTCGGCAAGACCGTCCTCATCCAGGAAATGATCATGCGTGTGGCGAAGCTGCACGAGGGCGTTTCCGTGTTCGCCGGCGTCGGCGAGCGCACCCGTGAGGGCAACGACCTCATCCAGGAGATGGAGGAGTCCGGCGTTCTCGACAAGACCGCGCTGGTCTTCGGCCAGATGGACGAGCCCCCGGGCACCCGTCTGCGCGTGGCCCTGGCCGGTCTGACCATGGCGGAGTACTTCCGCGATGTGCAGAAGCAGGACGTGCTGTTCTTCATCGACAACATCTTCCGCTTCACCCAGGCCGGCTCCGAGGTCTCCACGCTGCTCGGCCGCATGCCCTCCGCGGTGGGTTACCAGCCGAACCTCGCGGACGAGATGGGCCTCCTCCAGGAGCGCATCACCTCGACCCGTGGTCACTCGATCACCTCGATGCAGGCGATCTACGTCCCCGCGGACGACCTGACCGACCCGGCGCCGGCGACCACCTTCGCCCACCTGGACGCGACGACCGTTCTGTCCCGTCCGATCTCGGAGAAGGGCATCTACCCGGCGGTGGACCCGCTGGACTCGACGTCCCGCATCCTGGACCCCCGCTACATCGCGGCGGACCACTACGAGTGCGCCATGCGCGTCAAGGGGATCCTGCAGAAGTACAAGGACCTCCAGGACATCATCGCGATCCTCGGTATCGACGAGCTGGGCGAGGAGGACAAGCTCACCGTCCACCGCGCCCGCCGCATCGAGCGCTTCCTGTCGCAGAACACCCACGCGGCGAAGCAGTTCACCGGTATCGACGGCTCCGACGTCCCGCTGGACGAGTCGATCTCCGCGTTCAACGCCATCGCCGACGGTAAGTACGACCACTTCCCTGAGCAGGCGTTCTTCATGTGCGGTGGCATCGAGGACCTCGAGCGCAACGCCCGCGAGCTCGGCGTCAGCTGACGCCCGTCGCCCGACGGCTCACCGTGGCAGGGGGCGGACCCTGTGTCCGCCCCCTTGCCGCACCCCCGTTATCCTTTGTTTTATGCACCCGCCGGACGGCGGCGGGTGCCGACCCGAGGAGCCATCTTGGCTGAGCTGCACGTCGAGCTGGTCGCAGCGGACCGCAAAGTCTGGTCCGGCGCGGCCACACTTGTCGTCGCACGCACCGAGTCCGGCGACATCGGCGTCATGCCGAACCACGAGCCGCTGCTGGGCGTGCTCCAGTCCGGTCCGGTGACGATCCGCACCGGCGAGGGCGGCACCGTCGTCGCGGCGGTGCACGGCGGCTTCATCTCGTTCGCGGACAACAAGCTCTCGGTGCTGGCGGAGATCGCCGAGCTCGCCGAGGAGATCGACGTCCAGCGTGCGGAGCGGGCCCTGGAGCGTGCGAAGGCCGACGCCGACGCCGCCGGTGAGCGCCGGGCCGAGGTCCGGCTGATCGCCGCCACCAGCGGGTCGCGCTGAGCACCCGGCCCACCGGGCCATGAGCCGCGGGAGGCCCGTGAGGGTGTCCCGCGGCTGCAGTATCACCATTCGTGACACGGAGCGAGGAGGTCGGTGGGCGTGATCCTCGCTTTTCAGGTGTGCGGGGCCCTGGTGGCGGTGGCGCTGCTGGGGCTGTTCGTCTTCGGGCTGCGGCGCCGGCTGATCCAGCGGCCCGGCGGTACGTTCGACTGCAGCCTGCGGATGCCGCCCACCGGTGCCGGCGAACCCTCCGGCAAGGGCTGGGCCTACGGCGTGGCCCGCTACAGCGGTGACCGGATCGAGTGGTTCCGGGTCTTCTCCTACGCCCCCCGGCCGCGCCGGGTGCTGGAACGCTCCGCCATCGAGGTGCTGCACCGCCGCCTCCCGGAGGGCCAGGAGGAGCTGGCGCTCCTCTCCGACGCCGTCATCCTGGTCTGCGAGCACCGCGGAACCCGTCTGGAACTCGCCATGAGCGACGACGCCCTCACCGGCTTCCTCGCCTGGCTCGAGGCCGCCCCTCCGGGCCAGAGGGTCAACGTGGCTTAGCAGGCTGTTCGGGGCTCCCCGCTGGCTGGGGGTGCCCCCGGACGAAGTCTGGGGGAGGGTCAACGTGGCTTGGCGGCTGCCGCCCGACGGCCCTGTCCGGTCCGGCCGCTCCTATGGCCGCCCCGGCAGTCCCAGTTCCTGGGCGAGCACTGCCGCCTGCACGCGACTGCGCAGCTCCAGCTTCGCCAGCATGCGGCTGACGTGCGTCTTCGCCGTGGCCTCCGCCATCTCCAGCCGCGCCGCGATCTCCGCGTTGGACAGGCCCTCGCCCACGCAGACCAGCACCTCCCGCTCCCGCGGCGTCAGCGGGCCGAGGACGGCACGGTCGGCGGCCGGCCGCGGCCTCGGACGGGCGAACTCGCCGATCAGCCGGCGGGTCACCGCGGGCGCGATCATCCCCTCGCCGCGGGCCACCAGCCGTACGCCCTCGATCAGCTGGTCCGCCTCGGTGTCCTTGAGCAGGAATCCGGCGGCGCCCGCGCGCAGCGCCCCGAAGACGTAATCGTCCAGGTCGAACGTGGTGAGGACGAGCACGTCGGCCAGGCCCTCCGCGACGATCTCCCGGGTCGCGGACACCCCGTCCAGCCGGGGCATCTGGAGGTCCATGAGGATCACGTCCGGGCGCAGCTCGCGGGCGACGCGGACCGCGGCCTCCCCGTCGGCGGCCTCGCCGACCACCTCGATGTCGGGCACCGAGCGCAGGATCAGCACCAGCCCTGCCCGTACCGCGGACTGGTCCTCGGCGACGACCACCCGGATCATGCGTTCCCCTCCATGGGCAGTACCGCCCGTACCCGCCATGTCGTGCCCTCCCGGCCCGCCTCGAAGGTGCCGCCCAGCAGTTCGGTGCGTTCGCGCATCCCGATCAGGCCGCTGCCGGAGCCGGGGGCCCGGGGCCCGGGCCGGAGCCCCGTGCCGCCGCTGCGGCAGGGGCTCGCCACGGTCACGGTCAGCGCCTTGCCGTCCTGCTCCAGCATGACGGGCACCTCACCCGGCGACGCGTGCTTGAGGACGTTGGTCAAGGACTCCTGCACGATCCGGTACGCCGCCAGTTCCACCGGTGCGGGCAGCGAACCGCCGCCCTGGGGGCGTTCGTCGCGCAGCACGAAGGCCGAGTGCGGGGCCGCCGCGCGCATCTGCTCCAGGAGCGCGTCCAGACCTGCCAGCCGCGGGACGGGGGCAGGCTCCCCGTCCTCGCCCGCCGAGTCGCGCAGCAGCCCGATCAGCCGGCGCATCTCGGACAGGCCCTCCACGCTGTTCTGCCGGATCACCGCCAGCGCCTCGCGGGCCGGGCCCTCGTGGCGGTCCAGCGACAGCGCGGCGGTGGAGTGGACGGCGATCGCGGAGAGGTGGCCCGCCACCATGTCGTGCAGTTCGCGGGCCATCCGGGCCCGCTCACGGCCCACCGCCTCCCGGCGGTCCAGCTCCGAGAGGAGCGCGGTCTGCTCCGCGCGCAGCCGTTCGTGCGCGGCCTCGTCGCGGTGCCGCCGTACGATCACCCCCGTCGAGGCGGGGGCCACCGAGACCAGGGCGCCGACCACGCCGATCAGCAGGGACTCGGCGACCGGGTGCACCGCCACGGCGGTGGCCGTGAGCGCGGCCGTGCTGAGCACGCTCGCGACCGGAACCACCCGGCTCAGCCGTTTCGGCCCGTACAGGACGGCGGCGTACACGAGGTCGGTGAACATCAGCACGGTCACCAGCAGCGAACCGATCACGAAGTCCGCGCAGAAGGTGAGCACGCCGACGACGACGGCGAGGCGGGGCGCGGTCCTGCGCAGCAGTTCGCATCCGGCCATGGTCACCAGCGGGAGCAGCGGCAGCCAGGGGCGGCCGCCCGCCGGATGGTTCCCGGAGTAGGTGTACAGCCCGAACGCCCACATCGTGAGCCCGCCCGCGAGCCCCGCCACGGCGATCAGCACGTCGTCGCGGTGCGGGCGCCGGGCGGCGGTGGTCGTCATGGGCCCATCCCAGCACGCGGCACGGACGGGGCGCCTCGGCCGGGGGTCGGAGCCGGTACGTACACCGAAGGATGCAGCCGGGTCTCATCAGCGCCGACGACGCGCCCCGCGGCGGCGGTGGGTGAGCCTTGCGGCATGTTGGTGACCCTGATCATCGGGTGCGAGATCGCCTTCTGGGTGCTGCTCGGCGCCGGGCTCGCGGTGCGCTACCTGCTGCGCCGGCCCCGGGCGGGCGCGGCCCTGCTGGTGTGCGTGCCCCTGGTGGACCTGGTGCTGCTGGCCGCCGCCGTGGCCGACCTCCGCGACGGCGGCACCGCCGCCGCGCGGCACGGTCTGGCCGCCGCGTACGTCGGCTTCTCGGCCGGCTACGGCCACTCCGTCGTCCGCTGGGCCGATGCCCGGTTCGCGCACCGCTTCGCGGGCGGCCCGAAGCCGCCGACGGCGCCGAAGTACGGCAGGGCCCGGGCCGTGCACGAGTGGCGGCTGCTGGGCCGTACCGCGGTGTCCGCGGCCGTCACCGCCGCCCTGCTGCAGTCGGCCGTCCTGCTCGTCGCGGACGCCGGACGCACGGCGGCCCTGGCGGAGTGGCAGGTGCGGATGGCGGCGGCGGCCGGGATCCACGCCGTCGTCGCGGCGAGCTACACGCTGTGGCCCAAGCGGGAACCAGCCGCCCGGCCGCGTGCCTGAGCGGGGGCGGTCAGCGGTTCTCGCCGGGTACCCACAGCACGTCGCCGACCTCCTTGTTGGCGGTACGGGCCAGGATGAACAGCAGGTCGGACAGCCGGTTGAGGTAGGTGGCGGTGAGCGGGTTCATCGTCTCGCCGTGCTCCTCCAGCGCGGTCCAGGTGGAACGCTCGGCGCGGCGGACGACCGTGCACGCCTGGTGGAGCAGCGCGGCGCCCGGGGTGCCGCCCGGCAGGATGAAGCTGCGCAGCTTC
This sequence comes from Streptomyces sp. NPDC058864, assembly GCF_042742985.1. Lineage (NCBI taxonomy): Bacteria > Bacillati > Actinomycetota > Actinomycetes > Kitasatosporales > Streptomycetaceae > Streptomyces > Streptomyces sp. NPDC058864. The sequence continues at coordinate 4,814 of NZ_JBHYMQ010000065.1, read as the reverse complement.
TCCAGCTCCTCCAGGAAGCGGTCGCAGTCCGCCTCCAGCCGGTCCACGTAGGACTGCTCGACGCGCAGCGGCGGGTACTTGGGGTCCTGGACCACGGGTGTCGCGAGGTCGGCGCCGACGTCGAAGAGGTCGTTCTGGACCCGTACGAGGACGGTCGCGACGTCCTGCGGGAGCGCGCCGAGCGCGAGCGCCACACCGATCGCCGCGTTCGCCTCGTTGGCGTCCGCGTAGGCCGAGATGCGGCTGTCGGTCTTGGCGGTGCGGCTCATGTCGCCGAGGGCGGTGGTGCCGTCGTCCCCGGTCCGCGTGTAGATGCGCGTCAGATTGACCATGTGTCGAGCGTAGTCAGGCCGCGCCTGGGGCGCGCCCCGTGGCGGGCCGGCGGCGGGGGCGACGGAAGCAGACTCGCGGGGCGGTCCCGGTCAAACTGGACGCGGTGCGGCAGCAACTGGGCGCCGGGGCCCTCAACTGTGCGACGAAGGACACAGGGTGACCCGCCTCTCTTCCTGCTGCGCTCCGCTGTGAACCGACGTTAAGGTCCCGGCAACAGCATCGAGAAGATTGGTGTGTGCCGTGGCGAAGAAGCTCGCCGTCATCGGAGCCGGCCTGATGGGCTCCGGCATCGCGCAGGTGTCCGCACAGGCGGGTTACGAGGTCGTCCTGCGTGACATCACGGACGAGGCGCTGGCCCGGGGCAAGGGCGGGATCGAGGCGTCCTACGGGAAGTTCGTCGCCAAGGGCAGGCTCGCCGCCGAGGACGCGGCCGCCGCGCTCGCGCGCATCACCACCACCACCGACCTGGACGCGGCCGCCGACGCCGACATCGTCGTCGAGGCCGTCTTCGAGAAGATCGAGGTCAAGCAGGAGATCTTCCGCGCCCTCGACAAGATCGCCAAGGCGGACGCGGTACTGGCCTCCAACACCTCGGCCATTCCGATCACCAAGATCGCGGCGGTGACGGAGCGCCCGGAGAGCGTGGTCGGCACCCACTTCTTCTCGCCGGTGCCGCTCATGCAGCTGTGCGAGCTGGTCCGCGGGTACAAGACCGGCGACGCGACCCTGGTGCGCGCCAAGGCCTTCGCGGAGGAGATCGGCAAGACGACGATCGTCGTCAACCGGGACGTCGCCGGCTTCGTCACCACCCGGCTGATCGCGGCGCTGGTCGTCGAGGCCACCAAGCTCTACGAGTCGGGCGTCGCCACGGCCGAGGACATCGACGTCGCCTGCAAGCTCGGTTTCGGCCACGCGATGGGCCCGCTGGCGACCGCCGACCTCACCGGCGTCGACATCCTGCTGCACGCCGCCGACAACATCTACACCGAATCCCAGGACGAGAAGTTCGCCCCGCCGGAGCTCATGCGGCGCATGGTGGACGCGGGCGCGCTCGGCCGCAAGAGCGGCGAGGGCTTCTACCGGTACTGACGGAGCGTCAATCCAAAGGGCCCGGTCCGGTGCGGATGACCGGCGGGCTGGGCCCCTCGGACCCCTCCTGTCACTCGCAAGGGTGAATTCGGTATCGGTTCGCTCACAGACGGCAACCTCTTCGTACGACGGACCGTCAGTTACGTAGAACCACGGCAGTTCCCACCCATTCACTCCACGGGGAGGCGTAATGCACATCAGGGGCGATCACGCCGAGCTGGTCGTCGGGGGCCGCCTCGACGTCCGCACCGCGGCGGACGCCCGCAAGGTCCTGCACAGCGCGGTGGACGGCGGCCACGGCGACCTCGTGCTCGACCTGACCGAACTCGACTCGTGGGACGCGACGGGCCTGGGGGTCATCATGGGGGCGCACCGCCGCTGCGGCCGGGCGGACCGGCGGCTCGTCCTGCGGGGCGTGCCCGCGCAGATGCAGCGGCTGCTGGTGGCCACGAGGCTGCACCGCATCCTGGTCATCGAGGGGGGAATCGCGGCAGAAGCACTGCCGCGGACCTAGCGCACCCACCGGGCGCGCCGCCACGGAAGCGGCAACCCCGGACAGATTCGGACGCAAGGGCGGCATGGGCGCCCTGGGCTTCGCACATACTGTGGGAAGGTTTAGGGTTCGGTTCCGGCGTGCCTCAACCCCGTACGCCGAGGAGGGGAGCCGGACCGGTCCAACGGCGGAACCGCGGGCCCGGTGGGGCCCCGCTGCGACGCACATGGGGGCGGAGACTAATGGACCCACACGGACCCGACATGACCGGTGACGAGTACGGCGCACAACAGGACTCCACGAACCTCGCCGACGCGAAGCCGGCCGTCGGCGCGGAGGACGGCACCCTGCCGACCCCGCGCGTCGGCCGGCCGCCACGCGACCCGCTCGCCCTCGAGGTCGGGGCGGGCACGGCGGACGGCGACGCGCCACGCGTCGTCGAACTCGTCGTGGGCGACTGCAAGCTGACCCTCAACCCCGTCGACGGCAGCGAGGTCAGCTCCCTCGCCCCCGGCGACCTGCCCAGCCCCGTACGGCGCGCGGCACAGGAGCGCGCGGCGCTCACCGCCGCCGCCCGGCCGTCGGTGCCGCCGGGGCCCCGCGCACCCGAGCTCCCGCTGCTGGAGCGGGAGGAGGAGCGCGAGCGCCTGGTGCGGCTGCTCTCCCGGGGCCGCTCGGTACGCGTGACCGGGCCCTCCGGCGCCGGGCGCAGCGTGCTGCTCGAAGCGGTCGCGCAGGCCTGCGAGGACCTCGCCCCCGACGGTGTGATCCGCATCTCCGGCTACCGGCGGACCCCCAGCGACCTGCTGCAGGAGCTGTTCGGCACCGTCTACGACACCGAGGACTACCGCCCCGACCGCAGCCGGCTGCTGGAGCTGCTGCGCGAGGTCGGCGCCGTCGTCGTCCTGGACGACCTGGAGTTCGGCGGCGCCTCCCTGGAGGAACTGCTCGCGGCGGCGCCCGAGTGCGCCTTCGTGATGTCGGCCACGCCCGACGTGCCGGCCCCCGCCTCCGACTCCCTGGTCGAGGAGGTCTTCCTCCCCGGACTGACCCGGGTCGCCTGCCTGGAGCTGCTGGAGCTCTCCGCGGGCCGCCCGCTGGAGGAGGAGGAGACCGCCTGGGCGGCCGACCTGTGGTTCGAGTCCGAGGGCCTGCCGCTGCGCTTCGTCCAGGCCGGTGCGCTGCTGCGGCAGCGTGACGCCGTGGGGGCGGAGATCCTCGCGGCGGACGAGTCGGTGTGGGGCGATGTGCCGGCCGCGGACGGACTCCCGGTCGACGCGCCCTTCGACGCCGAACCGGGCGTGCCGGCCGCGCACGTGCCGCTGCCCTCGCTCGCCGAGAGCGCCGCGCCCGCCGCCCTGCTCGCCTCCCGCCTCGGTACCTCGGCCCAGGAGGCGCTGCGCTTCGCGGTGGCCCTGGGCGGCGAGTGCCCGCACCAGTCGCACCTGCCGGCGCTCGTCGGCGACACCCACGGCGACGCCGCGCTCGGCGAGATCGTGGCCGTCGGTCTCGCCGTGCCCGTCGCCGCGCACCACCGCCTCGCGGCGGGCGTGGGCCGGCAACTGGCCCTCGTGGACGGACTGGCCGCCGAGGCCGCAGCCGAGGGCTCCCCGCAGTCGCTGGCCGCCGCCCAGCACTACGCCTGGTGGGCCGGGCACCCCTCGGTCACCCCGCGGCGCGTCGCCGCCGAGGCGGAGGCCATCCTGGCCGCCCTGGGCGCGGCCCGCGACGGCGGACACACGAGCGCCGCGGTGCTCCTGGCCCGTACGGTGGCGCCCGTCCTCGCCGCAGCCATGCACTGGAGCGCGTGGGAGCGCGCGCTGCGCGTCGGCCAGGAGGCCGCCCGGCTCGGCGGGGAGGTGGGCGAGGAGGCGTACTTCCTCCACGAACTCGGCGTCCTGGCGCTGTGCCTGGGCAACCTGGACCGGGCCCGCAGCGAGCTCGAGGCCTCGATAGCCCTGCGCGGCGCCCTCGCGGACCGCCAGGGCACCACGGTGGGGCGCCGTACCCTCGCGCTCGTCGTGGACCGGGCGGGCGGTCCTGTGCCCGGCGCGGGCCTCGTGGGCATCGAGACCCCGGCGACGGGCACCGACATGTCCGAGGCGCCGACGACGATCATCGGCAGGCGCCTGGCCGCGGCGGCCACCGCCCCGCGCCGGATCGCCCTCACCGGCTCCCGCCGCAACCTCGTCGCCGCCGGCGCGGGCGCCCTGCTGGCGGCCGTGCTCGGCACCGTCGTCACCCTCGGCACGACGGCCTCCGGCGGCGACCAGAACACCCCCATGAACGTGAAGCCGGTGGAGTCGGCCCAGGAGGACAACGCGGACGACGGCCTCCCTGCCGAGGACATCCCGAGCCCCGGCTCGAGCCAGCGGCCCAGACCCTCCGCGAGCGGCAGCGACGCCGTGACGACGCCGGGCGCTCCGGCCGCCGGCACCGGTGGCGGTACCGGGTCCGTGTCCGGAGGCGACTCCGGCGGTACCGACGGCACCGGCGGCGGGGCCGGCGGCGGCTCCTCGACGGGCGGTGGCTCGGCCGGCGCCGGTGGTTCGGGCGGTGGTTCGCACGGCGGCAGCACGCACGGGGGAGGCACCACGACCGGCGGCCAGACCGGCAGCCAGACGGGCGGCCAGACCGGAGGAACGGGCGATCCGACCGGCGGCAGTCCGTCCGGATCGCCGTCGACGACGCCGACCGGCACGGGGAGTCCCACGCCCACCCCGACCGACACGGGCGCCGACGGCAGCACCGGTGACGGCGGCACCTCGGCCAGCGCGAGCGCGCCCGAGACTTCCGCCACCGGTACCGATCTGCCCGGAGCTCCCGGCGCTCCCGGCGACTCCGGCACGATCGCCTGAGCGACTCCCGTCACGGCGCGGCCGCGGTGGTCTGCCACCGC
>NZ_JBHYMQ010000064.1:0-50501 GCF_042742985.1 Streptomyces sp. NPDC058864 | reverse complement strand
GGCGGACTCCGGTCCGCCCGGGGGCGCGGGCGTGGGGCCGCCGGCGCTACGAGGCGCGTCCCCTCGTGACGTGCAGCGCCACCGGGACCGGCGGCAGCCAGTACGGCGTGTCGCTGCGCATCACCAGGGACGCCGTGCGGTCCTGCGGACCGCGGAAGCCGTGGGCGTCCGCCCGGACGGTGAACGTCGCCCGCTCACCGGGCCGCAGGGTCAGCCGGACCGGGCTCTCCGTGAGCCAGCCCACGTCCGTCTCGGTCCCGTCCCAGCCCGGCAGTTCCTCCACGGTGGCCACCGGCACGGGGAAACGGCTCTGGTCGCTGCCGCCCACCCGGTACATGCCCGGGGCGCCGCCGCCACGGTAGACGGCGGTCGCTGTGCGGGGCAGCGGCGTCCAGGTGTCGCTGCCGGGGTCGTAGGCGTACCCCTCCGGGGTCAGGACCCTGTTGACGCCGACCCTCTTGAATCCGCCGGACACCAGGAGCCGCCCGTTCGCCGAGGTATAGGCGGAGGTCGCCAGGCCCACGGGCATGTCCGCGACGGGCTGCCAGCCGTCGGAGGCCGGGTCGTAGACGTAGGCCGCTGACGTCTCCACGTACTCGTGGGTGCCTCCCGCACAGTAGAGCCTGCCGCTGATGGCGCCGCAGGAGGTCCAGCCGATCGACTGCGGGTAGTCCGCGGCCCTGGTCCACCGGCCGGAGGCCGGGTCGAAGACGTACACGGTGCCCGCGCAGTCGGTGTTGGTGCAGCCGCCGACGACGTACAGCCGCCCGTCGAGGACTGCGCCCGCCGCACCGTAGTGGCCCTCGGGGACGGCCGGGCCCTTCGCCCAGGTGTTCCGCACCGTGTCGTAGACCTGCAGGGTGCTGCTGACCGTCTCCTGCGGGCCCCAGCCGCCGACGGTGTAGAGGCGGCCGCCGATGATCCCGTGGGCGGTGGCCTGCCTGGGCTCGGGCGCCGGGGCGCCGCGGGTCCAGGTGCCCACCGCGGGGTCGTAGACGTACAGGTCCGCGGTGGGGGTGGGGCCGTCGGAGCCGAGCGCGGAGTAGAGCCGGCCGCGATCGGTCTCCACGGCGTTGTCCATCACCGGGACGGGGAGGTCCGGCAGCGTGCGCCAGGCGCCGGCGGGAGGTGCGGAGCCCGGGCCGGTGCCGGTGCGCTCGCCGATGCGGAGCGTGGCGGGAGCGGTGCCGGTGTTGCGGACGGTCACCTTCCGGACGGCCTTGCCGCCGGACGCGGTGGTGACGTCGATCCGGGCGGTGCCGAGCGACAGCCGTCCCGCCGCGAGGGCGAAGGATGCCTTGACGACCCGGTCCGGACGGACGGTCACGGAGCGCGAGGCCGTCCGGTAGGCGGGCTTGGCGGTGGTGACCGCCCGGCTGCCGCCGCCCGGGACGAAGAGGCGGTAGAGGCCGTCCCCGGTGCGCGGGTCGCCGGTGGTGGCGGTGGTCTGCGCCGAGGCGTGGGCGCCGGTGCGCACCACGGCGGCGACCAGTCCCCGTCCGGTGTTGGCGTCGGTGACGGTGCCGGTGACCACTCCCCCGGGGACGGGGGTGAGGATCCGCCGGGTCACCGTCACGTCGTCGACGGCCCACAGCATGCCGGGACCGGTGAAGTGGAAGCGCAGTCGCACGGCCCGCTCGCCGGCGTAGGCGGTCAGCGGGACCTCCACGCGGCCGCTGCTCCACAGCTGGTCCTGGTGCCACACCGTCGTCCAGGTCCTGCCTCCGTCGTCGCTGACGTCGACGTCGCCGCGCTGCTCCGCGGAACCCTCGTAGTCCGTGGCGAAGGCCAGTGCGGGATCGCCCTTGCCGGTGAAGTCGTAGACAGGGCTGATGAGTTGGGTGTCCAGTGCGGTGTCCCAGCCGGCGTGGTCGTTGTCGGCGACCGCGAACGCCCCGGAGCCGCCGGTGGTGTTGCCCCGGGCGCCCGGATCGTCGAACGCCCAGCCGCGGGCGGTGCCGGGGGCGTCGGCGACGCTCCAGCCCTCTGGCGCCCCGGCCGCGGAGTCGAAGGGCTGGGTGTCGACGGTGCGCACCGTCAGGCGGTAGGCGGGGTCGGCGGTCGCCCAGGTGTCCGCGGGCAGCGCCAGCCGCAGCTCCCGGTCGGCGGTGCCCACCGTCACCTGCCGTACCAGGGACCGGTAGTGGGAGTCGTCGCCGACGACACGGAGGGTGTAGGTGTGGTTCTCGGGCAGGTCGAGGCGGTACGCGCCGGTGTAGGCGTCGGACCAGACCGGGGCGCCCGGAACGCCGTCCACGGTGATCTTCGCGTGGAGCGGCCAGCCGTGCCCCGATCCGTCGCTGACGGTGCCCGACACCCGGTGGGTCGCCAGTTTGCGCAGGGTGACGTCCCGGGGGACGGCGGCGCCGTCGGTGACGTCGACGTCCGCGGCCTCGCCGGGCGCGTAGCCGTACGCCTCGACCCGGACGTCGTGCCGGCCGGCGGGCAGCGGCAGTGTGTAGCGGCCGCGGGCGTCGGTGGTGGCGCGGAAGATGCCCGCCGTGACCACGGCCCCGGGCAGGGGCGAGCCGCTGCGCCGGTCGGTGACCGTGCCCGTCACGGTGCCGTGCGGCCCCATGCGGAAGGCACCCGTGCCGTTCGGGGTGCCCAGGCCGGTGGGTCCGTCGTAGCCGGCGCCCGCGGTGCACAGGTACGCCGGGGAGCAGCGGCCGTTGGCGCCCGCGGTGACGTCGTGCAGTCCGGGGCCGCCCTGGGCGTACGGGTAGGTGTTGGGGTACGTTCCGGCGACCGGGGCGTCCGCTGCGGCGTAGACGCCCGCGATGATCGGCGCGGAGGCGCTGGTGCCGCCCGCCACGCCCCAGCCGCCGCCGTTGTAGCCGTCGTAGACGGCGACACCGGTGGCCGGGTCGGCCACGGCGGAGACGTCGGCGACGGTGCGTCCGGGGCAGCCGGTGTCCTCCTGGAACGCGGGCTTGGGCTCGTAGCGGGAGCAACCGGAACCGGTGCCGGCCCCGTCGTGGTCCCACACCGACTCCGACCAGCCCCGGGCGGTACCCGCGTCCCGGGTGAGGGTGGTGCCGCCGACCGCGGTCACGTGCGGGGACGCGGCCGGGTAGGCGACGCCGTAGCGGGAGTCACCGGAGGAGGCGACCACGGCGACGCCGGGGTGGTCGTAGTGGACGTCGGCCGCGGACTCGCCGGGGTCCTCGGGGAGGAACGCGTAGTTGGAGCCGTAGGAGTTGGAGACGTAGCCCGCGCCGAGCGCCACGGCCTGGTCGACGGCGGCGCCCAGGTCGTCGACGCCGGCGGAGTCGGCCTCGACGAGCAGGATCCGGGCGTTCGGGGCGACGGCGGAGACCATGTCCAGGTCGAGGGAGATCTCCCCGGCCCAGCCGGGGTCGGGGTCGGGGTAGTGGGTGCCGCCGCGCTGGTCGGCCTTGGTGAAGCAGCCGTTGGCGGTGGTGCAGGCGGGCAGTCCGTACTGCGCCCGGTAGACGGCGAGGTCGGCTTCGGCGTCCGGGTTGTCGAAGGCGTCGACGACGGCGATGGTCCGGCCCGCCCCGCCGTCGGCGGGCAGGCCGTAGGCGCTGCGCAGGTCGGCGGGGCCGAAGCCCTCCGGGTCCTCCCCGGCCGCCCGCAGGCCCTTGTGCGCGGGGAGGTCGGTGCGCCGCAGGCCGAAGCAGGCGAACTCGTGCGGCTCGGGCGTACCGCAGAGCGGCTCGACGTGACCCGGCGCGGCGGGTGCGGACGCGGGCGCCGTGCTGCGCCCGCCCTCCGCGGCCTGGGCCGGGGCAGGAGCGGCGCCGAACGCGGCCAGGAAGGCGACGCTCAGCAGACCGGCGCCGAGGGACGGCCGTCTGCGCCGGCGGGGCGGACGGCTCGGGAACATGGACAAAACGCAACTCCTGTCGGCATCTTCGGGCGGCGGCACACACCGCCCCCGGATGGGTGAGTCGCGCGAAGTCCGGGACAAGTTCCGCGCACGGCGGGGGAATTTCGCACGCACCGCGGTCCCGTGCCCGTCAGGCCGTGTCCACCAGCCACTGCCGTACCTGCCTGCGCGCCTTGTGCAGGCGCGACTTCACCGTTCCGAGCGGGATGCCGAGGCGCTCCTCGATCTCCCGGTACTCCATCTGGCAGATGTCGCGGTACACCAGCGGGGCGACCAGTTCGGGGCTGACGCCCTCCAGCCGGTCGAGGGCCTCCAGCAGGTCGAGCCGGGTCCCCGCGACCACGCTGGTCCTGCGGGGGTCGGGCGTGTCGGCCTCGGCCGCGGAGAGGGGCCGCTCGGCGTGCCGTCGTTTGAGCTCCCGGTACTTCTGGCGGGCGCAGTTGGCGACGACCGTGTACAGCCAGGTGTGGAAGAGGCTGCGCCCCTCGAAGGTGCGGATGCTGCGGGCGACTTGGAAGAGGACGTCCTGGGCGGCCTCCTCCGCGTCCTCGCGGTGGGGCAGGAAGCGGCCGCAGCGACGCAGGACCTCGGGCCGGATCCGGGCGAGGAGCAGGTCCAGCGCCGCGGCGTCCCCGGCCGCCGCCCGCGCGGCGAACTCCTCCGTCTCCTGGGCGGGCGTCACAGGGGTCCTCCTCGGTCCTTGTCGGGGTCGGTGCATGATAGGCACATGCCCCCACCTCAGCAGATAGGCCGTTACCGGCTGGTGCGACCTGTCGGTTCCGGGGCGTTCGCCATGGTGTGGCTGGCCCATGACGACTCGCTCGACGCGCCGGTCGCCGTCAAGGTGATGGCGGAGAACTGGGCGTACCGCATGGATCTGCGCGAGCGCTTCCTCTCCGAGGCCCGGCTGCTGCGCAAGGCCGCGTCCAGCCGTCTGGTGCAGGTCTTCGACATCGGGGAACTGCCCGACGAGCGGCCCTACTTCGTCATGGAGTACGCCGACGGCGGCACCCTGGGCGACCTCCTCGCCCAGGGACGGCCACCGCTGCCGGAGGCGCTGCGGCTGACGGCGGAGGCCGCCCGCGGTGTCGCGGCGCTGCACGAGGCGGGTGTCGTGCACCGTGACATCAAGCCGTCCAATGTGCTGATCAGCGGGACCGGGGAGGGGCAGGAGCGGGTGCTCGTGGCCGATCTTGGTCTGGCCAAGGCGCTCGCCCAGGCCTCCGGCCTGACGATGGCCGCCGGTTCGGCCGGTTACATGGCGCCCGAACAGGCCCGCCCGGACGGGGGCATCGACGTGCGCGCCGACGTGTACGGACTGGGGGCCCTGCTGTACCACCTGGTCACGGGATCGGTGCCGGGCCCCGCGGGGAAGGTCGTCCGGCCCCGCCGGTTGCGCCCGGACCTCCCTTCTCCCGTGGAGCGGGCGGTGCTGCGCGCCCTGGAGCCGGACCGGCGCAAGCGCTGGCCGAGCGCGTCGCGGTTCGCCGAGGAACTGGACGCGCTGGCCGCCCGGTCGGCCGGCCACGTGGAGAGCCGGCCGCGCCGGCGGCGTGGGCGGACCCTCGTCATCGCCCTGTGCGCCGCGGTGCTCGCGGCCGGCGGCGCCGGTCTTGCCGCCTCACGTTCCGGCGCGCCGCGGACCCCGCCGCCGACGGTGGTGAGCGACGCCACCGACCGGATCCGGGTGCAGGTCCCCGCGGGATGGGGCAGGGAACTCGTCCGCGGCGGCTGGAGCCCCCGGGCGCTGCGGCTTGCCGACGCCCATGAGCCCGCCCTGCTGATCGCCTCGGACGTGGCGAGGTGGCAGGACCTCGGCTCCGGGGTGGACGGCGTGTTCGTCGGACTGAGCGAGCGCGGCGATCTCACCGCCCGGGTGGGTGCGGTCCGGCACGGCGGCTGCCGCTACCGGGGCAGCCGCGGCTACGCGAGCGAAGGGGCGCCGGGCTGGAGCGGCCGGGTCCGTCACTGGACCGGCTGCGGCGCGGCCGGCGGGTCTCTGGACGAGATCAGCCTCACCCGGGCGGGTGCCGCGCAGCCCCAGGTGTACGTGCAGATCCGGCAGGCCGGCGGACCCGACCTGACCGATGATGTCCTCGGCGGTCTGCGGATCACCGGGTGAGACACCGATCGAGGAGAACTTCCGCCGCCCACGGCGCATCTCACCGGGAGTACGGGATGCCGTCCGGCGAGAGGCCCCCGCGGCCTGCCGGGGAGGAGAGAGACATGAACGTGGCCGAGCACGAGGCGATGCCCACCGAACGGTGCGGCGGGTGCGCGCTGCCGAACCGCCGCAGCCGACGCACCACCGGCCGGCTCACCCGCGCGGGCGGGCCGGTGCCGTTGCTCGTGGGCGGGCTCGTCCTGGCGGCGGTGCTCACCGGCTGCGGCGACAGCGGCGGGAAGGAGACCGCGAGCGCCCCGCGGACGCTGCCCGGCTCGGCCGGTCCGGTGAGCGGGGACCTGGCGAGCGGGGACCCGGCGTCCTCCGCCAAGCCTTCCGGGGAGACCCCCGCCTCGGCCCCCGCCGCATCCACGACACCCTCCTCGTCCGGCTCCTCGTCCGGCCACACCGGCGAGCCACCGCAGGCCGGTGGGCGCTGCCACACCTCGGACCTCAGTGCCTCGATCGGCCGCAACGACCCCGGCGCGGGCCAGGAGAACTTCCCGATCGTCCTCACCAACCGTTCCGGTCGCACCTGCACGGTCCGCGGTTTCCCGGGCGTGGCCTTCGTCAACGCCGCCGGCGAGCAGGTGACCGTCGACCCGGAGCGCGCCACGGGGCAGTCACCGCGGCGGGTCTCGCTGGCGCCCGGCGCGAGCGCCTGGTCGGCGATGTCCTTCTCCAACCCGGCCATCACGGGCGTGACCACGGTGACCCCGGCGGCGGTGATGGTCACCCCGCCGGACGAGACCGCGTCCCTGAAGGTGCCGTGGACCGGCGGCGAGGTCTCCAACACCGGCAAGGCGTCCGTGCCCCGCCTCGGCCCGTTCCAGCCGGGCGCCGGACCCGCGTGACGGGGACGGCGCGGCTCATCTCCGTCCGACGGCCCCGAAGAGCCGGCCGAGCGGGCCTTCGTGGAGGCCCTCGCTGGTGAGGGCGTGGTAGAGGATCACCACGGCGATGCACACCAGGCCGACGGCCGGGGCGACGAACCACCCGCCGATGCCGCAGACCACGTACAGGACGAGGCCGGTCAGCGGCCGGATCCTCTGCGACTGGAGGTAGCGGGGCGACACACCGGTTTCCAGCAGTTCCGGATGGTCGCGCAGATAGCTGAACACCCCCCACCACGGAGCCGACATCACGGCCGCCACCAGCGCGTACAGGACGACCGCCACGCGCCGGTCGTGGGGGCTCCCCGCCTCGCCGAACGCGTCCCCGAGCACCGCCGTGGGGAAGGGCACGATGACGGCGCTGAAGAGGATGGCGAGGTTGATCCACAGCAGACCGACGTCCATGTGCCGGATCCGCCGGAACAGCCCGTGGTGGTTGAGCCAGATGACGCCGACGTAGACGAACGAGACGAGGAAGGCCACGTAGGCGGGCCAGTTGCCGAGGAGCCCCGGCACGAGTTCGCCCGACCCGTGGTGCGGATCGTAGAGGTCGAGGACGAGCAGGGTGATCACGATGGCGAAGACGGCGTCGCTGAAGCCCTCGACCCGGCTGGTGTCCGACAGGCGCAGGCCGTCGTCGGTGGCCGGGCTTGACGGAACGTCACGATCCGGTGGGTTTGGCATGGTCTGATCGTATGGGCCGGGGTACGGGGGGTGATCAGAGGTCGCGCAGCATGTCGGTAGCCCGCGTGGGATTCCCTTCTTCTTCGTTGGGCATTCGAGGTGCGCATGCCCCATCGGTGGCGGATTCCGGGGGTGTTGATCAACGATGGAGTGATGGACTACAGCCTTGAGGTCGTCATCGTTCCGGTCGCCGACGTCGACCGGTCCCTGGCGTTCTACACGGAGCGGGCCGGGTTCTCCCTCGACGTGGACTACGCGCCCGCCGGCGATTTCCGCGTCGTGCAGCTGACGCCGCCCGGATCCGCGTGCTCGGTGCAGATCGGCGTCGGGCTCACCGATGCCGTCCCGGGGTCGCTGCGCAACCTCCACCTGGTCGTCGGTGACGTCGAGCGGGCCCGCCGGGAACTGACGGAGCGGGGAGCCGCGGCACAAGTGGCCCGTCGAGGACTGGAAGGGCGGTTTCCGGCCCGGGGTGGACCCCGGGCGCCGCGACTACGCCAGTTTCGTCGACTTCGCCGACCCGGACGGCAACACCTGGATCGTGCAGGAGCGCGGATTCCACAGGGCGGCCTGAACCCCCGAGGCGCGTCACCGCACGCCGGGCCGTTTTCGGATTATGTACGTTTCGCACAGTTCGGATAGATTTTACATATGGCGACACTGCGGGCGCTGGAGTGCCTGGTGGCCTTGGTCGACGAGGGTTCGGTCACGCGGGCCGCGGCCTCCCTGCACATGTCCCAGCCGGCGCTCTCGCACCAGATCGCGGCGCTGGAGCGGGAACTCGGCACCCCCGTCGTCGAGCGGCTGGCCCGCGGGGTACGGGTGACGGCGGCCGGCCGCGCCGCGGCCGAAGAGGCGCGGATCGCCCTGGAGGCCGCGGCCCGGGCCGTCCGGATCGGACGGCAGGTCGGCGCGGGCAGCGGCGGACGGCTGCGGATCGCCTGCGCGGAGACCATGACCGCCTGGCTGCTGGTGCCGGTGCTGCGGCGCTGGCGCGCACGCCGGCCCGGGGTACGACTGGAACTGGCGGAGTTCACCAGTGCCGACCGCATGGTGGAGCACCTGATGAACGGCGCCACCGACCTGGTCGTGGGACCGGAACCCACCGCGACCACGGCCCACACCGAGGTGCTGGGCCGCGAGGAGATGGTGGTCGCCACCTTCCCCACCCATCCGTTCGCCTCGCGGGAATCCGTCACGGTCGGGGAGCTCGCCGGCGAGCCCTTCGTGCACTACGACCCTGGCAACGGGATGGCGGTCTGGGTCGACCGGTTCGCCGCCTCGCACCAGGTCACCCTGAGCCCCGTGCTGCGGACGCACAGCCCCCGCACCGCCGCCCAGCTCGCGGGAGCGGGCATGGGGGTGAGCCTGGTTCCGGTGTCGGCCCTGGCCGGCCGCCCCACGGCGGTCGTCCGGCGGCTGGAGCCCCGTGTGCACCGCGACATCGTGGCGCTCACGCTGACGCCCTCGGACGCCCTGGTCCGGCGGTTCGTCACCGACCTGCGCAGCCGGGGGCTCCCCACCGTGGACACCGCCGCCGCGCTGCCGACCGCGTAGTCCCCCCGGCCCCGCCGTCCGCCGGTTCCCGCCCCGCACACACGAACAACCGATCGCAGCGCCCGAGGAGGTCAGACATGACCGGCACCGTCCACTACCGCACCACCACGGTCAACGGCCTGGACGTCTTCCACCGCGAGGCCGGTGACCCCGCGGCCCCCGCCCTCGTACTGCTCCACGGATTCCCGACGAGCTCGCACATGTTCCGGAACCTGCTCCCCGCCCTCGCCGACCGCTACCGCGTGATCGCCCCCGACCACATAGGCTTCGGCCAGTCGGCCATGCCCGCGGTGACGGACTTCCCGTACACCTTCGACGCCCTCACCGAGGTCACCTCCGGCCTGCTCGAACAGCTCGGCGTGGACCGCTTCGCCATGTACGTGCAGGACTACGGCGCCCCCATCGGATGGCGGCTGGCGCTGGCGGACCCGCGGCGGATCACCGCGATCGTCAGCCAGAGCGGCAACGCGTACACGGAGGGCTTCGCCAGGCCCTTCTGGGACGGGCTGTTCGCCTACGCCAAGGACCCGAACCCCGATACCGAGGCGGCGGTGCGCGGCGCGCTCACCCTGGAGGTCACGCGCTGGCAGTACCTGAACGGGGTGGACGACCCCAGCCTGGTCAGTCCCGACAACTGGGTCCACGACCAGGCGCTCCTGGACCGGCCCGGCAACGACGGGATCCAGCTCAGCCTGTTCCGCGACTACCCGCGCAACGTCGAGGCCTACCCCGCGGTCCACGCGTACTTCAGGGACTCCCGGGTCCCGCTGCTGGCCGTCTGGGGCGAGCGCGACGAGATCTTCGGGCCCGACGGCGCCCGCGCCTTCCTGCGGGACCTGCCCGACGCCGAGGTCCATCTGCTGGAGTCCGGCCACTTCGCGCTGGAGAGCCACCTGGACACCGTCGCGGAGTACATCCGGGGCTTCCTGGGCCGGGTCCTGACCTGAACCGCGGATCGCCGTCCGGCCGCTCAACCGGCCGGGGTACGCCCCGCACGGCTGCGTTCGTAGTGGCGGGCCACCCGGGTCCGGTTGCCGCAGATGTTGCCGGCGCACCATTTGCGGCGCCGGTTCCCGGCCAGGAACAGCATCGAGCACTCCGGGTTGGCGCAGCGCCGCAGCAGCCGCAGCCGGTCGGGGCTGCCCAGCAGCCCGACGGCCTCGGCCGCGATCACGGCGAGGGCGGCGTTCCCCCCGTACTCGGTGTGCCGCCTGGCGGCCTCCCGCAGTCCCTCGCCGGTGACGACGAGCCGGGGGCTGACGGGCGCGGAGGAGGCGGCGGCGTTGATGTCCTCCACCGCGGCGGGGTCCACGGGCCGTCCCTCGAGATGGGAATCGAAGGCCTCCCGGACGGCCGCGCGGAGCCTGCGGGTCGCCACCGGATCGGGAGCCGGTCCCGGCGGCAGCCTCCTCGCCTGGATGGCCCACCAGGCGGCGGCCGCGGCAGGGGGCCCGAGCAGGTCGACGGCCGGCCGGCGGGCGGTCATGACGGTGTCGGCGAGGTCCAGCACGACCAGGGGCTCGCCGCCCATCGGAAAGCCCGCGGCCTGCAGCTCGTCGATTCCCACAGGAACGCTCACGCGTCAAAAATATCCATTAGGGCGCCGCCGATCCAGCCGAACTTCCAGCGGAACTCCAGCGGAATCCCGGACCGTCGATTTACGGGGTGGTCGCATCCAAAAGACGAATCCCCGATCGCTTGTTCCGTACCACTAACGGTCCTAGCGTCGAAGAGAGCATTACAACGGCCCACGAGGAAGGAAGAGCCATGGGACTGTCCTGGCAGCAGGGGCCGCTCTCCACGACCCGGATCGGGCACTTCCTGGTGCCCGGTCCGCTCCCGGAGCGGATGCTCTTCGCCGAGCGCCTGCGACGCCGCATGAGGGTCAGGTTCGCCGGCGAGTGGATCGCCGACAGCGAGGACGTGGTGCTGCTCCACGAGCCGGGCCGCTACCCGGTCGCCTACTTCCCGCACTCCGACGTCCTGCCGGAGGCGCTGGTCGCCGGTGACCACGTCACGCGGCACAAGGACCTCGGCGACACGGCCTGGTTCGCCGTACGGGCGGGCGGCCGGATGACCGAGCGTGCCGCCTGGGAACTCGTCGCGCTCCCGGAGCACGCCGCCGACCTCGAGGGGCGGATCGCCTTCGCCTGGCGGGCGATGGACGCCTTCTACGAGGAGGACGACCGCATCCTCGGACACGCCGCCGACGCCTACCACCGCATCGACATCCGCAACACCTCCCGCACGCTGGAGGTCCGCTCCGAGGGCCGCGTCGTGGCCCGCTGCGAGCACCCCGTGGTGCTGTACGAGTCGGGCTTCGCACCCCGGTGGTACGTGCCGCGCGCGGACGTCGACCAGTCGGCGCTGACCCCTGTCGCGGGCCGCACCTTCTGCCCGTACAAGGGGCTCGCCGACTACTACGACATCGGCGCGGTCCGGAAGGCGGCGTGGTCGTACCGCAACGCCTACCCGGAGGTCCGCCGTGTCGACGACCTGGTGTCCTTCGAGCCGGACAGGGTCGAGGTCACCCTGGACGGCAAGCGGCTGGAACCGGAACCGGGTCAGCAGGTCGTCCCGCACGGCGTGGACCGCGGACTGGACACCGACGAGGTCCGCAGTCGCTAGAGGGCCTGTCGTCAAATCGGCTCCCCCAGCTACCGCTGGGAGGGACCCCCACCGCCCGGAGGGCGGGCCCCGCGGCTCCCCCAGCTTGCGCTGGGAGGTGCCCCCAGTGCGGTGCATCGCAAGGCGGAGAGTCGTCCTCGTAGTGGGCTACTCGGACGATTCGACAACGCAGGAAGGCGCCGTGCCTGGGGGCACCTCCCAGCGGAGCTGGGGGAGCGGCGCGGGGCAGGCGGGAATTTGACGACAGGCCCTCGACCCCGTCCTGGGCCGGAACAAGGTTCCGCACGCGAAAAGACCGAGGGAGAGTCCCATGTCAGCTTCTCTGCAGGACCGGACGGTGCTGGTGGTGGGCCGTGGCAGCGGCATCGCCCGGGCGGTCGCCGGGGCGGCGCGCGCCGAGGGCGCCCGGGTCGTCGCCGCCGGGCGGACGCCGGACGACCTCGAGGACGCCTACAAGGGCACGGACGTGACCGTGCGGCAGGTCGACCTCACCGACGAGGAATCGATCGCGGCGCTCGCCGAGGACCTCGGCAGCGTCGACCACGTGGTCTCCACGGCGTCCGCCCGGGCCCGCGGAAAGCTGTCCGAGCTGACGCCCGAGGCGATCGTCCTGTCCTTCCGCACCAAGGTGGTCGGACCGATCATGCTGGCCAAGCACTTCGCCCCGCGCATGCCCGCGGACGGTTCCTTCGTCCTGTTCTCGGGCGTCGCGGCCCTCGAACCCGACCCGGGCTTCCTCGCCGTCGCCGCGACGAACGGCTCGGTCAACACCGTCACCCGGTCGCTGGCCGTGGAGCTCGCCCCGATCCGCGTCAACGCCGTGTCCCCGGGCACCATCGACACCGGCGCGTGGGACGGGCTGGGCGACACGGGCAAGTCCGAACTCTTCGCCCGCCTTTCCGGAAGCAATCCCGCACGGCGGATCGGCACGCCGCAGGACGTCGCCCAGGCCGTGGTGTTCGCGATGACCAACACGTTCATGACCGGGGTCTGCCTCGCCGTCGACGGCGGCCAGCCCCTGGTGTGAACCGCCCGCCCCCCGCGTCCCGGAACGCACGGGCCCCGACGACCGGACTCTCCCTGGGGACCCACCCCTTCCACCACTTCCACGCGAAAGGCCCGGCGATGACCGACCGGCGGCAGACCCCCTTCGTCCTCGACCCGAGCGGACGGACCCTGCACGGCGAGAGCGCCGTGCTGCGTGCCCGCGGCCCGGTGACGAAGGTGCTGCTGCCGGGCGGCGTGGAGGCATGGTCGGTGAACAGCCAGGAGGCACTGGAGCGCCTGCTCACCGACCCCCGGGTGTCCAAGGACTCCCGCCGGCACTGGCCGCGCTTCGCGTCGGGCGGGATCACCCCGCAGTGGCCGCTGTACGCATGGGTGTCGGTGACCAACATGTTCACCGCCTACGGCGACGACCACAGGCGGCTGCGGCAGTTGGTGGCACCCGCGTTCACCGCGCGCCGCACCGCGGCGCTGCGCCCGCGGATCGAGCGGATCGTCGACACCGTACTGGACGAACTGCCCGCCGCCGCGCGCGACGGGGTCACCGACCTCCGCGCGCACTTCGCGTATCCGGTCCCCGTGCGGGTCGTCACCGAGCTGATGGGCGTGCCCGGGGGTGCGATGGCCACCGGACTCCGGTCGTGCATCGACAACATCTTCAACACCTCTCTCGGCGCCGAGGCGGCCGCGGCGAACCACCGGAACACGTACGCGCTGCTGGACGAACTGGTGGCACTGCGCACCCGGCAGCCCGGCGACGACCTGACCAGCGCCCTGATCGCCACCGAGGAGGACGACGAGCACCTCACCCGTGCCGAGGTCGTCGACACGCTGCTGCTGGTCGTCGCCGCCGGGCACGAGACGACGGTGAACCTCCTCGACAACGCCTGCTTCGCCCTCCTGACCTCCCCGGCACAGCTCGACGCCGTCCGCGCCGGGCGGGCCGGCTGGGACGACGTCATCGAGGAGAGCCTGCGCCTGGACGCGCCCGTCGCGCATCTGCCCCTGCGCTACGCGGTGGAGGACATCCACGTGGCGGGGACGACCATCGCCAAGGGCGACGCGATCCTCGCCTCGTACGCCGCCGCCGGCCGGGACCCCGCCCGGCACGGCCCGACCGCCGACGACTTCGACGTGACCCGCACCGACAAGGGCCACCTCGCCTTCGGCCACGGCGTGCACCACTGCCTCGGCGCCCCGCTGGCCCGGCTGGAGGCCGCCGTCGCCCTTCCGGCGCTCTTCGCCCGCCACCCCGCGATGGCGCTCGCCGCGGAACCCGGCGCGCTGGAGCCGGTGATGTCGTTCATCTCCAACGGGCACACCCGGCTCCCGGTCACCCTCGGCTGAGCCGCGGCCCGGCCCCGCGCGGTGCGAGCACGTCCAGTTGGCGGTCGTGCACCCTGCTGAGCAGCAGCAGCGACAGCACGGCGCCGACCAGGGCACAGAACATGTCCCACTGGGTGTCCCAGACGTCCCCCTGTGTGGCGAGGAACGCGTCCGCGGCGTCCCCGCCGATCAACGCGGCCCACCATTCCAGCAGTTCGAAGAACGCGCTGAACGCCATGCAGGCGCACACGGTCAGCGGCGCGAGCCACCGGCTGCCGCGCAGCGGGGAGGTGCGGACGAGGATCTCGCGGACCAGCACGGCGGGCACGAAGCCCTGCATGAGGTGCCCGATCCGGTCGTACGGGTTGCGCGACAGGTCCAGGGCGTCCCGCAGCCACTCCCCGAACGGAACCTGGGCGTAGGTGTAGTGGCCGCCCACCGACAGGACCAGGGTGTGCAGGGCCAGCAGCAGGCATAGCAGCCCGGTCAGCGGGAACCGGCGGCGCAGGGCCACCGCGAGCGGCAGCCCGATCGTGATCCAGAAGGTCTCCAGCACCCATGTGCCGCGGTCCCGGGGCTGGATCCCGGACACCACCAGGGCGGCGAGCGCGAAGGCGGCGGCGAGCACGGGCAGGCCGACACGCCGGACGGGGACGGTGAGGTCAGTCATGCCCCATAGGGTCGCGGGGCGCGGTACGCGGGCGCATGAGTACGCCTACTCACGCCTTCGTGGGGGCGGGACTCCGCGCACCGGGTGGCCTGCTGCCGCGGCCGACCCCGCGCTGCCGCGTATCGAGTCGTTAGGCTCGGACACATGACTGTTCTGCGGATGGACAACGTCGCCGTCGTCGTCGACGATCTGGACGCGGCCGTCGCCTTCTTCACCGAGCTCGGCATGGAGGTGGAAGGCAGGGCCCGGATCGAAGGCCTCTTCGCGGACCGCACCGTCGGACTCGACGGCGTCCGCAGCGACATCGCGGTGATGCGGACCCCGGACGGCCACAGCAAGCTGGAGCTGACCAAGTACCACGCCCCCGCGCCGGCCGACGCCGAGCCGCGGAACCCCCCGCCGAACACGCTGGGCCTGCATCGCGTCATGTTCGCCGTCGACGACATCGACGACACCATCGCACGCCTGCGCGCCCACGGCGCCGAAATCCTCGGCGAGGTGGCCCGGTACGAGAACATCTTCCGGCTCTGCTACCTGCGCGGCCCCGCGGGCATCATCGTCGCGCTCGCCGAACAGATCGGCTGACGCGGTCCTGCCGCGCGGAGCGTGTCGACGGCCGGCACCGCTTGACGCATGTCGCGCGAGCCCGGGGATTCCGCGGGCGGACGGTGTCGGGCCGGGGGGAAGACCCCGTCGTGAGAGCCGGATCACACCGGGCCGTGTCACTGCGGCCCGGGCTGCCTCGTCCCAAGGGGTGAGCCGTGGACGACCACGGACGAGCACGCGGGACACAGGAGGAGCACATCATGGACGCGCGACTGGACTACTTCGCCGATCCGACCGCGGGCCGGGCCCTCAAGCACTTCATGGCGGTGGGCAAGGCGTTCAAGGAGTCGTCGCTGCCGGCCGCGACGCAGGAACTCGTGGCGCTGCGGGTCAGCCAGATCAACGGCTGCGCCGCCTGCATCGACATGCACACCAAGGAGGCCGCCGCCGCGGGCGAGACCCCGGTGCGCCTGCACCTGGTCGCGGCATGGCGGGAGGCCACGGTCTTCACCGAGGCCGAGCGTGCCGCGCTGGAGCTGGCGGAGGAGGGCACCCGGGTCGCGGACGCCGGCACCGGGGTCGGCGACCCGGTGTGGGAGCGCGCCGCCCGGCACTTCGACCGTGAGCAGCTCACCGCCCTGGTCCTGCTCGTCTCCTTCATGAACGCGGTGAACCGGCTGAACATCATCAGCCGGCAGCCGGCGGGTGACTACGAGCCGGGCCGGTTCCACTGACCGGGACCGGGGGAAGGGGATCGCGCGTGAGCAAGGTGGAGGAATTCCAGGAGCTGCGGCCGCTGCTGTTCTCGATCGCGTACCGGATCCTGGGCAGCGTGGGCGAGGCCGAGGACGCGGTGCAGGAGACGTGGCTGCGCTTCGACGCCTCGTCCACCCGGCCGGTGTCGACGAAGGCGTTCCTGTCGGCGGCGGTGACGCGTGTCTCGATCGACGTGCTGCGCTCCGCGCGGGTGCGGCGGGAGGAGTACGTCGGGCCGTGGTTCCCCGAGCCGCTGCTGAGCGACCCGTACCAGGATCCGGCGCGGTCCGCGGAGCTCGCCGACTCGGTGTCGATGGCCGCGCTCCTGCTGCTGGAGCGGCTCAGCCCGCTCGAACGGTCGGTGTTCGTGCTGCGGGAGGTGTTCGGCTTCGGCTTCGACGAGGTCGCAAGGGCGGTGGGGCGCTCGGAGGCGGCGTGCCGTCAGCTCGCGGTGCGGGCGCGCCGGCACATGGAGGCCGGACGGCCGCGGTTCGAGGCGGACCACGCGGCGCGGCAGGAGCTGGCCCGGCGGTTCTTCGACGCGCTGAGGGACGGCGACGTGGACGCGCTGCGCGAACTGCTCGCCGCCGACGTGCAACTGGTCGGGGACGGCGGCGGCAGGACCCCGCAGCTGGCGCGGGCCGTCGTGGGCGCGGAGAACGTGGCCCGCGTGCTGGGCACGGTCTTCCCCCTGCTGCTCCGGGTGGACGTGACGTTCGAGGCGCACGAGGTCAACGGCGAGCCGGGGGCGATCTTCCGCGACCGGGACGGCAGGGTCCTGCACACTCTCGCCCTCGACGTGCTCGACGGGCGGATCCAGGCCGTCCGCACGGTGCTCAACCCCGACAAGCTCGGCCATCTCGGCCCGGTCGCCGACGCCTGGGCGATCCACCGGGAGGTGCAGCTGGCCCGCCGGCGGGGGACCTGACCCGTGCGGGGGCGTCAGCGCCGGCGCGACGCGGTGAGGGCGGCCACCAGGGTCTCGCCCGTCATCTCGGCGACGACGACGGTGCCGTCCCGCATGTCCGCCGGAAGGTGCGCGTAGTCTTCCGCCCGGCACACGGCACCGCCCGCCGGGTCGAGGAGGACCGCGCCGAGCCGGGAGATCAGTTCCGCGATGATCCCGAACACCTCGCCGGCGTGCGGGCGCGAGACCATGGTGTCGCGCCCGCCTGCGAAGATCTCCGCCTCGCTGCCGTCCGCGGCCCGCACGAAGAACTCCAGCTCGGCGGCCGCCCTCACGATGAGGCGCGGGTCGCCGACGTGGTGCGGTTCCAGGACGGCCCGCACCACCGCCAGGTCGACGGGAACGGGCTCGTCCGCCCCGCCCACGAAGGTGAGGATGAACGGGCTCCACCCCATGACGACCAACCCCTCCCCGCGCAAAACCGTGTGCGCCGGCCGCGACATGAACCTACCCTCCGGCCATGGACCTTCGCGAAGAGCTCCCGGCCGACCACGAGTCCGTGCGCGAGGTCCACCTGCGGGCGTTCGGCGACCACGGCCGCGTCGTGGCCGATCTGGTCGACACCCTGCGCGGGAGCGTCACGCCCGCGGACGGCGTCTCACTCGTCGCCGAACAGGGCGGCCGGGTCGTCGGGCACGTCATGTTCACCCCCGGCCTGCTCGACGCCCCGCGGCGGCTGGTCGAGGTGCAGGTGCTCAGCCCGCTGGCCGTCCTGCCCGGACACCAAGGCGGCGGCGTCGGCACGGCCCTGGTCCGGCACGGCCTGCGCACGCTCGCCGGGCGGGCGGTCCCCGTCGTCTTCGTCGAGGGCGATCCCGCCTACTACTCGCGCCTCGGATTCCTGCCCGGCGGCGACCAGGGCTTCCGAAAGCCGTCCCTGCGCATCCCGGACGCGGCCTTCCAGGCGGTGCCGCTGCCCTCGTACGAGCCGTGGATGACCGGCACCTTCGTCTACGCCGAGCCGTTCTGGCGGCACGACGCGGTCGGCCTCCGCGACCCCCACGCATAGGGATCGGCGCGATTCGGTGGCGCCCGGAGCGCAGGTCGGGAAGGCTCGCGCCCATGGTTTCGGTGGTGCACAACATGGCGATCGACTGTACGGATGCCTACGAGCTGGCCCGGTTCTGGAGCAGGGTCACCGGGCGTCCGCTGCATCCGGAGGACGGACCGGGTGACCGGGAGATCCAGGTGACGCTCGCGGAGGGACCCGCGCTGTACTTCAACCAGGTGCCCGAGCCCAAGACCGTCAAGAACCGGATCCATCTGTGCCTGCGCCCAGAGACCTCGCGCGAGCAGGAGGTGGAACGGCTGCTGGGCCTCGGTGCCACCTTCGTCGCCGATCGCCGGAATCCCGACGGCACCGGCTGGGCGGTCCTGGCCGACCCCGAAGGCAACGAATTCTGCGTCCTCCGCAGCGAGTCCGACCGGGCCGCGACGAACTCCTGAGGCTCAGGCGCCGCTCCGGACGGGACCTTCGCCGGCGAACGGGGAGGGGTACCCCCCGCCGAGCCGGCGGATCTCGTCCAGCGGGTAGGGGGTCCGCCTGCTCCGGCGCTGGAACGAGAGGTTGAACTCGGACATCACCGCGGCGATCGGCGCGTGCCGGGTGATGATCGCCGCGGCCACCTCGGGGATTCCTGTGGGGCGCCTGCCCTCGGCGTAGCCGCGCACCAGCGCACAGCGGACGTCCCGGTCCTCCCTCCGGTATCCGTACAACGCGGTGACCAGCCAGTTCACCAGATAGGTGGCGGTGTAGCAGCGGTCGTAGGTCTGATGCCGGTCGAAGAAGCCGGCCTCGTCCGGCGACAGTTCGAACGCGGACGAGACGGCGAGGCCGAAGTCCGCGAAGTACAGGCGGCGCCCGTCGGTGAGGATGTTCTCGAAGTGCGCGTCGAAGTGGAGGAGCCCGCGGCCGTTCATGAACGAGGTGCCGGCCGCCAGTTCCCTCTCCACCATCTCGCAGGCCCGGTCGGCGGCCTCGCCCCCGGCCCCCACCTGGGTGCCCAGCCACTGGTGCAGGTTCTGCGGGATGTACTCGAGGAACAGCGCGACGCTCGCCGAGGACCGCCGGAGGGCCTCGATCCGGCGGCGCACCTGCGCCGATCCGTCCCAGTAGGCGACGGCCCTGTCCACGTCGGCCAGTTCCTCGGGCAGCGGCATCGAGTCCGGCAGCACGCGCCAGTGGTACATCAGCGGGAAGCCGTCGTGTTCCGCCGTGAGCACCCAGTTCGTCGTCATGGTGTGCGCGGCGAGTTCCCTCCACGCCCCGAAGCCCGGCCCGCCGATGGTGCCGACGCCGTAGTGGCAGAAGTCGGGCAGCTCGAAGGAGTTCGCCGTGGACCGGAGGTTCCCGGGCCGCCGCTCCAGGTCGGTGAGGGGCACCCGCTTGACGAAGACCGGGGTTCCGGCGACCTCCAGCAGGGCCGACGTCCCTCCGATGCCGGATCCCACCGGCACGGCCGTGTCCATGAGCTCCCGCAACTCGCGATCACTGCGCGATGCCAGGGATGCGGAGACGGCGCCATGGGCGGTCAGCCGCGCGCCGCGCGAGATGTCAGGGCACTTCACATCGGCCTCCACCTGGCTCGCTACCTCGATTCCGCAATGGCCGCGGCCGGAAAAACACATGACGCGCGGCGGGCAGTCGTCGACAATCCTCGCGTGGCCACCATGAACGTCGACAGGACCGTACACGGCCCGTCCCTCCGTACCTCCCTGACCGCGCGGGCGGGACGAGCCTACGGCGCGATCCCGCCCACGGCACTGGTGCTGCTCGGCATCGTCAGCGTCCAGGTGGGATCGGCCCTGGCCAAGCACCTGTTCAGCGAGGTCGGCAGCTTCGGGACGGTCGCGTTGCGGCTCTTCTTCGCGGCGGCGGTGCTGACGCTGTTCTGGCGGCCGTCCCTGCGCATGGACCGTCGCACGTGGACGGTGGTGCTCGGCTACGGCCTGACGCTCGGCCTGATGAACCTGTGCTTCTACCTGTCGCTGGCCCGGATCCCGCTGGGGATCGCGGTGACCGTCGAGTTCCTCGGGCCGCTGACGGTGGCGCTGGCCGGGTCGAGGCGCTGGCTGGACGCCTTCTGGGCCCTGCTCGCGGCGGGCGGGGTGGTCCTGCTGATGGAGGGACACGGCGAACTCGAGCTCGCCGGGCTGCTGTTCGCCCTCGCGGCGGGAACGTGCTGGGGCCTGTACATCCTGGTCGGTGCGGCGCTGGGCCGCCGCACCGCGGAAGGCAACGGCCTGGCCCTGGGCATGGCCGTCGCGGCCCTGGTGACCGTGCCGTTCGGCGTGGCCGACAGCGGAACGGCACTGGTCCAGCCGTGGGTCCTGCTCGCGGGGCTCGGCGTGGCGCTGTTGTCCTCGGTGATCCCGTACTCACTGGACCTGGAGGCGCTGCGCAGGATGCCCCCGCGCGTGTTCGGCATCCTGATGAGCCTCGAACCGGCGATGGCGGCCGTGATCGGCCTCGTCGTGCTCCACGAGTCGCTGCACTGGTCCCAGTGGATCGCGGTGCTGTGCGTGGTGGCCGCGTCGGCGGGTGCCGCACGCGGGACCCGTCCGGACGCCTGACCCCCGGCGACGCGCTCCGACGCGGTGCAGGCAAGGCGTCGCGGCTGTGTCGGACCGCCTTCGTAGGATCACGTGCGAGGACTCGGGCCACGGAGGGACACGACGATGGACAGACCGCGGATACGCCTCGGCAGCGACACCTCCTGGCTGGAACTCGTCCACACCGGCGGGGAGGACTGGCGGGTCACAGCGGACTGGTGCTCGTCGCTGACGGCCGATTTCGAGGCCTGTCTCACCTTCGGGGAAGTCGCGGACTTCGCCGCGCGTGTGCTCTCCCGGCTGTCCGCCCCCGACGGCCACGCCTTCTCCGAGGACGTGACTCCCGGGCGCAACAACCCGCTGAGGCTGACGGGCGATCCCTCCGGGGACGGCTACGCCTTCTACGCGACCCTGACACCCAACGGGGACGACAGCGTGTGCCTGCTGCGGATGGAGATGGATCCGGTCGACGCCGGCGAGCTTCGCGACCTGTTCGGCTCGTTGCTGGCGTCGTTGGCGCGCTGACCGAAGAGGTCGCGCCAGCCGCTCCGGTCGGGCATCATCCCCCGGTGGGCATCGTGGTGGACTTCTTCGTGGCGCCGGACGACACCGCGGCGGCCTCGGTCCTGCGGGCCGGGACGGCGCGCGGGTTCGCCTCGCTCACCCTCGGGAACTTCGACCCCGAAGAGGCCCTGGTCGCATGGGAATGCCTGCTCACCGGCCGCGGCTTCGACGAACTCGCGGACGCGGGTGAGCCCCGTGTCGTCGCCGAAGCGGATCACGGCGAGCACGTCGTGCGCGCCCTCTCGCCGCGGCTGTCGGCGGCGCTCGCCGGGGCCGAGCCGTCGCGGCTGCGCCAGGTCGCCGTGGCATGGGCGGCTCGGCGCGCGGCGGAGGGCGATGCCATCGACCCGGACGTCGCCCGGAGGATCGTGGGTGATCCGGCCGTCCTCGTCGGCGACGCGGAACGCCGTGACGAGGGCGTCCACTGCCGGGTCGGGTGAGGGGACACCCGGCGCCTCCCGGGCGCCGTAGCGGTCAGCGCGCGGGGACGGGGAAGAGCATGCAGCTGCTGGTGGCGTGCGCCAGCAGGCGGTCCGTCGCGTCGAACAGCTCTGCCTGGGCGAGGGCGGTACGACGGCCCTGGTTGAGGACGGTGCCGACCGCACGGACCTTGCCGGTGTCGACGGTGATCGGGCGCAGGAACTTCAGGTTCAGGTCGAGCGAGGTGTAGCCCATGCCCTCCGGGAGGACGGACTGCACGGCGCAGCCGGCGGCCGAGTCGAGGAGGGTGGCGTAGACGCCGCCGTGGACGCTGCCGATGGGGTTGTAGTGCTCCTCCCCCGGTTCCATGGCGAAGACCGCGCGGCCCGCCTCGACCTCCTCCAGGGTGAATCCGAGGGTCGAGGCGATGGGCGGGGCGGGAAGGCGCCCGGCCAGCACGTCGCGCAGGAACTCCAGACCGCTGGCGCGGCCGACCGCGGCCGCGGAGACCTTGGGGTCGCCCCACTCGAACGTGCGTGACCTCGCCATGGGGTGTTCCCTCCCTGACCGACTGACTTCGGCATCCGAAGTTAGCCAGTCGCACATCTGGATGTCAATGCCGAAGCCAGCCTACGATGACCGCATGACCTGGCTGGACACCAGTACCGAGAACTGCACGGTGCAGCGCACCCTCGACCTCGTCGGCGAGAAGTGGTCGCTGCTGGTGCTGCGCGACGCCATGAACGGCGTGCGCCGCTTCGACGACTTCCGCCGCCACATGGGGCTGTCCGAGGCGGTGCTGGCGGACCGGCTGCGCAAGCTGGTCGCCGCGGGGATCCTGGACACCGTCCCGTACCGCGAGCCGGGCAGCCGTACCCGCAGCGAGTACCGGCTCACGCCGAAGGGCTGGGACCTGTGGCCCGCGATGATCGCCCTCAAGCAGTGGGGCGACCGGTACACCGCCGACCCGGAGGGCCCGCCCCTGGAGGTCCGCCACCGCGACTGCGACGAGCCCGTCGAGGCGGTCGTCGTCTGCAACGGCGGCCATGACGCGCTCACCCCCCGGGGGGCCTACACCCGGCCCGGCGCCTCCGCCCGCACCGCCGGCTGAGCCGCACCGCGGGCCCGGGCCCGGCGGAACGCGCCCTCGCCCTCGTCCTCGTGGTCTCCGTGGTGAACGTCGACACCCTCTCCCCCGTGTCCCCCGTGTCCCCCGCCGAGGGCGTCGACGTCGAAGCCACCGAGCAGGACACTCCCCCGGGTGCCCGATGACCACCACGAGCGCGAAGCCGGCTCCGCGCATCGGCTCCGTTGTCGGTGCCATGACGATGGTGGCAGGGCTGGCTCCCGGTGCGCATTGCCGGTTCCCGGCAATATTGACGCCTTGTTGACGACCTGTTGACGGCGCGACGTCCCCGGTCAGAGGAGCTGGTCGGGCCAGCCGAGCAGACGGGCACCCATCGCCGCCGTCTCCAGGGTGTAGCGGTGCAGCGGGTCGCCGGGGTCGTAGCCGGTCAGCACCTTGATCCGCTCCAGGCGGTAGGTGAACGTCCGGACCCCGAGGCCGAGCCGGCGCGCGGCCTCCGCGTTGACGTGCCCGGCCTCGGCGTGCGCGCTGATCGTCTCCAGCAGGGGTCCGGCCCCGCCCCGCGCCTGCTCCAGCGGCCCCAGCACGGTGCGGACGAGATCGGCCATGGCGGCCCGGTCCCGCATCAGCACGGGGAATACCAGCAGTTCCTCGGCGCGCAGCACGGGGGGATGCAGGCGCAGCCGGTCGGCGACGTCCAGTGCCCCGAGGGCCTCCTCGTAACTGCGCACGATGCCGCTGGTGCCGGAGTGGGTACGGCCGACCGCCACCCGCCGGGCGGCACCGTAACCAGGGCCGGGGCGGAGCGCCGTGTCGGCGAACGTCTCGAAGACGGAGCGTGCGCCGCCGGGCGCGATGCACACCAGCCGGCCGTCCTTGCCGACCACCAGGACGTCACGGTGGCCGAAGCGGCCCACCAGTTCCCGCTCGACGCGCCGCACCACGGGCTGGCTCTCCTCGTACGCGTCCACGCCGCGAGCCACCGCCACCGCGTGCCCGCGGCCCAGCCGCAGCCCGAAGCGCTCGGCGCGCTCGGCGAGCCGTCCCGGGTCGCTGCGTCCGTGCAGCAGGTCGTCGACGAACTCCGCGCGGGCCGCCTCCTCATGGCGCACCAGGAGCCGCCGGGCGCGTTCGTGACCCTCGCCGAGCGCGACCACCGCTGCGTCGAGGGCGGTCAGCACCGCCTCTCCTGCCCGCTGCATCTCCCTGACGGTGTCGGCGGCCGCGACGCCCCGGAGCGTGCCCCACGCGTCGCGGGTCGCCGTCAGGTAGGCGCCGACGAGGTCGCGCAGCCCGTATCCCCCGCCGCCGGCGCGCTCACCGGACCCGCGGAGCGCGTCCAGCTCGTCGCGTCGCAGTCGCCGGCCCGTCCCCGAGACCTCCCCGAGCATGCGCGTGTACGCCTCGAGCTCCTCCTCCGGTACGCCCCCCATGGCCCCGTCTCCCCTCGGACACACCTCGTTGCCGCCCTCCGGCAATCCGGACCGTATCAACCCTGCCCGGTTCGGTGATCACCGCCCCTTGGCGGACGAGGTATCGATCCGGCCTCAACACCCTTTCCATACAGCCGACTTGACGTACTGCCGTTCGAGGGACGATGATCTCCGCACACTCCCCAGGTCTCCCCCCGTGGCCTGGGGAGTGCTGCGTTCAGCCGCCCGCACCCGCGGCGAGGAGGTCGCCGGAGGCGGTGCGCCGGTAGACCACGCGCCGGTCGACGCGGGTGCCGGTGACCAGTCCGGCGTCGCGCAGCACCGCCAGGTGACCGCCGACGGTGCCGAGGGACAGGCCCAGGTGGGCGGCGAGTTCGCTGGTGGTGGCCGGGCGCCCCAGTTCGTGGAGGATCGCCGCGCGCCCGGTCCCGATCAACCGCCCCAGGGCACGACCGGGTTCGGGGCGCTGCTCGGTCCCGGCGGTCCCACGGGCCGGGTAGACCAGTGCGAACGACGCCGGTGGCGCCTCGCACAGCCAGGTGCCCCTGGAGATGGCGGCGACCGGGACGAACAGCATCCCCTCGTCCCCGACCACCCGGTCCGGGGAACCCCGGTGGCTGAAGCGGATGGCGTCCGCGCCGACCCAGGCGCTGTGCCGGCTCATGTCCTCCAGCGCGCGGGGCCAGCCGTAGGCGGCGAGCAGCCCCGCCCGGTGGGTGACGTCCCGCTCCAGCAGGGCCCGGCGGCGCGGCCAGTCGGGCGCGACGTGCGCGGTCCATGTGTGCCGGAAGACCTCGGCGGTCCTGGCCGCCCAGTCACGTCCGGTCAGCCAGCCGAGGTCGTGCTCCTTCCAGCTGTGCGCCACCGACTTCTCCAGCTCGGCGCGCACCTCCGCGTCGGGCACCCGGGCCACCGCCACGAGTTCGCCGTCGATCGCCGTCCGCATGCCGCCGGTCGGGGGCAGGACGATGTGCGCCGGCATCCACTTCGTGGAGGTCAGCAGCCGTACCAGGCCCTTGGCGAAGGGGTCCGCGTCGAGCGCGGCACGGAATGCGGCGCGGTGGCGCTCGTACCAGGGAGCCAGCCACGGGTCGCAGTACTCCGCACCCAGTACGTGCAGCGACGCGAGGGTCTCGGCCAGCGGCGACAGTGCGAACCGGGACCGCGACAGGGCCAGCGGACTCAGCCGCAGCAGGGTCATCTTTCGCCTCCCGCCGAAACGATAGTGCCCTGCCCGGGCCTCCAGCAGACTCCGGCCGTGCTCCCACCACTTCCGCCGCAGCGGGACTTCCGCTGGTTCCTCACCGCCCAGACCGTGTCCCTGCTCGGCAGCGCGATGGCCCCGGTCGCGCTGGCGTTCGCGGTCCTCGACGCCTCGGCCGGCCTCGGTGACCTCGGTGTCGTCCTCACCGCGTACATGGTGCCGCTGCTGCTGTTCCTGCTCGTCGGGGGCGCCACGGCCGACCGTCTGCCGCGCCGTGCGGTGCTGGTGACGGCGAACCTCGGTTCGGCCGTCACCCAGGGAGCGGTCGCCGCACTGTTGCTGACCGGGCGGTACGCCCTGTGGCCGGTGGCCGCGCTCGGGTTCCTCAACGGTGTGCTGGCCGCGTTCACCACGCCGGCACTGCGCGGCATCGTTCCGGAACTCGTCGCCCGGGACCGGATCCGGCAGGCGAACGCGCTGCTGGGTTCGGTGCGCAACGCCACGAAGATCCTCGGGCCGAGCCTGTCCGGCGTCCTGGCGGCGGCCGTCGGGGGCGGACCGGCCATCGCCTTCGACGCGTTGACCTACCTCATCGCCGCCGGGTGCCTCACCCGCCTGTCGTCGCTCGCCGCCCCCGCCGCGGCACGTCGCCGCCGGGGGCTGCTCGCCGACATCCGCGAGGGCTGGGCCGCGTACCGCCGGATCCGCTGGGTGTGGACGGTGTCGCTGTGCTTCTGCGTGGTCAACCTGGTGCAGGTCGGCACCTGGCAGATCCTCGGCCCGGTGCTGACCCGGCAGATCTCCGGAGAGGCCGCGTGGGGCTTGGTGCTCAGCGCGCGCGGCGCCGGACTGCTGGTGACGAGCGCGCTGATGTACCGGCTGGCGGTCCGTCACCTGCTGCGGCTGAGCGTGCTGGCGGGCGTCCTCGGCGCGCTGCCCCTGCTCGTGCTCGGCGCGCACCTTGACGCCCCGTGGCTCGTCGCCGCCGCCTTCACCGCCGGTCTGGGTTCGTCGGTCGTGGGCATCGGCTGGGACACCTCCCTCCAGGAACACGTGGCACCCGACGCGCTGTCGCGTGTCTCGTCCTTCGACGACCTGCTGTCCTACGTCGCCATTCCCCTCGGCCAGCTCAGCGTGGGGCCGCTCGCCGACCACGTCGGGGGGTACCGGGTGGCGGCGGCCGCCGGAGTCGTCCACGCCGCCGCGGCCCTGGCCCCGATGGCGTCCGCGGCCGTGCGCCGCCTGCCGCACGGCCGTCCCGCCGCCGCGCGCGCCGAAGGGACCCCGGCTGCCGCGTCCGGGCCGACCGGCGGTTGAGCACGGCGGGGGCGACCGTCCCCCTCGCGAGCGGCGTCGCGACGTCCGGCGGGCCGGCGACCGCGGTGCCCGTGGTGTCCGTGGTGTCCGCGCCTCCGGCGGCCCCCCGATTCGGCGGCGCCGGCCGCCCGTTGCCCGGCCACGGGCAGCCCCCCGCCCTCATCCCACGGGCAGCAGGACGCCCGGGTTGAGGATGCCCGCGGGGTCGAGGGCGGACTTGGCGGCGGTGAGGGCGGCCGCGAAGGGGTCCGGGCGCTGGGTGTCGTACCAGGGGCGGTGGTCGCGGCCGACCGCGTGGTGGTGGGTGATCGTGCCGCCGTGGTCGGCGACGGCCTGGGAGACGGCCGCCTTGACGTCGTCCCACTGGGCCACCGTGCTGCCCCAGCGTCCCGCGGCGTAGATCCCGAAGTAGGGGGCGGGCCCGTCGGGGTGGACGTGGCTGAACCGGCAGGTGACGACTCCCGTGCCGCAGACGGTGCGGATCGCCTCGTTCGCGGCGTGGGTGACCGCCGCGTGGAGCTCCTCGAAGCGGTCCCAGGTGCAGGCGGTCTCGAAGGTCTCCACGATCAGGGACTGCTGGGCCAGGGCGTCGCGCTGGTAGGGCATGCGGAGGAAGGACGAGCGCCAGGAGCGGTCCGCTCCGGCTCCCCTGTCCGCGGCCGCGCCGTCCGCACCCGCGTCGGTGTGACGGGCCGGCTCGGGGACGTGGCCGCCGTGGTCGCGGCACAGCTCCAGCGCCCGGTCTATCCAGGGGCCCAACGGGTGGTCGGCGGACTCGAAGGCCAGGATCAGGACGCTGGCGCCGGTGGTGACGCCCGCGTTGACGAGCGCCTCGGAGGGGTCCAGCAGACGGCAGTTCGACGGATGGAGCCCGGACTGGGCCAGGGCACGGGTGGCGGCGACCGCGGCCGGGAACCCGGCGAAGTGGACGGAGGCGTTCGCCCGCCACCGGGGACGTCGCTGCAGGCGCATCCAGGCCTCGGTGATGACCCCGAGGGTGCCCTCGGAGCCGAGGAACATCCGGTCGGGCGACGGCCCCGCGCCCGAGGCGGGCAGTCGCCGTGACTCGCCGGTGCCCGACGGCGTCACGACGCGCAGCGCCTGCGTCAGGTCGTCGATGTGGGTGTAGAGGGTGGCGTAGTGTCCGCCCGCCCGGGTGGCCAGCCAGCCGCCGAGGGTGGAGTACTCGAACGACTGCGGGAAGTGGCGCAGCGTCAGCCCGGAGGGCCGCAGTTGCTCCTCCAGGTGCGGGCCGAGCACGCCGGCCTGGATGCGGGCGGACCGGCTCACCGGATCGACCTCCAGCACGCGGTCCAGGTGCCCCGTGTCGAGCGTCACCGCCGGGCGGCCGTCGGCGAGGCGGGGTTCGACGCCGCCGACGACGGAGCTGCCGCCGCCGAAGGGGATGACGGCGATCCCCGCACGGGTGCACCAGTCCAGGAGGTCGACGACGTCCTGCTCGGTGCGGGGGCGGGCGACGAGGTCGGGGGCGTGGCGCAGGTCGCCGTGGAGGTTGCGGACGACGTCCCGGAAGGCCTTGCCGTGGGTGTGCGCGGCGCGGTCGTGCGGGGTGGCGGAGCACAGGTGGGCCAGGGACGGCGGCGCCGTGACCCGTACGGGCGGCAGGGCGAGGGAGCCGACCTCCGGGGGGAGGTGGACGGTGAGGTCGGCGTCCGGGAGCAGTCCGGCCACCCGGTCGGTCAGCGCGGCGCGTTCGGCGCCCCGCACCGCGTGCTCGACGGTGCCCCATCCCCACCACGACCGTGTGCCCGCGCTCGTCATGCGTGTCCCGCCCTTCACCTCACCCGGATATGACCACGGGGTAACTTACCATTGGGTCATATCCTTGGGGAGGGGAACTGACCCCGAGGTCAATTCCTTGCCTACAATCACGGACGTGGCGAGCGCGAGAACCCGTACGACCGGGACCAAGGGCGTTCCCCGCGCGGAGCGCGAGGAGCAGCTGCTCACCGCGGCCGTCGAGGAGTTCGGCCGCCGCGGTTACGGCGGTGCGTCGATGGCGGCGATCGCCGAGCGGGTCGGGGTCACCAAGCCGCTGCTCTACCAGTACTTCGGGTCCAAGGACGCGCTGTACGCCGCGGCCCTGGAGCGGGTCGCCGGCTCGCTGACGCGCGCGCTCACCGACGCGCTGGTCCCGGGAGTCACCTCGCTGGGGACGCCGTTGTCCGTGCTGCGCGCGATCTTCACCACGCTGGAGGGGCAGCGCCACGCCTGGTTCGTGCTGTACGACCGGACGCTGCCCGCCGCGGGTCCGCTGCGCGACGCGGCCGAGCGCCACCGCGCCGCCATCGACGGGCTGGCGGCCGCGGGCAGCGCGGACTTCCTGGCCGCCCGGGGGATCGGCGACCCGCTGGACTCCGACGCGCTCAAGCACCTGTGGACCGGCACCGTCAGCACCCTGGTCACCTGGTGGATCCACCATCCCGGCGAGTCGGCGCAGGAGATGGCGGAGCGCTGCCGGCGGCTGATCACCGCGATCGTCGCCTAGCCCCGTGACCGCGCAGGTTCGCCGCGCCTACGGCCGGGAGGCGGGTGCGCCCGGGCCTGTCGCACGAGCGAGAACCGCACGGCGGGTTTCCGCGTCGCTCCTTGCGGCGTCACGGCCTGTGGGCGCGAAGGACAGCAAAGGTGATCATGAGACAGAAGTGGGTGCTCATCGCCGTTCTGGCGTTTCCGGTGGCTTTCCTGGGTTGGGTCGCCTGGACGTTCATCGCGTCGCCCTTCTTCGGCGACCCGATGTCCCAGCGGGAAACCGTCCCGTGCGAGGAGGCCATGCGCTATGCGGACCAGGACGGACTGCCCAAGGGGGCTCACGACGCGAAGTGCACCGCCCTGAGTTGGCTGGACACGACCTATACGGCCCACTTCACGATCACGCGAGCGGATCTGGACGCATGGCTGAAGGAGGCCTATCCCGGCACCCGTCTCACGGTGGAGGACTGTCTGGGCGCACCGGCGGACGCCTGTGCCCACATCGACCTGAACCCTCCCGCCGACGGCGGGGCGATGGCGGTGGACATCAGTGTGCGGTACGGCCAGCACTCGACGGCGGTCGTCGATTTCGAGCCGTTCGACGTGTGACCCGGCCGGCGGCCGCTCCGGCCCGCCCCCTGCGCGGTCAGAGGGTGACGAGCCGTATCGCCGCGAGGAGGGTCAGGGCGACCGTGACGCGCTCGAAGACCTTCGGGCTGATGCGGCTGATGGTCGCGCGTCCGGCGGCGGCCCCCGCGAGCACCGCCGGGGCGGCCATCGCGCCGAAGGCCAGGGTGCCGGGCGTGATCAGTCCCAGGGCGACGCTGAAGGGCACCTTGAAGGCGTTGAGCAGTAGGAAGAACCAGGCGCTGGTGCCGAGGAACCCCAGCATGGGCAGCCCCACGGCCAGGAAGTACAGCGACATGATCGGCCCCGCCGCGTTGGCCGTCATCGTGGCGAAGCCCGCCAGGATCCCGGCACCCGCCGCGACGGCCCGGTGCTGGGCGACCGGGTCGTCCGGACCCCGGCGCCGGCTCCACCGGTGGACGGCGAGCATCGACAGCAGCAGCGCGCCGATGAGTTCGCGCATGCGCGTGTCGTCGATCCGGTCGACGACCACCGCGCCCAGCAGCACCCCGACCACGACCCAGGGGAAGAGCCGCAGCAGCCGGCCCCAGTCGGCGTGCCGGCGGTAGGCGGCCACCGCGACCGCGTCGCCGACGAGGAGCAGGGGCAGCAGCACACCGGTGGACAGCTTGGCCGGCAGCACCAGCGCGAACAGCGCCACCCCCACCGTCCCGGCCCCGGACACCCCGGTCTTGGAGTAGCCGACGAGGAAGAGGGCGAGCAGCGCCACGGCCCACTGCGCGAGGTCGAGCGAGGGCATCAGGGCCGCCGGAGGGCGGAGAGTGCGAAGGTCACGGCACGTTCTTACCCGGCCCCCGCCGTGCCGCCGCGACCGGGGTGGGCCCGGCGGCGCGGCCGGGGACAACTGCGCCACGATCGCGTCCGGTTGTCATCCAGGATTCCCCGGGGGTCCGTCGTCGCGTGGGCCGGCCGTCCCCGTGCGGGTCTGGGATGGCGGATCAAGGACCGGGCGGGGCGACGTACCGCCCGGTGGAACCGAACGTCAGGAGACCGCATGTCCGTCACAGCCGCCGAACCGCGCGACAGGGCGCGCCGGGTGGGACAGGCCGCGCGCAGGGGGGCGGTGTTCGCCGCCGCCCTGGCGCTGGTCGCCGTCGTGCCGCCGGCCGTCGCGGGGGCGCAGTCGCCCGCCGCCTCCGGCACGCAGGGGATCGCGTGGACGACGCAGCAGGTGGCGCCCGGCCTGGAGGTCCGCAGCGGTGTGCTGCGGGACCCGTCGGCCGCCGGGGTGTGGACGGTGACCGTGCAGGCCCCCGCCGTCAACCGGCTGACGGGCGCGGCCACGTGGGCCCCGCTCGGTGACCGCGCCTGGGCCGACGCCACCGCCGGGCGGCTGCGGGAGGCCGGGTTCGAGCCGCGGCTCGAGGCGGTGGAGTGGGACACCTACGCCGACACCCCGCGCGGCGTGATGGGCTGGCAGGTCCGGGTCGGCCGGTACGCCACGCAGGCCGAGGCCGGCCCGGCGAACGCGGCGGTCGTGGCCGCCGGTTTCCGTACGTCGACGGAGTGGACCGGCTACGACGGACGGCAGTCCGCCGACGGCGAGCGCATCCACGTGGCCGTGGTGGACCCGGAGCGGCTGCGCGGGTCGGTCGCGGTCAGCGACGGCGGCAACGTCGCCGACCGGGAGAAGACCTCGGCGGTCGCCGGCCGGCTGGGGTCGCTGCTCGGCGTGAACGGCGGCTTCTTCATCACCTCGGACGCCGACGGCATCCAGGGCACCGTCGCGGGTCTGTCCGCGGTGGACGGCAAGCTGGAGTCGATGGCCGTCGGTTCGCGTGCGGCGCTGGTCCTCGGCGACGGCGGGCGGCGGCCGCGGATCGCGGACCTGTCCACCTCGGTCACCGTGCGGGCCGGCTCGGCCCGGTACGCGGTGCAGGGCATCAACCGCCTGCCGGGCAAGGTCCGCAACTGCGGCCGTCCCGGCGGCGTCCCGACCGAGCAGCCCCGCCATGACACGACCTGCACCCTGGCGGACGACCTGGTGGAGTTCACGCCGGCGTTCCGCGCGGCGCTGCCCACCGGCGCGGGCGTGCAGGTGGCGCTCGACGCACACGGCAAGGTGCTCTCGGCCGGCGCCCGCGGCGGTTCCGTCCCCGAGGGCGGCACGGTGCTGCAGGGCACGGGCGCGGCGGCGACGTGGCTGACCGAGCACGCCCGGACCGGGAAGCGGCTGACCCTGAGCGAGGTCGTCCGGGACGCGGAGGGGCGTCAGGTCCGGCTCGGCCACGGCGACAGCATCGTGAGCGCGGCGCCCACCCTGGTGGAGGACGGCCGTGTCCACATCGACGCCGCCGGCGAGGGCACCCTGGACCCGCTGGACCTGTCGTTCGGTTTCGCCTGGTCCAACGTGCGCCAGCCGCGGACGATGGCCGGCATCGACCGGCGGGGCCGGCTGCTGCTGGTGACGGTGGACGGTCGGCAGCCCGGGGTGAGCGAGGGCTTCACCCTCGGCGAGGCGGCCCGGTTCATGCGGTCGCTGGGTGCCGTGCAGGCCCTCAACCTCGACGGTGGCGGCTCGTCGGCGATGGTCGTGGACGGCGTCCTGGCCAACGTCCCCTCGGACGCGACCGGTGAGCGTGCCGTCGGCGACACGATCCAGGTCCTGCCGGGGCGCCGCGGCGGGCGCTGACGCCGGGCCGGCACCGGCCGGCCGCTCCTGACGACCTCCGGCCGCCCCGGGTCCGGCCCCGTGGGCGGCCGGCTGGTCCGTCCGGCCGGACAGGCGGCCTTCTTTCGCTTTTGCCCCGGTATGATGCGCTTCGTGATCATGTCCGGATGGCTGCGGCGACGACGTGCCCGCCCCGACGGCCGCTGGGGGGTCGGCCGGCCGGCCCCGGTGATCCTGACCGTGCTCATCGCCGCCCTGGCCTTCTCGACCCCCCGCGAGATCGCGATCAGCCGTCTGCTGCCCGTGGCACCCGCCCTGGCCGCCGCGATGTGGCCGGTACTGGCGACCGTGCTGCTGGGCGCGTTCTGCCTGCTGGTCATGGTGGGGCTGAGCTTCGTCTACACCGACCTGGGCACCCCGTACACCGGGGCCGCCATCGTCGCCGTCACCCTGGCGGCGGCGTACGCCAGTCACGTACGGATCCAGCGCGAGGAGGCGCTCTTCCACGCCCGGACGGTCGCCGACGCGGCGCAGACGGTGCTGCTGCGGCCGCTGCCGCGGCACATCCAGGGCATGGAGATCGAGTCGCTGTACCTGGCGGCACAGGAGCAGGCACGCATCGGCGGCGACTTCTACGAGGTGGCCGACACGTCCTACGGGGTGCGGCTGCTCATCGGCGACGTGCGCGGCAAGGGGCTGTCCGCCGTGGGGGCGGCCTCCGCGCTGATCAGCTGCTTCCGGGAGGCGGCGCACGACGAGCCGGACCTGGGGGGCATCATCCGCCGCCTGGAGACCAGCATCGGGCGCCACAGCTCCGGCTATCCGGGCCAGGACCTGCCGGAGCGCTTCGCCACCGCCGTGATCGCCGAGATCCCGCACGCCGGCGGCCGCCTGCGGCTGCTCAACTGCGGGCATCCCCCGCCGATCCTGGTGCACGCCGGCCGCGTCCAGGTCCTGGAGCCGAGCGCCGCCTCCCCGCCGCTGAACCTCGCCGACCTCATCGGGGACGCCTACGTCGTGGACACCCACACCTTCTCCGTCGGCGACCAGTTGCTGCTCTACACCGACGGCGTCACCGAGACCCGCGACCGCGCC
The DNA here is from genome assembly GCF_042742985.1 of Streptomyces sp. NPDC058864. Classification (NCBI taxonomy): domain Bacteria; kingdom Bacillati; phylum Actinomycetota; class Actinomycetes; order Kitasatosporales; family Streptomycetaceae; genus Streptomyces; species Streptomyces sp. NPDC058864. The sequence continues at coordinate 17,028 of NZ_JBHYMQ010000064.1, read as the reverse complement.
GGCGCGTTCTTCCCGCTGCCGGACTGGCTGCGGCGCCAGGGCCCGGCGGCGCCCCGCGAACTGCTGGACCGGCTGCACCGGGAGCTGGTGCACTACAGCGGCGGACGGCTGGAGGACGACATCGCCGCCCTGGCCGTGCGCTCGCCGCACGTCGTGACCCGCGACACCGCGTAAATCGCTGTCGCGCGGCCCCGGTCCGGTCCTACGCTCGCCGCCATGCCCCGACCTCACGGATTCTCCTACCGCCGGCGCGGCGACGGCACCGTGGTCGTCACCCACGGCGGGCACACCGCCGCCGTGCTGCGCGGTGAGCGCGCGGAGCGGTTCCTGGACGAGGTGGAGCGCGGCGACGCCCAGCTGGTCATGGCCCGCTGGACCGGCAACTACAGGCACGGCAATGAACGCACCGCCCGCGCCCACCCCCGCAACCAGGGCTGACCGGCCGCCCCGGCTCCCTCCCTCCCCCTCCACTGCCGTACACAAAATGTACAGACTCGGTCCGTTTTGTAGGCTTTCCTTATGGAACGTCGTCGGCCGGCCGGTTCCGGTTCCACGACCGCGGTGGGCGCACCGCGGGTGAGCCTGCGCACCCAGCAGCGGGACCTCACCCGCAACCGGGTCCTGGACGGGGCGGTCGAGGTCTTCGCCGCCAAGTCGTTCGTCGCCGCCACCATGGAGGACATCGCCCGCGCGGCCGGCGTCACCCGGGCCACCGTGTACGCGCACTTCCGCGGCAAGGCGGAGGTCATCGCCGCCCTGACCGACCGGGTGTACGAGGTCACCGACGCCCTGTACGCCGAGCTGGCCTCCGTCCCCGAGTGGACCCGGGCCGCCGTCCGCGTCTGGCTGGAGCACGCCGCGGCGAACTGGCGGGACCTCGCGCCGACCATCCGCGTATTGCTGGCCGCCACCCCGTCGGCGGCCGGTGACGACGGCAGTGCCCGCGACCGCTACCTGGCGGCGCACGAACGCTACGTCGCCCTGCTCACCGCCGGGCCCCGGCGCTGGCGGGGCGTGACCCCCGCGCAGGCCCGGCAGCGGGCCCTGATGGCGGTGCTCCAGACCGGCTCGTTCCTCACCGCCTGGATCGCCGGCGGCCTGCCCGTCGACACCGACGACCCGCTGGAACTCCTCGCCGACGACCTGTGCCACCTGCTGCGCCCCGCCCTCGCCGGCCGGCCCGCCGCACCACGCCGTCCCCGCGGGCCGTCGTGAGGACCGCACCCGACCCCCGAGTCCACTGGAGGCACGCGCCATGGCCGCTACCGAGCCCCGGAACTACCCCTTCACCGAAGCCGACCGGCTGACCGTCGACCCGGCCTTCGCCGGACTGCGCAAGGACGAACCGCTGTGCCGGGTCCGATTCCCCTACGGGGAGGCCGCCTGGCTGGTCACCCGGTACGAGGACGTCAGGACCGTCCTGGGCGACCCCCGGTTCAGCCGGGCCGAGGCCGTCCACCGCGACGAACCGCGCCTGCGGCCGCACCGGGGCCTGGAGGGCAGCATCCTGGACCTCGACCCACCGGACCACACCCGGCTGCGGCGGATCGTGGCCAAGGCATTCACCGCCCGGCACATCGAGCGCCTGCGGCCCCGCACCGAGCAGATCGCCGCCGGACTGGCCGACGGCATGGCCGCCCGCGGCGCGCCCGCCGACCTCGTGGCGGACTTCGCCCTGCCACTGCCCGTCACCGTCATCTGCGAACTGCTCGGCGTCCCCATGGCCGACCGTGCCGACTTCCGCACCTGGTCCGACGCGCTGCTGTCGACCACCAAGTACACCCCGCGGGAGATCCAGGACTGCACGGACGCCCTGATGGCCTACATGGCCGGGCTGATCGCCGAACGCCGCGCCGCGCCGCACGAGGACCTCCTCGGCGCGCTGGTCGACGCCCGGGACAACGGCGAGCGGCTGTCGGAACGGGAACTGCAGGTCCTGGCGGTCTCACTGCTCGTCGCCGGCCACGAGACCACCGCCTCGCAGATCCCCAACTTCGTCTACACGCTGCTCACCCACCCCGAGCAGCTCGCGGCGCTGCGCGCCGACCCGGCCCTCGTCCCCGGCGCCGTCGAGGAGCTGATGCGCTACGTCCCCCTGGGCAACGGCGCGGGCATGCCCCGCTACGCGCTGGACGACGTCGAACTCAGCGGCGGCACCGTACGCGCCGGGGACGCGGTGGTGGTCTGCCCGGTGTCGGCCAACCGCGACGAGGCGGTCTACACCGACCCCGACCGGCTCGACCTGCTGCGCCAGGAGGCCTCCCACGTCGGGTTCGGACACGGACCGCACCACTGCCTGGGCGCCCAACTGGCCCGCATGGAACTGCAGGTGGCCCTGCGCACCCTGCTCGACCGGCTGCCCGGACTGCGCCTCGCGGGCGCCGAGGAGAGCGTCGTGTGGAAGTCCGGCGTCGCCCTGCGCGGACCCGAACGGATGCCGGTCACCTGGGACCGGACCTGAGGCACCCGGCAAGACCCTACGAGACCTGACGACCCCGAAGGACGTGCACCATGACCTGGCAGATCGAGGTGGACCGGAACACCTGCATCGGCACCGGCTCCTGCGCCGGCATCGCCCCCGAGCACTTCGAGCTCCGCGACCGCAAGTCCTGCCCCAGGCACCCGACAGCCGAACCGGACGAGCTCCTGGTCGACGCCGCCGAGTCCTGCCCGGTGGAGGCCATCACCCTCCGGGACGCGACCAGCGGGGAGCTGATCGCGCCCCAGCCGTAGGCCCGGGCGGCCCTCAGCCGTAGGCCCGGGCGGCCCTCAGACCAGCGTGCGGGGGCGGAGCTCCGGCTCGGTGGAGGCGTCGGTCATCACGGCGTAGACGCTGCCCTCCTGCCCGGCGGCGCCGCCGTGCCGGCCGTCCGGGGTCAGCGCCAGCGCCCGCAGCTCGGACCGGAACTCGTCGGGCAGGTCCGCGGCCTCCTCCAAGGCGATCCGGCACGCGTCGGCGGGCTCCTTGCCCAGCGCCAGCAGGTCGACCACCGTACGCGCCGTCCCGCCGCGCAGACTCAGCTCGCCGCGACCGGTGCAGGCCGCCCCGCCACCGCGCAGATCGCACCAGTTGCCCGCCCCCGGGACGGCGGAGTCCCCCACCCGTCCCGGGTACTTGAAGGGGTAGCCGGAGGTGGAGACGCCCACGCACATCTCGCCGTGCGCGTCCAGCGCGACGATGTTGATCGTCCCCCACGGCCCCTCGTGCGGCGCCATCCGCCGCACCAGCTCCAGTGCCGCCTGCCGGTAGCGGTGGTCACCGTCCACGGCCGGGGTGTTCTCCCCCTCGACCGCCTCTGCGGCGGTCAGCAACTGCTCGCGCCACATCGCCCGGGACTCGTCGGTCAGCAGTTCGGCGCTCTCGAAGCCGTTCTCCCGCGCGAACAACGCGGCGCCCTCCCCCACCAGCAGGCAGTGCTGCGGCAGCCGCTCCATCACCGCGCGCGCGACCGAGATCGGGTTCGGGAACCCGCGCAGCGCGCCGACCGCGCCGAACCTGCGATCCGAACCCGTCATCACCGAGGCGTCCAGCTCGACGACGCCCTGTGCGTTGGGCAGCCCGCCGGTGCCGACGTAGTGGTCGGTGAGGTTGTCCTCGCAGCGGCGCATCGCCGCCTCCACGGCGTCCAGCGCGGTCCCGCCCCGCCGCAGGACGTCCATCCCGGCGGGCAGACCGACCTCACTGCGCTCGCTTCCTATGATGACGGGCTGCGTCATGGCGTTCCCTTCGCTCACGGGTCGGGCCGCGACGACCTGGTCCGACGTCGCGGCGAGCCTAGCGCGGGGCTCCCGGCGGCCGATCACCGCCCGGGCCCGGATCCGCGCGGACCGCGCACACCTTGCGGTCCGTCCCGAAGGGAGCAATCGCACCCCTCCGTCCCCGCCCGGCACTCCACGGGCCGTCCGTACCAAGGCATCGGGGGCACGTATTCACCCGTCCGGCCCTTTCGCGGAGCGCGGGGGGAAATCCACGCTGTCTGCGGGCGCCGTGACAACACGGATGATCACAGTTGGCACTGCGCCGCCCGTAGTTGCGCCCTCCACGCCGCTCGCCCGGGTCCCACGATCGGCGCTGGTGACACCGCCCGCACCGCGCCCGCGCGGTGTTCCCGGGCTGCCCCGGCCCGGCCCGCCGCCCAAGCTGGAGTTGACGGATGCGGTCAGGACTTGTCGACGAACACCTCGAGGTGAGCAGATGGCACAGACGCCGATTACCCCCGAGAACGTGCGCAGGATGCAGTTCACCACCGTCCGCCTCCGCGAGGCCTACGACGAGCGCGAGGTCGACGACTTCCTGGACGAGGTGCAGGCCGAGCTGACCCGGCTGCTGAGGATCAACCAGGACCTGCGCGCCGAGCTCTCCGCCGCCGAGGCCGCAGCCGCCCGGCAGCACGTGGAGCCCGAACTCGAGGTGGCGTCCGCGCCGGAACCCGAGCCCGAGCCCGAGCCCGAGCCGGAACCGGAAGCGGTGCCCGAGCCGGAGCCCGCCCCCGTCGTCGCCCAAGCCGAGGCCGAAGCCGCCGAGCCCGCGGAGGCCGAGGAGCCCGCTGAGAAGCAGCCCGGGTTCGCCGTCGACAGCTCGGCCCGTCTGCTCGCCCTGGCCGAACGCACCGCCGAGCAGGCCGTCTCCGAGGCCCGCGCCGAGGCGCACAAGATCGTCGGCGAGGCCCTCGGCCAGGCCGAGAACCTGCGCCGCGACGCACGCGACCGCTCCCAGGCGCTCGAGCACGAGGCCCGCGAGAAGCACCGCCAGGCGATGATCTCCCTCACCTCCGCCCGCACCGCGCTCCAGCGCAAGGTCGACGACCTCCGCACCTTCGAGAACGCCTACCGCAGCCGTCTGACCGCCCACATGCAGTCCCAGCTCCGCCGCCTCGACCGCGACCTCGCCCGCTCCCTTGCCCCGCCCTCCGCACCCCCGACGGTCTCCCTCACCCGCGCCACCGCCAAGCGCGTCGCACAGGCCCAGCCCGTCCCCGCCGTCCCCACCCCGGACACCGTCCCCGCCCCGGAGACCGCCACGCTCACCGCCGCCGGCACCCTCAGCGGGGAGGAGGACTAGAGCCGCCGGTCACCGCTCGACGGTGGGGAGCCGGTAGACGGAGACATGGGAACGGGATTCGGCGGTGAACTCCGCGCCGTGCCAGTCGGCGTGGCGGGACTCCAGGTCGAATCCGGCGAGCCGGGCCATGAGGTCGAGCTCGGCGGGCCAGATGTAGCGGTGCGGGGTGCGGAACAGCCGTGCCCGCTCGCCGTCGGCGAAGCGGAAGTGGTGCGAGACGACCTGCTGCCGCAGGACGTCGTAGGTGTCCACGCCCATGGAGCCGGATTCGGAGTGCCAGACCACGGCCTGCTGGCCGGGCGGCAGTTTGCGCAGCTCGGGGACCCACAGTTCGATCACGAAGCGCCCGCCCGGTGCGAGATGGCGGGCGGCGTTGTGGAAGCAGGCGACCTGTTCGGCCTGGGTGAGCAGATTGGCGATGGTGTTGTAGACGAGGTAGACCAGCCGGAAGGTGCCCGGGGCCCGGGTGGTGGCCATGTCGCCGGTGACGACCGGGATCGTCGCGCCGTCCGCCTTGGTGCGCAGGCGGCCGATCATCGGCTCTGACAGCTCGATACCGCTGACCGGCACGCCTCGCGCCGCGAGCGGCACGGCGACGCGGCCGGTACCGATGGCGAATTCGAGCGCCCGTCCGCCGTCGGCGAGTTCGGCGAGGCGGTCCACGGCCGGTCCGAGTACCTCCGGGGCGAACATGCCCGTGCCGGGGGTGTCGTAGCTCCGGGCGGTCTCCGCGCCCCAGATGTCGTCCTGTCGCATGCGCCCGACCATTCACGAAGCGGGCGGAGAAGTCGAAGGAATTCCGCGCGGGGCATCCCCGGCGAAAGGCGGGGAAGACGGATCGAACACCGTTCTGCGGGGCATGGATGTCCCAACACGGCGACGGGACCCCGGGAGGCGCCCGTGAAGGTGGCACTGCTCACGCGGGAGTACCCGCCGTACGTCTACGGCGGGGCGGGCGTGCACGTGGAGTTCCTGGCCCGTGAGCTACGGACGCTGACGGACCTTCAGGTCCACTGCTGGGCCGAGGCGGACGGAACGGCCGGCGCCGACCCCGGCGTCACCCGCCATGCCGCCGCCGCGGAACTGGGCCACGCCAACGAGGCGTTGCGCAGCCTGTCGGTCGACCTGTCGATGGCCGCCGCGCTCGCCGGGCGGGACCTGGTGCACTCGCACACCTGGTACGCCAACCTCGCCGGCCACCTGGCCAAGCTGCTGTACGGCGTGCCGCACGTGATGACCGCCCACTCCCTCGAACCCCTGCGTCCCTGGAAGGCCGAGCAGCTCGGCGGCGGGTACGCGCTCTCGAGCTGGGCGGAGCGGACGGCGGTCGAGGCCGCGGACGGCGTCATCGCCGTCTCGCACGGGATGCGCGCGGACATCCTGCGCAGCTACCCCGCGCTCGACCCGGCGCGTGTGCACGTCGTCCACAACGGCATCGACACCCGCCTCTACCGGCCCGACGCGTCCACCGCCGCGCTCACCGCGCACGGCGTCGACCCGGGCCGCCCGTACGCGCTGTTCGTCGGGCGGATCACGCGGCAGAAGGGCGTCCCGCACCTGCTGCGGGCCGCCCGGCGGATCGATCCGGGCCTGCAGATCGTGCTGTGCGCCGGGGCGCCGGACACCCCGGCGATCGACCGGGAGTTCCGCGAGCTGGTGGACGAACTGCGGGCGGTGCGCGGCGGGGTGGTCTGGATCCCGCAGATGCTGCCCCGGCCGGAGGTGGTGCAACTGCTCACGCACGCGGCGGTGTTCGTGTGTCCGTCGGTGTACGAGCCGCTGGGCATCGTGAACCTGGAGGCGATGGCGTGCGGCACCCCGGTGGTCGCCTCCGCGGTGGGCGGGATCCCGGAGGTGGTGGAGGACGGGGTCACCGGGCTCCTGGTGCCGTACGAGGAGAAGGACCCGGAGGCGTTCGAAGCGGGGCTCGCCGCGGCGGTCGGCGCGCTGGCCGGCGACCCCGCGGCGGCGGCGCGGATGGGGGCTGCGGGGCGCGAGCGGGCGGTGGCGGAGTTCGGCTGGGACGCGGTGGCCCGCCGCACCATGGGCGTGTACGAGGAGATCTGCAAGTCGCAGGGGCGGTAGCGGCAAAGGGGGCACAGTGATGCGCGGCGGACCTTCGGTGCTGGGAATCGTGCTAGCGGGCGGGGAGGGCAAGCGGCTGATGCCGCTGACCGCCGACCGCGCCAAACCGGCGGTGCCGTTCGGCGGCGCCTACCGGCTGGTGGACTTCGTCCTGTCCAACCTCGTCAACGGGGACATCATGCGCATCTGCGTGCTGACGCAGTACAAGTCGCACTCCCTGGACCGGCACATCACCACGACCTGGCGGATGTCGAACCTGCTGGGCAACTACGTCACGCCCGTCCCGGCGCAGCAGCGGCTGGGCCCGCGATGGTTCCTCGGCAGCGCGGACGCCATCTACCAGTCCCTGAACCTGGTGTACGACGAACAGCCCGACTACATCGTCGTGTTCGGCGCCGACCACGTGTACCGCATGGACCCCCGGCAGATGCTGCGCCAGCACATCGAGGCCGGCGCGGGCGCCACGGTGGCGGGCATCCGCGTCCCGCGCGACCAGGCCTCCTCGTTCGGGATCATCACCCCGGGACCGGGCGGGGTGCGGGTGGAGCGGTTCCTGGAGAAGCCCGCCGATCCGCCGGGCCTGCCCGGCGACCCCGACCGGGTGTACGCCTCGATGGGCAACTACGTGTTCACCACAAAGGTGCTGCTGGACGCGCTGGCCCAGGACGCCGAGGACGACTCCTCGGTGCACGACATGGGCGGCAGCATCATCCCGCTGCTGACCGCCAAGGGGCAGGTGCAGGTCTACGACTTCGACGACAACCACGTCCCCGGCGAGACCTCCCGCGACCACGGCTACTGGCGGGACGTCGGCACCCTGGACGCGTACTACGACTCCCACCAGGACCTGATCTCGGTCCACCCGGTCTTCAACCTCTACAACGACCAATGGCCGCTGTACACGCACTCGCTGCGGCTGCCCCCGGCGAAGTTCGTGGCCGGCGGGATCGCGAGCGAGTCGATGGTCAGCCCGGGCTGCATCATCTCCGGGCAGGTCACCCAGTCGGTGCTGTCGCCGGGGGTGGTGGTGGAGGAGGGCGCGGTGGTGCAGGGCTCGGTGCTGCACGACAACGTCCGCATCGGGCGGGGCGCGGTCGTGCGCCGCGCGATCCTCGACAAGAACGTCGTCGTGCCCGCGGGCGCCACCGTCGGGGTCAACCCGGAGCGCGACCGCGAGCTCTACCACGCCTCCGCGAACGGGATCATCGCGCTCGGCAAGGGCCAGCACGTGCTCTGACCGGGCCCCGCTCCGCTGCTTCGCCGCCATCGTAGGACCGCTCGCACCAAGGCTGCGCAAAGTCCTGGCGGGGCATGAGACGGCGTGCCGGGCCACGGCGTATGGAGGGTGCAGTCCCTTCTTCACGTCCCCCGTCCCGCCGGAGGTAGTCCGCCCGTGACCGTCACCAAACAGGCCCCGACGCCGGCCGGGAACGCGCGGCAGGATGCCGGGCGGCCGGATCCGGAGGAGGGGTGGCGGGTCAGTTCGCCGCTGGTGCTGACGCTGCTGCTGCTCGTCGCCCTGATGCTGCAGGGGCCGGTGCGGGGGGCGTTGTCCGCGCCGGTGATGCAGAGCTGGATGACCGTGTTCGTCGCGGTGGTGGTGCAGGCGTTGCCGTTCCTGGTGCTGGGCGTCGTGCTCTCGGCGGTGCTCGCGGTGTGCGTGCCGCCGTCGTTCTTCGCGCGGGCGCTGCCGCGCCGGACCGCGGTGGCGGTGCCGGTGGCGGGCGTGGCCGGGGCGGTCCTGCCGGGTTGCGAGTGCGCGTCGGTGCCCGTCGCGGGGGCGATGGTGCGACGGGGGGTCGCTCCGGCGGCGGCGCTGACGTTCCTGCTGTCCGCGCCGGCGATCAACCCGGTGGTGCTGACCGCCACGGCCGTCGCCTTCCCGAACGAGCCCCGCATGGTGGTCGCCCGCTTCGTCGCCGGCCTGCTGGTCGCCTGTGCCATGGGCTGGCTGTGGCAGCGCCTGGGGCGCCCCGACCTGCTGCGGCCGACGGCCCACCACCCCTCGGCGGAGGGGCAGGGCAAGGGCGCGGCCTTCTGGGGTTCGGTGCGGCACGACGTCATGCACGCCGGCGGGTTCCTGGTCGTCGGTGCGATGGCGGCGGCGACGCTCAAGTCCTTCGTGCCCGAGGACGTCCTGCGGCTCGCGTCGGGGAACCCGGTGGTGTCCGTGCTCGCGCTGGCGGTGCTCGCGGTGGTGCTGTCGATCTGTTCGGAGGCGGACGCGTTCGTCGCGGCGTCCCTGTCGCAGTTCTCCCTCACCGCCCGGCTGGTGTTCCTCGTCGTGGGGCCGATGATCGACCTGAAGCTCTTCGCGCTGCAGGCGGGCGCCTTCGGGCGCGCATTCGCGATGCGGTTCGCGCCCGCCACCTTCGCCGTGGCCGTCGTCCTGGGCTCCGTGACCGGGGCGGTGCTCCTTTGAACCGCGAGGCACAGGCCGCCGTGCTGCTCCTGACCGGGGTGGCGCTGCTGCACGCCGGACTCAGCGACCTCTATCTGCGCTATGTGAAGGCCGGGTTGCAGCCGCTGCTGCTGGCGGCGGGCGCCGTGCTGGTCGTCGCCGCCCTGGCGACGGTCCGGTACGAACTGCGTCGGCCCCGAGGCTCCGAGGAGGACCGGGACGACGGGCGGCGGGACGCGCACGACGCGGGGCATACGCATCCGCATTCGCAGGCGCACCGGGAGCCCAAGGTCGCATGGCTGCTGGTGCTGCCGCTGGTCGCGCTGGTCCTGGTCGCCCCGCCCGCCCTGGGGTCCTACTCCGCCAACCGGAGCGGCACCTCGGTCCCCCGTCCCTTCGGATTCCCCACCCTGCCCGCCGGGGACCCGCTGCGGATGGAGAGCGGCGACTACGCGGGCCGCGCGGTGTACGACCACGGACGTTCCCTGAGCGGCCGTCGGTTCGTCCTCACCGGGTTCGTCAGCATCGGCCGCGACGGCACTCCGTACCTGACCCGCATGGTGCTGAACTGCTGCGCCGCCGACGCCCGCCCGGTCAAGATCGGCCTGACCGGGCAGGTGCCGCCCGTCCTGCGGCCGGACGCCTGGCTGGAGGTCACCGGGACCTACACCCCGCGCCGGGCCGAGGACCCGGTCAACAACGGACCCGTCCCGTTCCTGGACGTGACCCGCGCCCGGCCGGTGCGGGAGCCGGCGGAGCCGTACGAGGGCTGACGCCGCCGTGCCGGGTCAGCCCGGCTGGCTGCTGTCCTTGAGCGAGCCCCAGCCGTGCCACCGCTCGATCTCGATCAGGCCGCTGAAGCGTTCGCGGTCCCGCTGCGGGTAGGCACGGCCCAGGTACTGCTGCGCCAGCCGGTCGATGTCGGCGAGACCGGAGTCCTCGCGCAGTTCCGCGACGCGCCCGATCAGGGTGACGTGGGTGTACCAGTTCCCCTCGTCCAGCACGGTGAGGGTGACCCGGGGGTCGTCGCGCATGTGGTCCAGGCGCTTGCGGCCGCCGTCCATGTTGACCAGCACCCGGCCGTCGTCCCACAGGTACCAGGTGGCCGTGGACACGGGCTGGCCGTCGGCCCGCAGCGTGGTGATCACGGCAGGGTTGGGCTTCTTCAGCATCTCGATCGCGGCCGGGGGGAGCGGGGGCTTGGACACGGGGACTCCTTCGCGGTGATCTTCGGCACTGCGCCTCACCGTGCCACATCCGCCCGGCCGGACGGCGGCCCGGACCCGGCGCGCCCCGCGGTGTCCGTCGAAGGGGCGCGCCGCGGGCCCGTGCGGGTTCGCGCCCCGCTCGCTCCCGACGGTGGAGGTCCCACCCCTGTGGGGGGGTGCCCATCCAGGCGCCGAGCGGGGCGGTACGGGCGGACGGGCCCTGGACTGGCCGCTCTCATGGGGGAGTTCGGTCTGGTGCTCGTCGACCGGTGCGCGGCGCGGTAGAAGGAACCGGCGTGGCCGGTCACCTCTCGCACGGGCGTCACGTCCACACGCCGGGGCCGGCCCCGCGCCATTCGACGAGGTCCGGGTCGGCCAGGTCGACGGCGTCGGGATCGAGGCCGGCGCGCCGCAGGAACTCCTGGAAATCGCGGAGGTGGTACGCGATGCCCAGGATCTCGCCGTCCACACGGACGCGCCGGCCGCCGCTCATCGATGGCGGCATCACGATGACGCGACGCTGCATGCCGCCAGGATGTCCCGTACGGCGCCGCCCCGCATCCCGGCCGCCGGACGGCGGCCCGGCGCCCGGCACCCGGATGGCCCGGCGGTCGCTGCCGGGGACGACCGGGCGTGCCAGGCTGGGCGGGACCCGTCAGCGCAGCGAGGGAGCGTCCGGCCATGACCGAACGGACCATGCGGGCCGTCGCCTCCTACCGGGGTCTGCCGGCGGAGGACCCCGGGAGCCTCGTCGACGTCGAGGTGCCGGTGCCGGATCCCGGGCCGCGTGACGTGCTGGTGCGGGTGCGGGCGGTGTCGGTCAATCCCGTGGACGTCAAGGTCCGCGCCGGGCTGGAAGCCTCCGACGGGCCCCGCATCCTGGGCTTCGACGCCGCGGGCGTCGTGGAGGCGGCGGGCGGCGAGGTGACCACCCTTCAGGTGGGCGACGAGGTCTGGTACGCCGGGGACCTGACCCGCGCGGGCAGCAACGCCGAGTTCCAGGTCGTCGACGAGCGCCTCGTGGCCCGCAAGCCGCGCGGCCTCGGCTTCGCGGAGGCCGCTGCCCTGCCGCTGACCGGCATCACCGCGTGGGAGACCCTGTTCGACCGGTTCGCCCTCGACGCCAGGTCGACCGGCACCCTGCTGGCACTGGGCGGCGCCGGAGGCGTTGGCTCGATCCTCATCCAGTTGGCGAAGCAGCTGACCGGCCTGCGGGTGCTGGCCTCGGCCGGCCGCCCCGAGACGGCCCAGTGGGTCACGGGGCTCGGCGCCGACGCGGTGGTCGACCACCACGACCTCGCCGCGACCGCCACCGCGGCCGCCCCCGAGGGCGTCGACTACCTGCTCTCACCGCACTCGGCCGGCAACGTCGACACGTACGCCCGGATCATGCGTCCTGGCGGTCACATCACTGCGATCGACGAGCCCGAGGGGCTCGACCTGCTGCCGCTCAAGGCCAAGAGCATCGCGTGGCACTGGGAGTTCATGTTCACCCGGCCGATGTTCCGGACGTCCGACATGATCGAGCACAAGAACCTGCTGCAGAAGATCGCGGCACTGGTGGACGACGGCCGCATCCGCAGCACCGTCACCACCACGATCGAGGACTTCTCCGCCGCGGGGCTGCGCCGCGCGCACCAGATGGTGGAGTCCGGCCGGAGCATCGGCAAGGTCGTCGTCGCGCGTTGATCCCCGCAAGGTGCCGGCTGCCGCGCTGCGGCGGGGCCGTCCGGAGTGGTCACCGATGCCCATGCCCGGGCGGTGTCGCGGATCCTGCTCTCGTCCGGCTCGGGGCGGGGCAACTCCTCGGTGTGCCCGTCGGATGCCCAGTGGGGGATTCCCGCGATGACGGCACGCGGCCACGCGCGCGCATCGTCCGGCCACAGTGGTTCCACGTCCAGCCGCCGGCGAACTCCCCTCCGACCAGCCGCCGCAGGGCGTCCCGCGCCCCCGGGTCGAACACCGGCACCAGGAAGCCCTCGACCCGTCCTCGGCGGCGCATGCTCCCGCCGGACTGCCGCCGGTAGAGGACGCCTGCCCAGTCCTCGACGGAACGTCCGCGGCCGCAGGATCAGCCCGCCGCTTCCCCGCCCTCGTGGCGGCGGATCGTGACGTACTCGCTCGCGTCGCGGCCCGCGAGGCGGCGCTGGAGGGATCCGCCGATGCGCCCGGCCTGCAGCTTGGCGAGTTCCGCCTTCTCGCCGTGGAAGAGCTCGTCGACCGTCAGGGTCCACAGCCCCAGCCAGCGGCCGAAGTGCTCGGGTCCCAGCGGCGCCATGCGGTGCAGGGCCAGATGCGGGGCGAGCGCGTTGCGCCGGTACCGGCCGGCGGCGAACAGTACCGATTCCCAGAAGTCGCACATGATCGGCATGTGCGCGTCGAGATCCATCCGGGCCACGTCGGTGAAGATCGGTCCGATCAGGGGGTCGGCGAAGGCGCGGAGGTAGAAGGCGGTCACCAGCCGTTCGACGTCCGTTCGGTCCGCGAGGTCACGACCCGTGCCGCCCTGCGCGGCCTGCGCGGCGACGGGCCCGGGCGCGCTCACAGCCGCTCCAGGACGAGCGCGGCGCCGCATCCGGCCAGACACAGCGCCTTGACCGCCTCGAGCGCGACGTACCGCAGATGGGCTCGGCTGCGCGGGCCGGTCTCCCCTGCGAGGACGGCGGCGGTACGGCGGTTCAACGAGGGACGCACCACGAGCAGTTGCACCAGGAGCAGGGCGATGGCACCCGCGCCCAGACCCAGCGGGACGGGCCCCGGCACCTCCCACGCCACCGCCACCGCGGCGATCGCCGCGAGTACGGCCTCGACGCGGTTCAGCGCGCGGAAGACGATCCGCCCGATGCCCAGGCCCAGGGGCACGGTGATCCCCTCGGCGCGGAACTTGAGGGGGGCCTCGAGGAACGAGATCCCGAGCACCATCCCCAGCCACACGAAGACCGCGGCCACCTGCGCCAGCACGGCGCCGGCGTTCACCGGGCCCTCCGCTCGGGGCGGCGCCGGGCGGTGCGCACGGGATGACGTCTGATGCGGTGAAGGTCCATGCCTCCACCCTAACCTAAATTTGCATCTCAGATGCACATTAGAGTCGGCCGTCACAATCCGCCCAACGGGCTTGGGGGGCACGGGCGTCGGCACCGAGAATGACCGGATGACCTCGCCCGATCTGCTGCCCGACCACCGGCTCGAGCTCACCGCCGTCGTTGCCAACAACACCATGAACCGCGAGCGGGGCCTGACGGGCGCCAACAGCTACGCCCGCGAGCTCGGCTTCGACCCGGTCGGCCATCTGCTGCCCCGGGCCCCCGAACCCCGCTGGCTCGACCTGTGCAGCGGGGAGGGGCTGGCCCTGCGGGAGGCCGCGGGCCGTCTGCCGGAGACCGCGCGACTCACGGGGGTCGACCTGGTGGGGCCCCTGACGGCGGCGCCCCTGCCGCCCGCGGTGGAACTGGTCACCGCCTCGGTGACGGCCTGGGAGCCGGCCGCGCCGTACGACCTGATCACGTGTGTCCACGGCCTCCACTACGTCGGGGACCGGCTCGGGCTGCTCGCCCGAGCCGCCGGCTGGCTCCGGCCCGGCGGCCTGCTCGTCGCCCAGCTCGATCCCGCCGCGATCCGATGGGCGGACGGCGGACCCGCGGGGCGCTTCGCCCTGGCCGCCCTGCGGGCGGAGGGGTTCGCCTACAGCGCGCGCCACCACCGCCTCACACTCACCGGCCCGCGCACCGTACGGCTTCCCCTGCGCTTCGTCGGCGCCGATCCGGACGCGGGACCGAACTACACCGGACAGCCCGGCGTCGCCGCCCACTACCGGCGGACCGGCTGAGCCGCCTGTCAAGTCCCGACATCAAGCGACGTGACGCGCGGGCGGCCGCACGGCCTACTGGAGACATCGCCAAGCTCTCCGGCCCACGAAAGAGAACTCCCATGGAGCCCGCTCCCCGCACCCGCCGCCTTGTCACGCTCAGGGGCCGGGAGCACGACAAGGGTCCCGGGGGCAGCGGCAACGGCGGCGTCGTGATCCACGTCGGTGACGACAACGCCACCACCATCAACGACGGGAACGTCGACAGCGGCGTCATTGCCGACTGACGGCCCCGGCGGCCCGGTCACCGCACGTTCCCGGCCGGGCCTGCCGGAGGCGCGGGCCGCCACGGCCCGCCGCGGACGGGGGCGGGGGGCCTCACGCCCTCCTCGGCCCTCCGCCCTTCCACGCCCGCCCCGCACCCCCACCCCCACCTCCCAGAACGGAGCACCTGCCATGCCCAGGCACGCCCTGCAGCGTCCCGTCGCCTTGGTGATGGCCGCCCTGGCGGTCGCCGCCGGCACCGCGGGCGCCGCGCACCTGACCCAGACCTCCGCCGACCGCCCCGCCCCGTGCTCACGGGACGCCGGCCGCGCCGGCGACGACGGCGAATCGTCCCGGCACGCCCTGCCCGGACTGCCCACCGCGGCCGCCGCGGCCGGGTGCGCCCCGCCGGGCGCGCTGCCGGACAAGCCGGCGAAGCGGCTCTCCGTCGTCGACAAGGCCCGGATCGTGATGCTCGTGGCGTCCGGCGAGGCCCGCGGTTCCGAGGTGGCGGCGCAGTACCGGGTCTCCGGGGACCAGGCCGCCGTCTGGAAGCGGCAACTGCTGGTCGGCGACTGGCCTGGACTCATGCGCACCGCTGACGGCACCGCACCCTGACGCTCTCCCGCAGCCCGGCCGCCCCCGGCGGGCCCCGTGAGGACCCTGGTGCCTGGCCCGGCGGGTGTGAGCAGGCAGTGGGACCGCCGCGAGGTACCGGCCCTGATGGCCGGCACCGTCGTCGGCGCGTGCACGCCCCACGGACCTGCCGCCACACCCGACCCCACACCGAGCGCGGGAACGCGCACCGCGAACGAACTGCCCGGCCGCTCCGGCCGGGCCGGCCGCCGACGGGGCGTCAGGGACGGCGCGGCGATAAGCGGTTGGCCGTACGGGCTGAATGCGTCACGATCGCACCATGGGAGCACTGGACGCGGTGGCGGGCAGGGTGGCCGGCGGGGCGAGCGTGGAGTTCCGGCCCAGCGGATCCTCGATGGTCCCCCTGGTACGCAGCCGCCGGCAGGTGACGGTCGTCCCGGTCGATCCGTCGAAGCTCGAGGTCGGCGACATCGTGCTGGCCCGTGTTGCGGGCACGGTGTACCTGCACCTGGTGTCCGCGGTGGACCCGGCGAGGAAGCGCGTACAGATCAGCAACAACCGGGGCCACGTCAACGGCTGGACCGGACACGGCCGGGTCTACGGCATCTGCACGGCGGTCGACGGCGTCCCCCGTCCTCGGACGTCCGGCAAGGCCCTCGCCTCGTGACACGCCTGTGACGTTCGGCGGACAGCGTCATGACGTCGGGGGGCGAAGGTGGTGATTAGAGGGCAAAACGCCCTAATCGGACATCCACCTCCTGCTTCCGAGGGCGTGAGCAGGGACGACCGCCGACCCGCCGAAGGACACCCCATGAGCGCCGAACCCACCACGCCCCAGGCCGACACCGCCACCAATGCGACCGGAAGCGAGAGCGGAGCCGGGCTTCCCGAACTCGCCCCCCGCGAGCGGGAGACCCTGCGCCACATCGCCGCGGGCCGCACCTACCTGCAGACCGCCCGCCACATGGGGCTCTCCAAGCACACCGTCGATGCCTACCTGCGCCGCATCCGCGCGAAGCTCGGCATCTACAGCACCGCCGAACTCACCCGCACCGCCATCGCACTCGGGCTGTGAATCCCCGCGCACGCACGGTGACCACGACCTGCCGTCGACCGCCGCGCCGAGCGGGCAGCACGGGATCCGCCGCGGTCAGGAGCCGTCGGCGTGCAGGTTCTTGACCTTGATCCAGTCACGGCTGCGGCGACCGGGCAGATACGTACTGGTCAACCGCTTCGCCACCACCCCGTCGTACCCCTCCTGCCGGATGTAGTGCAACGCCTCACTCGCCATCGCCGGCCAGTACGGCGGCACCACCACATGCGGCCCCGACACCCCCAGATCATCCAGCAACGCCCGCCGCGCCGTGTACGGCGAATGCAACACCGGCTCCCCCAGATGCAAGATGTCGTACACCACCAACTGCACCGGCATCGCCTCCGCGGCCTCCGCCACCGCCGCCGGATGCCGCAGACTCATCCGCCGCTGCAACCGCTCCACCGACACCCCACCGTGCTTCCCCAACGCCACCACCTCCCCGTCCAGCACCCCCACCAGACCCGGCGGCAACACCCCCGCCAACCCCCGCAACTCCGGATACCCCGCCGT
>NZ_JBHYMQ010000063.1:0-51392 GCF_042742985.1 Streptomyces sp. NPDC058864 | reverse complement strand
ACCACCGCCGACGGCAAGCGCAGCATGACGTCCATGGCGAACACCTCCAACAACGGCACCGTCAACACCATCCTCGGCGGCACCCTCGAGGCCGCGTTCTGCGGCACGACCACCGCCAAGGCCACCACGCTCAAGACCACCGAGGGCGAAACCTTCACCGAGGACATCGCCCCCCAGGTCGTCCGCCGCTGACGTAGCCTCACCCGCGCTGGGTCCCCGGCCGCGGGGCCGGGACCAAGGGGCCGGCACGCCATGCAGGGCACCGCGGTCGTCCAGTGGCCTGTGGTCGGCCTGTGCCGGACGGCGCGGAGCACACTGCCGGTGCTCCGCGCCGCGGGAACATGCCTCGGCGGTGACCCGAGCAGGGAAGTCCCGGACCTGCCCCTCTGCCGCCGGGTGGGCACGGCGGCCTCCGGGGTCGATTGCCCGACCGTAGGTGCGGCACCGTCGCGGATCTTGCGCGAAGGCGCACGGGATCTTGACCGACGGCGCAGCTCCGGACCGGTCGCAAGGCGACTTCCGGTGGGCGAGGAGAGGGGCGCGCACATGACGCGTCCCCGATCGGTGCCGGTTCGTGGCGGCTCGTGTGCGAGCCGGTGAGCGGCCCGGCCGGGGCGATCGGGGACGCGCGGTCACGTCGCGGGAGTTCCGCGAGCCGCGTCAGGCCTGTGGCACCACGCCCTCGGCCGGGGACCGGGCGGGCCTCGGCGCGGCGCGGTCGTCGGCCGACTCCTCGGCGCGGCTGAGCGCGGCGTTCCTGGTGTCGGGCATGAGGACGTAGGTGACGAGGGAGACCAGCGCGCAGGCCGACACGTACCAGAAGAAGGCCGTCTCGTGGCCGGCGTCCTTGAACCACAGGGCCACGTACTCCGCCGTACCGCCGAACAGGGCGTTGGCGATCGCGTACGGCAGGGCCACGCCGAGCGCCCGTACGCGGGTCGGGAAGAGTTCGGCCTTCACGGCGGCGTTGATGGAGGTGTAGCCGGTGACGATGACGAGTGCCAGCAGCGAGAGACCGAGCGCGGGCCAGTAGGAGGTGGCCGAGCCGAGCGCCGTCATGATCGGGTAGGTGCCGAGGGTGCACCCCACCGCGAAGGTGATCAGCAGTGGCCGGCGGCCGATCCTGTCGGAGAGCGCCCCGGCCAGCGGCTGGAGCAGCGCGAAGACGAACAGTGCGGTGAAGCTGACCAGGGTGGCCGTGTTCTTGGCCATGCCGGCGCTGCCGATGAGGTACTTGGTGAGATACGTGGTGTACGTGTAGTACGCCACGGTGCCGCCCAGGGTGAGCGCCATGACCAGCAGTGCCTGCCGCCGGTGCTCCCACAGCAGCCGGAGCGAGCCCCGGGCGCTGTCCTGGGTGCCCGCCTCCTCGGTGAAGGCGTCGGTCTCCTCGAGCCTGCGCCGGATCCAGAAGACCACCACCGCGAAGGCCGCGCCCAGCACGAAGGGCACGCGCCAGCCCCAGTCGTGCAACTGGTCGGTGGTCAGCACGTGCTGGAGGGTGATGAGGATCGCCAGGCCGAGCAACTGGCCCGCCGTCATCGACACGTACTGGAAGGACGACCCGAGGCCGCGCCGGTTGCGGGCCGACGCCTCGGTCAGGTAGGTCGCGCTCGCCGCGTACTCGCCGCCGATGCTCATACCCTGCAGCAGCCGGGCGAGCAGCAGGACGAGCGCGCCGGCGTAGCCGGCCTGCCCGTACGTCGGGGCGATCGCGATCATCAGGGCGGCGACCGACATCATGGTGACGGTCAGCGTCAGCGCGCTCTTGCGGCCGTGGCGGTCGGCGGCGCGGCCCAGCACCCAGCCGCCGACGGGGCGCATCAGGAAGCCGACGGCGAAGATGCCGGCGGTGTTCATCAGCTGGGTGGTCGGGTTGTCGCCGGGGAAGAAGGAGTCGGCGAAGTAGATGGCGAAGCTGGCGTAGACGAACCAGTCGTACCACTCGACGAGGTTGCCGAGCGAACCTCCCACGAGGGCGAGGCGGCGCTTGCCACGCTCCTCGGCGGACGGGGACGCGGGCACGGCGGAAGTCGGCGACATCGGCGGCTCCTGTGGGAAAGGCCCTGATGGGGGACGGGGCGAAGTGCCCAGAGCATGTGGGCCCGCGCCGCGCGCGGACAAGGTCCGGCGCCGATGTCTAACGTCCCGCTAAGAATCCGGGTCACGGACGCCGCGTCGCCCGGGTACCCCGGGGAGCGCCGTCGACACGGTCGCGTTCGCGTACGTGGTGGTCGCCGATGAGCTTGGGCGAGCGCTGGATCACCACCATGGCGGCGTCGTCGCGCAGGGGGCCGCCGACATGACGGATCAGGTCGTCACGGAGGTGCCGCAGCAGCGCTTCGGGGCCGCTGCCGCTCCACCGGGCGACGCGCTCGGCGAGCGGGTAGAAGGAACCGCCGGGTGACCGCGCCTCGAGCACGCCGTCGGTGTGCAGCAGGAGCGTGTCGTCGTCATCGAAGGCGAAGCTGTCCGTGGTGAGGCCTTCCCTGGGCAGTCCGCACATCCCCAGGGGCGGGGCCGGGCGCCCGGGGTGGAGGGTGTGCACCTCGCCCTTGCGCAGCAGGAGGGGCGGAGGATGGCCGCAGTTGATCATCCGGGCGCCGGGCTCGCCGTCCGCTATGTCGAGCACGAGCGCGGTGACGAAGTGCTCGCTGAACTCCCCTACGGTCTCGTCGGCGGGCGGCGGGGAGCCGTCCGGCGCCTGCCCCGCGGACTCGACGTACTCGGCGTGCTCGGCGTGCTCGGCGTGTTCCGCCAGATGCCGGCAGATGCTCGTCTCCAGGCTGTCGCCGAGGTCCAGGAGGTCGGCGCAGCGGTGGGCGGCCTCCCGGAAGGCGCCCATCAGCGCGGAGGCGTCCCCGATCGCGGTCAGGCCCTTGCCCCGGACGTCCCCGATGATCAGGCGGGTGCCGGAGCCTCTTCGGGTGGCCGCGTACAGATCGCCGCCGATGTCGGCGTCGTGCTCGGCGGCCAGGTAGAGCGAGGCGATCCTCAAGGGGCCCATCCGATGCGGCAGCGGACGCAGGACGACGCGCTGTGTGGCCTCGGACACGGAGCGGACGCGTTCGAGTTCCCGCCTCCGGCACTCGCGCGGTCGGCACAGCCCCACGAGCAGCACGGTGATCACGGCCAGGGCGACGAGCTGCGCCTGGTGGTTGCTGGTGAACCCGCCGCGCAGCACGGAGATCGCCGCCTGCGCGGCCACTGCCAGTGCCCCGATGACCGCCGTGAGCGCGGTGCCCGCGAACCACGGGGTGATGGCGGGCGCGACGACCAGCAGGGGCCCGAGGTGCACATTGCTGGGCATAACCAGGTCCGTGACGGTGATCGCGACGACCAGGCCGAGCGGGATCGCCACCAGCGCGTGGCCCGGCTGCCACGGCTGCCCCAGGTCAGCGATGCGCCGCTGGAGGCCCATATGCGTTGTCTGCCCGGTGTGGCCGGAATGACGCGGCCCCCCCGGCCTAGGGAACGCCGAGTTCGAAGAGCACGTATCCGGCGTACGAACCGGAGGCCAGCGCGGCGCAGCCCAGCAGCGCGACCCGGGCGGACGGGCGGGCGCGGGCGAGGGCCAGCGCGGGCGGCACGAACAGCGGGAAGGCGGGCAGCAGGTAGCGCGAGACGTTGCCGAAGATCTGCTGCGTGCCCAGCACGGTGACGACGTTGAGGACCGTGTACACGACCAGGACGAGGGGCGGCCGCAACCCCACCAGGGCCGGGATCAGGCCGAGCGCGAGCACGACGACGCCCACGCCGACGAGGTCCTCGACCGGGCAGGCGGACAGGTAGTCGAAGTGACCCACCGGCACGGAGGTGAAGACCTCGAAGGTGTGCCGGCCCCAGTCGAAGGTGTGGGCCCAGGCGCCTTCCTGGAGTGTGAAGTAGCCCGCCGGATCGCCCATCCGGTGGCCCACCCAGGCGAGGTAGCCGAACAGGCCCAGCGGGGCGGTCGTGATCGCGGTCAGCGGCCGGCCCACGCCGTCCGTGCGCGGCTTCCGCAGGGCGAGCAGGCCGGCCAGGACGAGGGCACCGATCAGCGCCGTGGCGGTGGGCCGGGCCAGACCGGCCGTGAAGGTGAGCAGGCCCGCGGTGAGCCAGCGGCGGGTCATGACCGCATGGCAGGCCCACACCGCCAGGGCGACGTACAGGGACTCCGAGTAGCCGGACCACTCGGTGCCGGAGCCGGGCCAGACCGCCCACAGCCCGGCCGCGCAGAGCCCGGCGCGGTGGCCGCCGAGTCGGGCGGTGACGGCGTACACGCCGAGGGCCGCGACGAAGGAGGCGAGGACGGACACCAGCATCCCGGCCCCGTACAGGCCGAGGCCGGTCGCCTCGGAGGTCAGGCGCATCGCGGCCGGGTAGAGCGGGAAGAAGGCGGCCGAGTTGCCCTCGAGGGTGATCGGCCCGGTCGCGCCGGGAACGGGGACCAGCGCCGGGTGGTAGCCGTGGGCGGCGATCTGCTGGTACCACCAGCCGTCCCAGCTGGCGAGGACGTCCCAGGGGCGGGCTCCGCCGCCGAAGCGCGGGTTCT
Organism: Streptomyces sp. NPDC058864; assembly: GCF_042742985.1. Lineage (NCBI taxonomy): Bacteria > Bacillati > Actinomycetota > Actinomycetes > Kitasatosporales > Streptomycetaceae > Streptomyces > Streptomyces sp. NPDC058864. The sequence goes on along the minus strand of NZ_JBHYMQ010000063.1, from coordinate 46,858 downwards.
TGTCGCGGAAGTCGCCGGTGTGGTGCAGCAGGTACAGGAAGACGGCGAACCCTGCGAGCTTGAGCGTGCCGTAGACGGCGAGTGCACGCCCCCATCGGGCGGCGCGGGAGGGCTCCTCCCGCGGGCCGGCGGCGGTGGCCTCGACCGGAGTGGCGGCGAGCGTGCTGGTCATGAGGGGGTGGGTTCCGTCCGGGGGTCGTGCCGGCCGCGGAAGACCCAGGACCGGAGGAGCAGGAAGCGCAGCAGCGTGGCGGCCAGGTTGGCGGCGACGAGCACCGCGAGTTCGGCCCGGTGACCGGCGGCCGGTGCCGTGTGGTGCAGCGCGGTCAGCGCGCCGCTGGTGAGCCCGAGGCCGACGAGGAACGCGAGCAGCCCGCGCACGTGCTGGCGTACGGCGCCGGAGCGGCCGCGTACGCCGAAGGTGAGGCGCCGGTTGGCGGCGGTGTTGGCGAAGGCGCAGATCAGCAGTGCCACGGCGTTGGCGGCCTGGGGACCCACGGGCGGCCGCAGTGCCGCGTAGAGCAGCAGGTGGCAGAGGGTGCTGAGGGCGCCGACGGCCGCGAAGCGCAGCAGTTGGGAGAGGAGTCCGGCCGGGGCTTGGGTGCCCGCGAAGCCGCGGCGCAGTTCGGCGAGCGGGAGCCGGCCGGTGGCGAGCGCGCGGCCGATGCGGGCGATGCCGCGGAGGTCGGCCAGGGCGGTCGGGAGGATGTGCACCCGGCTGTCGGGGTCGTCGACCCAGTCGACCGGCACCTCGTGGATGCGCAGCCCGGCGCGCTCGGCGATGACGAGGAGTTCGGTGTCGAAGAACCAGCCGGAGTCCTGGACCAGGGGCAGCAGCCGCTCGGCGACGTCGCGGCGCACGGCCTTGAAACCGCACTGGGCGTCGGAGAAGCGCACGGCGAGCGTGGAGCGCAGCAGCACGTTGTAGCAGCGCGAGATGATCTCCCGCTTCGGGCCGCGCACGACCCGGGCGCCGCGGGCCAGGCGGGTGCCGATGGCGATGTCGGAGTGCCCGGATATCAGCGGCGCGACCAGCGGGAGCAGGGCAGCGAGGTCGGTGGAGAGGTCGACGTCGAGGTAGGCCAGGACCGGCGCGGACGACTGCGACCAGGCCGCGCGCAGCGCCCGGCCCCGCCCCTTGCCGGGCAGCCGGATCCACGCCACCTCCGGCAGGTCCGACGCGAGGCGCTCGGCGATCCGCGGGGTGCGGTCGGTACTGGCGTTGTCGGCGACGGTGATCCGGAAGGCGTACGGGAAGGTGTCGCGCAGGTGTGCGTGGAGGCGCCGGACGGACGGCTCCAGGTCCGCCTCCTCGTTGTGGACCGGAACCACCACGTCGAGAACGGGGTCCGAGTGCCGGGCGAGGAGGGGCGCGCGCTCCATCACGGCGACCGGGCGGTCTTCTCTCATGTTCTGTCCGCATCTGTTCGCTGTGCGCGGGCATGCCGAAGGCACGCGGGGACGGGCTGGACGACGACGGCGCGCACGGGACCGGGGTCCGGGCAGCCGGGGATCGGGGCAACGGAATCGGGGGGCCGAGGATCGGGGCGGCCCGGGTTCAGGGACTGGCGGTCCCGCTCGGGCTGACGCTGCCGGTCGGCGGGTTCGTGGCGGCGCCGGAGGCCGTCCCGGTCGGGAGCCCGCCGTAGCCGCTGTAGCCGCCGTCGCCGGTGCCGGCGAACGACGACGAGGGTGTCCGCGTGGGCGCGCCGGAATCGGTCGCGGTGGGGTCGGCGCCGCCCTGGCTCGTGGTCGGGGAGGCCGGGCTCGTGCTCGTCGAACCGCCGGGACTCGGATAGGGCGTGCCGGTCGCCGGCGGGGTGCCGGCCGGCTGCGGCGCCGGGGCGGCGGGCTCGTTCGCACCGAAGGCGCCGGGCCGAACGGGCCGCGGCCCGTGCCAGCACCTTGCGCACGTACGCCTCGGGCGCCTGGTCGGCGACCCGCGGCCAGGCGAACCAGAGTTTGACCAGGGCTTCCTGCAGCAGGTCCTCGGCGCGGTGCCGGTCGCCGCCGGTGAGCAGCCGGGCGAGGTGGAACAGGGCGGACCATCGGGCTGCCACGAAATCGTCGAACCCCCCATCGGTCCGGGAATCCCCCATCAGCACCGCCCGCCCCTTGCTCTCGCCGAACCCTTACGTCATGGAAAAGGCATCAGCATGCCTCGCGCTATGCAGGTCCGGGCTGTGATCCGGGTCACGCGGGCGGGGGCGGCGGCCAGGAGCCGGTCGAGGTCGCACCGCAGGTGAGGCCGTCGCGGTCCTCGGCCGGTACGACGGAGACCGGGGCGAGTCCGCCGATGCGGCCGGGCACCTGGGCGCCGATGGAGCGTGCGGGGCGGCCCTCGGCAAACCCGCGGCACATGTCCGCACCGGCCTCCGCAGGACACGTACGGCGCCGTGCCGCGCGAACCCCCCGGCACGTGGGGTGGGGTTGAAGGACCGCCAGGTGTGTCCCACGGGGCTACGGGATCGCCCCACGTTGAAGGAGGCGACGGCGCGGAGCGCCCCGGGGCGGCGGGCGCTGCGCGATCGGGGAGCGCGCACACTGGCCCTCGGGCCACTGTCGGCGGCGGCCCTGCGCCAGTTGGCGACGGACGTCCTCGGAGCGGCGCCGACGCCCGCCCTGTCCCGGCCCGCCTGACCCGGGGGGCGGCCGGTCCCTGATGCTGCTCGGCACCGGGGCGCCGGCGGATCTGGTGCGACGGCTCAGGTAGCCGCCCTCCGGGCCCTCGATCACGGGTTCCAGGCAACACTCACAGTCGTACGCCATCCGGACGGTCGCGGGCCGGCGGTTCCGGTGAGGTGGCGGAACCGCCGGACGCCGCGCGGACGGTCAGAGCCTGACGCTCCGCCGGCTGACGGGGACGCCGTCGCCGTCGACCCAGCCGAGGACCAGCCGGCGGAACTCCGTGTGGCTGATCATGCGGGTGGTGGTGTCCGCGGAGCCGCACTGGGCGCCGATCTCCCGGCCCTGGCCGTCCTCCTCGCCGTCGTCGGTGGCGAGGTAGAGGCAGCCCGGGTCGTCGACCTCCTTGGTGACGAGGGCGTCGACCTCCCAGCCGCGCCCGGCCCGGTGGACGGTGATCACGGCGTGGCCGACGCGCCCCGAGTCGTAGACGGCGAGTCGTACGCTCCGGCCGCCGTCGCGGTGCGGGGTCCAGCCGTCCGCGGCCCGGACGGAGGGCGCCGCGGACAGCAGCACGGCCGCGGACAGGACGGACACGGCGACAGGGCGGACACGCACGACGGCCTCCAGGTCGGATGCGACGGCCACCGGTCGGCGGCCGCCCCCATCCAAACCCCCGGACCCGGCCCGGGCCCCGGCGCGGCACGCCGGGCGGGCCCTTGATCACTCCGCTGGCGGCTTCCCCGCCGCGCCGGCCAGCAGTACGAGTGCCGCCGCGCCGGCGACGGCGGCCACCGTGCCCGCGGTGCGGAAGCCATGCGAGGAGCGCCAGGACAGCACCGACCAGCGCGACTGGGCGGACAGCACCGAACCCACGCTCAGCCAGGAACCGGCCGACAGCAGCGACAGGGCGGAACCGGAGGAGCCCGCGGACAGGGCGCTGCCGATCGAGCCGACGGACAGCACCGAGCCGACGGAGCCGATGGAGAGCACGGAGCCCACCGAGCCGATGGAGAGCACCGAGTCCTTCGACCACAGGGACAGGGTGGAGCCCCGGCCGGTGGAGCCCGCACGGGCGGCCGACCGCAGTGTGGAGGGTTTCGTCATGGTCTCCATCCTGCCGAACGCGGGCCCGTTCCAGCACGCCTGACGTCAAGTCAGGGAGGTGATGGCGCGTGAGCCGGGGCGGACCGGGAAGGCGCGCAGTGAGGGGGGTGGGGCGCACGGAGGACCGGCGCGGAGCGGACGGAGGCAGGTGAGGGCCCGTGAGCGCGACCGGGCACCGCGGCGGCGGTGACGAACGGGTGGGCGATCCGGTGCCCGCGCGTCGGAGCGGGCGTCGCGACCGGTGCGCGAGGAACTGCGGCCGGCCCAGGCGGAGATGGCACGCAAGGGCCGGCGCTCCGGCCCGGGCGGCCGCCTGTTCGGCGGGGCGGGCCTGTTCACGGCCGGGACCGCCATCGACAGCGTCAAGGCCGGCATCGCCGAACTCAGGGAAAGGGCACACCGATGACGAGCGACAAGTCACCCACGACCGACGAACTGCGACAGCGCGTCGAGGCGACGCGCGAGGAACTGGGCCGCACCGTCGCGGCACTGGCGGCGAAGACCGACGTCAAGGGCCGTCTGTTGGAGCGGGCGGGCCAGGCCGGGGCCAAGGCGCACGGGGCGGCGTCCCGGATAGCCGAACTCGTCCGGGAGAAGACCCCGGAACCGGCCCGCGACAGGGCGGTGAAGGCGGCCGTGCGGATGCGGCTGCGGGCCGTGCAGGCCGGCCGTACCGCCCGTGCGAAGGCACCGGCGGCACGGGCGCGTGCCGGACAGACCGCGCGGGCCGCCCGGGCCCACCGGGCGCCCCTGCTCGGCGCCGGCGCCGCGATGGGGGTGTTGCTGCTGGTGCGCCGCGCCAGGAGGAGGCGCGGGTGAAGGCGTCGAGCATCGTCTACAAGCCCGTGGGCATGACCCTGGGCGCGGTCTCCGGGCTGATCGCCGGCGCACTGTTCAAGCGGGCCTGGAAGACCCTCGGCCACGAACAGGACGCGCCCGGCGCCACCGACGAGGACCGCTCCTGGGCCGAGGTACTGGCCGCGGCGGCCCTGCAGGGCGCGATCTTCGCCTTCGTCAAGGCGGCGGTCGAGCGTGGGGGTGCGACCGCCACCCGGCGGCTCACCGGTGTGTGGCCCGGTTGAGGCGGACGTGGTGGCCGGCGCTCACGTGCGGGCCGGCGCTCACGTCGTACGGGCGGTCTCCCGCAGCCAGGCGTCGTACCACGTGGCGAAGGTGAGCAGGGTGCCGTCGGGCCCGGTGGCCGGGCGCAGGTCGAGGTCGTCGGCCCTCTCGTCGTCCCAGATCTGACCGGCCGCCGGGCCCGACACGACCAGCCACTGCCGCTGCGCGCAGCCCAGGTGGCACAGACAGACGGCACCGACGGTGCGGTCATCGCCCCACAGCAGGGGTGCCCAGTGCTCGTCCCATGCCTCGAAGGCGGCGTCGAACTCCTCGATGTCCTCGAAGTCCTCCTCCTCCGGGCAGGCGGCCGCCATGGCGGCCAGTTCCGCGGCCGTCGCCCGCGTCGTGGGGAAGGGTTCCGCCAGCCGGTCCAGGTCCGTGAGGTCGGCGCCGTCGCCGTGCCACGCCCAGCGGCCGTCCGCGCCGCGGCGGACCGGGAACACCCCGTAGGCAGGGCCCGCTCCGCCGGCGCCCATGAGGAGCAGGAACTGCCGGTACTCCTCCGGCAGGCGCACGCCGATCTGGCCCTCCAGCTCGGCCAGTTCGCCCGGGATGAGCGGCTTCTCCAGGCCCGTCACCCGTTCCCGCAGCCCGGCCCACCGTTCACTCGCACCGCTCATGGGGCGGACGCTACCTCACGGGCCGGATGTCAGTGGCGGCGCCTACCGTGGTGCTTGTCCCGATCCGTATGGCTTCTCGGAACCGGACCCCGGAGAGCCGGCCCTGTGGCGGGGCCGGCCTCCCTCATGGACAGGAGGCACGACGACCGACGGCGGCTAGCTGATCAACGACGGCAGCCACTCCTTCCGCAACCCCGCGGGCGCCCGCGCCCGGCCCGCCGCCCGGCTCGAGAGGATCGCACGGGCCCTGGCGCCCCGATCCCTGCCGCTCCCCCGCTCCCCCTGCTTCCCCGCCGTCGGCCGGGGCACATCGGGGGCTTCCGCATCACGCGGCCGAGGAGGCCGGCCGGGCGCCGGACGGGCAGCCCGCCCCCGCCGCGACGCGCGGGCGCGCGCTCTCCCGCGCACCGGGCGCCAAGCCGCCCTCCAGCACATATCATTCCGATGTCACCCCTTTGCCCGGAAATGTTCATGCGGGCCTCCGGGTGTCGTTCATGTCTTCCGATCTCTCCACGCCGAGGTGCCGCACGCACCGGCGCGCAGCGAAAGTGCAGGAGGTACGGCATGTCGGACCGGTCTCCCGATCTGCGGGTGCACTCCGTTCCCGCGGGGCCCGAACTCGCCGGGCAGCACGAGTCCCATACGCGCCTGACCGTCCTGCTCGGTCCCGGCGGCACCGCGCGCACCGAGGCCGTCCTGATCGGCGAGCTCGACGCCGGCACCGCGCCGGAGCTGCGCCGCGCCCTCTTCGCCGCCCTGGAGGCGGGCGACGGCCTCGACCTGGACCTGCGCGACGTCACCGGCTGCGACGGCGCTGGGCTGAACGCCCTGCTCGAGCTGCGCAACCGCGCCATGGCCGCGCACCGGACGCTGACCGTGACCGCCGCCAGCGACACCGTCCTGCGGCTGCTCGACCTCACCGGCAACCGAGGGGCGCTCACCCCGTCCCGCCCGTCGGCCCGCCGGCTCGGCGCGGACGTCCGGCGGCTGTACACGGCGGTGTGCCTGGCCCTGCTGGACGCGGGGCTGCCGCTCGCCCAGCACGGCGGCGAGGACCGCCCCGTCGTGGAGGCCGGGCCCCGGGGCGTGGTCGTGCGCTGGGACACCCTGCTCGGCACCGGCGCCACGGCGACCCATCCGCCCGGGGCGCACCGCCGTCCCCTGCACAAGGCGGTGCTGGACGCGCTCGCCCTCGCCGGTTTCCGCACCGTCGAGGACAGCACGGCGACCCGCGAGATCATCGTCACGGCCCTGCCGGAGCGGACCCGCCGCTGATCCCCCTCCGTGCCGCCGCTGCGTGCCCTGACGAAGTCGGGGTAGGCGGCAGCCAGGTACGCGGGCTTGATCCCAGGCCCCGGCCCCTCAGGAGGACGACGTGCTGCTGGCCCACCCCGCCGTGCTGAACGACCTGGTCGACCGTTTCGAGACGCTGCGGCTGCTCGACCCCGGGGACCCCGAGGTGCGGCGCCGGATGGCGGACGTCTCGTACACGCTGTGCGTGGCCACCGGCACGCGGGACGTCGACGCGGCGCTGATCGCGGCCCGGCTGCGGCTGCCGGGGGCCCGTCCGGAGGACGACTCGGTGCTCGCCTGACGGAGCGTCCGCGTCTGCCACCCCCCGGCGCAGTGCGGCACTGCTGCGGCCGGGGGCGTCGCAGGCCGCCTGACCCACCCGCCGGTCATGGAACCCGCGCCGGCCGAGGCCGTGGTCCGCGCCCTGTTCGACCACGTACGCGACGTCCTGGAGGGCAACGGCACCCGCGTCCGGCGCGATCCGTTCCGGCGCACCGGCGACCTCCGCGACGTGGCCGCGGCAGGCGTCCGCCGCACCCGCGCCTGAGCACGACCGTCTCCACTGTCACCGGGCCGCGTTCACCCACCGTTCGACCGCGCGCCACCCCTCGGCCCGCACGGGACCTCGTCAGGTTCCGGAACGGCGGCATACCATACGCATGCGTACGGAGCGGCACTTGGGGGAGGCACGCTTGTTCGGCAGCACGCGTGGAAAGATGCCGGAGCTGCCGCGCGGTGTGCGGCTGTACCGGCTGGGCCCGGACGGCTCCGTCGTCCTCGCCGATCGTGACGGCACCCGGGACCTGCGGCCCGAACAGGACCTCTTGCGGTTCATCGACGACGGACAGTTCGCGCACTACCTCGTGGGGGACGCCGCCACGTCCCCCGAACGCCCTTCCAACGCCACCGTCAAGCTCGGCATCGTCGGCCCGCGCAGCGCCTTCACCCCGCACGCGCACGGCGGGGAGCACTTCGTCCTCAGCCTCGGCCACGGGGCCTGCGGGCTGTACGACGCCGAACGCGGCCAGGTCACCGACGTCCCGCTCGTGCCGGGCGAGTTGATCCGGATCCCGGAGATGGTGCCGCACTCCTTCGCCAACCGCGGCACCGCCCCGCTGACCCTCCTCGCCGCCAACACCGGCTTCGGCATCGACCACGAGGACTACGCCATCACCGCCCCCGAGGCGGAGCGCAGGGCCGCCGGGGCGCCGCACGCAGCCGCCCCGCCCGGCGGGCGCACGGGCACTCTCGCCCGTACCGACTACCTGGTCCTCGCCGCCGCCCTGCGCGACGTCGAGCGGGCCCAGCGGTTACGCGGTCCGGGCGTCACGACCGCGCGGGAGCGACTGGCCGCCCGGCTGCGCCGGCTGGCCTGGGGACTGGAGGGCCGCCGGTGATCTGCCCGCACTGCGAGAAGTCGCTGCTGCGCAAGGAGCGGCCCGGCAACGTCTGCGGCAAGTGCGGGCGCCGGTACGCGCTAGATCCCAAGACCAATGCGATGCGCCTGAGCGACCTCCGGGTCCGCCGGATCGCGATGCGCCTCACGCAGGACGGACAGGTCCCGTGCACATCGGGGCAGTTGTGGTACGCCCTCTCGCGCACGTCGCTGCGGACCGCGTGGGGCACGGTGGGCTGCGCCGTCCTGCCGGCCATCGTGGGTGTCGTGGCCGGGCTCGTCGGGCTGGGCCAGGGCTCCGTCGCCTTCGGTGTCATCGGCGGTGCGGCGCTGCTCTTGGCGTGCGGGTTCGTGGTCGCCGAGGTGAAGGGGGTGGGCCGGGGCCGGCCGCGGCTCGCCCGGGACGCCTTCCGGGCCGGGCCGCTCGAGGACTGGAAGCGGGTCTACGGCTCGCTGCCGACCGGGGTGGTCGACGACAGCCGCTATCCCCGGACGCCCCACGAGGCCGGCGCCCTGGTGCTGGTCTGCCCCGACCGCTCGGTGGCCGTCTTCGTCGAGGCCTCGGGGCTGGCCGCCCGTCACCGGCTGACCCTCGTCGTCGGACCGGGGGCGCTGCCCGCCCCCTCCGGCCCGGGCCCCGTCCTGGTCCTCCACGACGCCGACGCGGACGGGCTGCTCCTCCCCCACCAGGTGCGCTCCGCGCTGCCCGGGCGCCGGGTCGTCGACATCGGCCTGCCGCTCGGCGCCGTGTACGGGCGTGACCGCGCGGTGCCGGTACGCGGCGACAGGCCCGGCCAGGAGGTCATGCGGGCCCTGGAGGCCACCGGGGAGTACAGCGGTGAGCAACTGACCTGGCTGCGCCGGGGCTGGGGGTTCCCGCTGGTCGGGGTGGCTCCGGCCAGGCTCCTGGCCGCCGTGGCCAGGGCCGCGGAACGGGCCGGGGAGCAGGCCGAACCGCAGGGCCGCCGGGCCGCCGCCCTCGGCTTCATGACCTGGCCGGGGGAGGGACCGTGATCTGCCCCAACTGCCGTGCGTCGCTGCTGCGCAAGGAGCGTTCCGACAGCGTCTGCGGCAAGTGCGGACGCCCGTTCGCCCTCGACCCCAAGGTGCACGGCAGGGGCATGCACGACACGCGGATCCGCCGCGTCGTGGAGAAGGCCACCGACGGGGGCCGCCGCAACGTCACCGTCACCCAGCTCTGGTACCTGGCACGGACCGCGAACCCCCGCCGGGCCGCGGGCCCGGACAACAGCATCTCCCCGCGGACCGCGCACTCCATCGGGGCTGTACTCCTCCTCGGGTTGGTGCTGCTCGGCTTCATCGTGCACGGTCAGTCCTTCGCGACGATCCTCCTGTGCGTGGGCACGGCGGTGTCCGCCCTCGTGTACGGGGCCGCGCTCAACGCGCGGAACCAGTCCGGGGCGCCCGCGCACGCCTCCGTGGTGCCAACGCAGGCGAGTTTCCGGTTGATGATCTGCAATCGATGGGCGCAGGTGTACGGCAGCCTGCCACCAGGGATCGTCGACGACCGGCGGGGCCGGGAGGCCCCCGCGTACGGGCACCGGCCGGGAACCGTGGAGCTGCTCTGCCCGGACCCGGCCGTCCGCGTCTTCCTGGCCGCCAACGACCTTCCGGCACGACTGGACCTGGCCCTCGCCGCCGACGTCGGGGAACTCTCCGGGACCGGGACCGGGACCGGGACCAGGCCCGTGCTCGTGCTCCACGACGCGGGTCTGCGCGGCCTCCAGCTGGTGGCGGACGCCCGCGCGCGACTGCCCCGGCGGGTGGTCGTGGACGCGGGGCTGCCGCTGCGGGTGGTCGTCAGCAACGGGAAGGCCGTGGTGCTCCACGAGGATCCACCGGCGAGCGTGCTGGAGGAGCGACCGGAGTGGCTGCGCCGGCTCGCGCAGGAGGCACCGGACGACGCCGAATGGCTGCTCCAGGGCTGGTTCAGCCCGCTCGCCGCCGTCCCGCCCGCTGTACTGGAGTCCGCGGTCGTGCGGGCCGTCCGGGAGGCCCGCGACGCTGCCGACCGAGAGCAACGCGAAGCCGAGGCCGCCGGTTTCCTGAACTGGCCGCGGTCCCCGGAGCCGGCGGTGGAGGATGGGTACTGACATGCCGGAACCCATACGTCCCGTAGGGCGGCTGCTGCTGGAGCGGGCGATCGGCGTCGCCGGTCGGCGTGCCGCGTCCCCCGGGGGTCTGCGCTTCACCGAGCGGCAGCTGTACTACGAGACGTGCCGCGTGCTGCGCCCCACGCCCGCACCGCTCCGGCGCATCACGCGCACCACGGCCCCGCCGCTGCGGCTGTCCCGTTTCACGCAGGCACTGCGCGGCAGGGAGCCCGCCGGGCTCCTGCCCGCCGCACCGACCGGTGGCGCCGGGATCGGCGGGATCGGCGGGCCGGGCCGGGAACCCGATCTCCACGACTACGGGCTGCCCCGGCTGCTGGTCTGTCAGGACCGTTCCATCGCCCGGATGCTGCTGGCGAACCATGTGCACCTGGAGGCGGGCTGCCCCGTACTGGACGCCGCGGGCGGCCTGCCGCTCGACGCGCGGCTCGTGGAGGCCCTGGAGCGCGCCGGGGACGCCACCGTGCACGTCCTGCACGACGCGAGCCCTTCCGGGATCGCCCTGCCCGGCCGGGTGCGCGAGGCGCTGGGCACGGAGGCGGTGCACGTCGTCTCCCTCGGGCTCGTCCCCCGGCACGCCGAGGCGATGCGCCTGGTGTCCGGGCGCGGGCGCCGTCCCGTCCCGCCCCTCGGGCCGCTGCCACAGGGCCTGCGGCCGCGTGAGGCCGAGTGGCTCGCCGCGGGCCGGTTCGCCGAGGTCGCCGCGGTGCCGCCGGCCCGGCTGCTGCGCACGGTGCTGCGGCTCACCCGCGGTCCGCGGCCGCCCCGTCACTCCGTGTGGGGCGATCTGCGGGAGCTGCGTGCCTCCGGGTTCATGACCTGGCCCGACGCATGAGCCGAAGGGGAACCCGTGCCCGCACCCGATCCAGCTCCCGTTCCAGCTCCCGATCCCGACGCGAGGACCGTATGCCCGGACAGCGCAGACCCCAGGACGGAGGAACATGATCCGCCCCCGCGAGATCGGTTACACCGACACCCTGCTCGCCGACTGCAGTGTCCACCGCACCTACGAGGACGGCCGGCAGGAGTGGCGCCGGCGCGGCCCGAACGGGGTGGTGCACTGGCACGACGGCCAGGGCGGCGACGGGACCGACGAACAGCTGGGCCACCGGATCGTCAAGCGCGTGCTCGCCGACGGCACGGTGACCTACGGGCGCGACATCGGCTACGGCCGGACCCTCTGGGGACGCGGCGACACCCTGACGGTGAACCGGACGTCCTTCGGCGGCCGGATGGGAGCGGCCCTCGTCGGCCTCGGGGTGGCGGGACTGGCGATCAGCGCCGCGCAGCTCCCGCCGCTCAGCCTCACGCCGGAAGAGGAAGAGGAGCTGCGCCGGCAGGCACAGGGTTCGTCGTCCGGCGGAGGGGCCGACGGCGGTGACGGAGGCGGTTGGGACGACGGGGACTGGGACGACGACGACGGCGGCTGGACCGACGACGACTTCGGCTGACCCGACGGCCGGACCCGGGCGACCGGCGGGCGGACCCTCCCGGCACGAGTACGCGACGACAGGAAAGGACTCTCGGATGGCGCGCTTCTGCGTCTGCCTCGCACCGGCCACCCCGCCCGCCGACGGCCCGCCCGCCGACGGCCGGCCCACGGCGGCCGACGCCCACCTCACGGCCATGGGCGCCCGGCCCGTCGGACCGGGGCTGGCCCTCGTACGCGAGGAACCCGGTTGCGCGCAGGGGCCGTTCGACGCCCACGGGATGCGCGCCGTCGGCGAGGTCACCCTGCACAACCGCGGCGCGCTCCTCGACGCCCTCGCCGCGGACCGCGCCCCCGCGCCGCCCGGCACGGGCGACGGCGAACTGCTGCTGCGCTGCTGGGCCCGGCTCGGCGAACGGGGCGTGGCGCTGGCCGACGGCATGTTCGTGCTCGCGGTCCTCGACGGCGACGACCTCGTACTGATCCGCGACCACGTCGGCGCGCGCACCCTCTTCTACGCCCGGGCCGCCGGCGCCTGGGCGGCCTCCACCTCCCTGCGGACCCTGCGCCGCTGGCCCGCGCTGGGCACCCGCATGAACCTGTCCGCCGTCCGTTCCTTCCTCACCTTCGCCTATCTGCCGGGTGAGGAGACATTGCTGGAGGGCGTACGCGAGGTGCTCCCCGGCCGGGTGCTGCGGCTGGCGGGCGACGGAACGGTGACGGAGACCGTCCACTGGGAGCCCCGCGAGCTGCCGGGCGGATCCGGCGACCCCGTCCTCACTCTGCGCGCCCTCCTCGAGGACGCCACAGCGCGGCGGCTGCCCGAGGCGGAGGCCGTAGGGGTCCTGCTCTCCGGCGGGATCGACAGCTCGCTCGTCACCGCGCTCGCCGGGAAGCTGCACAGTCACCCCGTGCACACGTACTCCATCAGCTTCGGCGACGAACTCCCCAACGAATTGGGCTACTCGGGACTGGTCGCCGCCCACTGCAACACCCGCCACCGGGTGCTGACGGTCTCCGGCGCCGCGGTCGCCGCCCGGCTCGCCGGTACCGCCGCCCTGCTCGACAGCCCGGTCGGCGACCCGCTGACGGTGCCGAATCTGCTGCTGGCCGAGGCCGTGGCAGGGGACGGGCTCGGGGTCGTCCTGAACGGCGAGGGCGGCGACCCGGTGTTCGGCGGGCCGAAGAACCTCCCGATGCTGGTGCAGGAGATGCACGCCTCCGCACCGGGAGCCCGCGGGGAGCCCTGGTACGAGGACCGGGCCACCGCCTATCTGCGGTCCTACCGCAAGTGCTGGACCGACCTCCCGGACCTGCTGACCGTCAACGCGCTGTCCGCGCTGGCGAACGCGCCGGCCCCGCAGCGCTTCGTCGAGCCCTACCTGACGGGCCCGGGCCGGATGACGCATCTGCTCAACCAGCTGCTCCACTGCAACCTGCGGACCAAGGGCGCGCACCACATCCTCACCAAGGTCGAACGGCTGACTGCCTCGCAGGGCATCGAGGGCCGTGCCCCGCTCTTCGACCGACGCGTGGTGGACCACGCCTTCGCCACCCCGCCCGCGCTCAAGCTGCGGGGCACGGCCGAGAAGTGGGTGCTCAAGGAGGCCGTACGGGACCTGCTGCCCGCCACCGTCGTGGACCGGCCCAAGAGCGGTATGAGGGTCCCGGTGCAGCAGTGGCTGAGCGGCCCGCTGCGCGAGCTGGGGGGCGACCTGCTGCTGGGCCGGGCCGCCCGGCGGCGCGGGCTGTTCCGGCCCGAGACCGTACGGACGTGGCTGCGCGGCGAGGGCACCCTGCTCCCCCGGCAGGGCGGCAAGCTGTGGCTGGTGCTCACGCTGGAGCTGTGGCTGCGGGCGTACGACCTGTGAACGGATCCCCGATGGAGGCGACCGCCCTGTGAACACCACCCTCGTCGACCCCCGCACCGGCCGTGTCCGGGGCAGCGCCCCCGTGGGCCGCGAGGCCGAAGTGCGGTCCGCGGTCGCGGCCGCCCGCGCGGCCCTGCCCGGCTGGCGCGCGCTCACCCCGAGGGAGCGGTCGCGCCGGCTGGAACGGCTGGCGGCGCTGGTGGAGGAGCACGCGGACGCCTACGTCGCACGGGAGGCAGCCGGGACGGGCAAACCGGACTCCGAGACGACGGCGGAGGTCGAACAGGTCGCGGACCTCTTCCGGTTCTTCGCCTCCGCCGTCCGCGCCCAGTCGGCCCCGGCCGGCGGACGGCTCGTCGCCGGCCACGAGAGCTGGGTGCGCCGGGAGCCGATCGGCGTCGTCGGTGTGGTCGTGCCCTGGAACTACCCGTTGCTGATGGCCGCATGGCGGTGCGCGCCGGCCCTGGCCACCGGCAACACCGTGGTGGCCAAGCCCGCGGAGACCACCCCCGACACCCTGCAGCTGCTGGCCGGGCACGCCGAGCAGGCGCTCGGTCCCGGTGTCCTCACGGCCGTTCCGGGCGACCGGCAGACCGGCCGGCTGCTGGTCGGGGCCGACGTCGACATGGTCGCGTTCACCGGCAGCGCGACCGCGGGGGCCGACGTGGCGGCGCGCGCCGCGGGTCGCCGGGTCAGTCTCGAACTCGGCGGGAACGCCCCGGTGCTGGTCCTGCCCGACGCACCCGACGACACCTGGGCACAGCTCGCCCGGGCCTGCACCTACAACGCCGGGCAGAGCTGCGCGGCGCCCGCCCGGGTCATCACGCTGCGCGAGAACCACGAGGAGACGGTGGAGCGGCTGGTCGCCGCGATGCGGGAACGCCTCGCGGGGCGGGACTTCGGCCCGCTCAACAACCCGGATCAGACGGCCCGTTACGACGGCCTCGTCAAGGCCTCGGCCGCCGGCCGGAACATCGCGGCCGACATCGCCCCGCGACCCGGCGAGGAGAACGGCTTCTGGCGCCCCGCCCGGATCCTGGCCGACCTCCCCGACGACGACCCGGCGGTGGTGGAGGAGGTCTTCGGCCCGCTGCTCACCGTGCAGCGGGCCACCGGCCTGGACGCTGCCGTGGCGCTGGCCTCCGGGGTCACGCAGGCCCTTGCCGCGTCCGTGTGGACCCGCGACCTGGCCACGGGGCTCGACCTCGCCGGCCGCCTGGACGCCGGCGAGGTCTGGCTCAACTGCCACCTCGTGCAGACGGCCGAACTCCCCCACGGCGGCCGCGGCGCCTCCGGCCACGGCACGGACCTGAGCACGCTGGCCCTGCACGAGTACCAGCGCCCCAAGACCGTGACCGCCCGGCTGACGGGCGGGAGCTGACCCGCGTGGCGGACGCCGGCACACAGACGTGGCCGCCGCGGCGGAGGGCGCCCGGCCGGGTGGTTCCGGCTCGGGCGCCCTCCGTTGCGGTCTAGAAGAAGCCGAGCTTCTTCGGCGAGTAGGACACCAGAAGGTTCTTGGTCTGCTGGTAGTGGTCGAGCATCATCTTGTGCGTCTCGCGGCCGATGCCCGACTGCTTGTAGCCGCCGAAGGCGGCGTGCGCCGGGTACGCGTGGTAGCAGTTGGTCCACACGCGGCCCGCCTGGATGGCGCGGCCGGCGCGGTAGGCGGTGTTGCCGTCGCGGGTCCACACGCCGGCGCCGAGGCCGTACAGCGTGTCGTTGGCGGTGGCGATGGCGTCGTCGAAGTCGCCGAAGGAGGTGACGGCGACGACGGGGCCAAAGATCTCCTCCTGGAAGACGCGCATGCGGTTGTCGCCCTCGAGGATGGTCGGCCGGACGTAGTATCCGCCGGCGAGTTCGCCGCCCAGGTCGGCGCGTTCGCCGCCGGTGAGGACCTTGGCGCCCTCCTGCTGGCCGATGTCGAAGTAGGAGAGGATCTTCTCCAGCTGGTCGTTGGAGGCCTGGGCGCCGATCATGGTGGAGGTGTCCAGCGGGTGGCCCTGGACGATCTTCTCGGTGCGGGTGACGGCCGCCTCGAGGAAGGCGTTGTAGTGGCCGCCCTGGATCAGCGCGCGGGACGGACAGGTGCAGACCTCGCCCTGGTTGAGGGCGAACATCGTGAAGCCCTCGAGCGCCTTGTCGTAGAAGTCGTCGTCGGCGGCGGAGACGTCGTCGAAGAAGATGTTGGGGCTCTTGCCGCCGAGCTCCAGGGTGACCGGCTTCAGGTTCTGCGAGGCGTACTGCATGATCAGCCGGCCGGTGGTGGTCTCGCCGGTGAAGGCCACCTTGGCGACGCGCGGGCTGGACGCGAGCGGCTTGCCGGCCTCGACGCCGAAGCCGTTGACGATGTTGACCACGCCGGGCGGCAGCAGGTCGGCGATCAGGCTCATCCAGAAGTGGATGGAGGCCGGGGTCTGTTCGGCCGGCTTGATGACGACGGCGTTGCCCGCGGCGAGGGCCGGGGCGAGCTTCCACGTCGCCATCAGGATCGGGAAGTTCCAGGGGATGATCTGCGCGACGACGCCCAGCGGCTCGTGGAAGTGGTAGGCGACGGTGTCGTCGTCGATCTCGGCAAGGCTGCCCTCCTGGGCGCGGATGGCACCCGCGAAGTAGCGGAAGTGGTCGATGGCCAGCGGGATGTCGGCGGCGAGGGTCTCCCGGACCGGTTTGCCGTTCTCCCAGCTCTCGGCGACGGCCAGTTCCTCCAGGTGCGCCTCCATGCGGTCCGCGATCCTGCCCAGGACATTGGCCCGCTCGGTCACCGACGTACGGCCCCAGGCCGGCGCGGCCGCGTGGGCGGCGTCCAGGGCCCGTTCGACGTCCTCGGCGGTGCCGCGGGCGATCTCGGTGAAGTCCTCGCCGGTGACCGGGGTCGGGTTGCCGAAGTACTCGCCGCGGGCGGGCGGGACGTACTCGCCGCCGATCCAGTGGTCGTAGCACGATTGGTACGACATGATCGCGTCGGTGGTACCGGGGTTGGCGTACCGGGTCATGGGGCGGCCTCCCATTGCGAGCCGCCCGCTCCGTCGCGGACGGCGGTTGGGGGGGACCGTAGGACGCCCAAGGTTGCAACAGGGTTGCGGCGGAGCGCCACCGCGGAACTACACTCGGCAGCACCCCACCCGGTGCCGCCGGGCACCGGTCCGTGCCGACTCCCGGGGACGGCCATGACTGTCTCGTACGCGGCGTCCTACGCGGCCTGGCCGCCGGGGACCGATCCGGACCTCCTGCGACGGGACGTCGCGCGCGCCCACGAGGAGTTCCTGACGACAGGACGCCCTCCGCGGCCGGTGCGCGACGTCGTCCTCGACTCCTGGCAGCGCTCGCTCAGCCGCGGCGTGGACCCGGAGGCCGACGGCCCCCGCTCCCCCGGGCTCGGCGCGGCGGAGTTGCGGGAGTACAGGCGGCAGCACCCGATGGCGGCGGTGCTGCCCGTGGTGCGCAGCCTGCTCGTCGAACCGGCCCAGGACAGCGACCAGTTGGTGGCGGTCGGCGACGAACACGCCCGACTGCTGTGGGTGGAGGGCACGCCGGGGCTGGCGGCGCGGGCCGAACGGATCGGCTTCGTCGAGGGCGCGGAATGGGCGGAGGACGCGGCCGGCACCAACGCGCCCGGCACCGCGGTCGCGCTGGGACGGCCCCTGCAGATCTACGCGGGCGAGCACTTCATCCGTCCGGTGCACCCGTGGAGCTGCTCGGCGGCCCCGGTGCGCGACCCGGACAGCGGCGCGGTCATCGGCGTGATCGACCTGACCGGCGGCGACCACATCGCGGCCCCGCACGCCCTGGCCCTGGTGCGGGCCACCGTGGCGGCGGCGGAGGCCGAACTGCGGCTGCTGCGGCTGCGCGGCGTGCTCCCCGCGGCCCCCGCCCCGGGGGCGAAGGCCGCGGGGGCGCGGCTGGAGGTACTGGCACGCGACCGGGCACTGCTGACCTCGCCGTACGGAACGGTCGAACTGAGCCCGCGGCACTCGGAGATCGCCTTCCTGCTGGCCCGGCATCCGCGGGGGCTGGGCGCCGACGCGCTCACCGTGCGGCTGCACGAGCACGAGTCGGCGCGGGTCACCCTGCGGGCCGAGATGTCGCGGCTGCGCCGGCTGCTCGGCCCGCAGGTGCTGGGCTCACGCCCGTACCGGCTGCTGCTGCCGGCCACCACGGACGCGGACGAGGTCCGCGCGCTCCTCGCGCGCGGGGCCCACCGCCGGGCTCTGGCCCGCTACCCGGGGGCGCTGCTGCCCGGCTCGGACGCCCCGGCCATCGTCGACGCGCGCGAGGAACTCCACTGGGCGCTGCGCCGCGCCCTGCGCGACCGCGGCGACGCCAGGCTGCTGCTCGACTGGCTGGACCGGCCCGGCAACCACCACGACGTCGACCTGATGCAGGCGGCGCTGCGTGCGCTGCCCCCCGAGTCGCCGCGGCGTCCCGTGCTGCGGGCGCTGCTCGACCGGGCCCGGCTGTGACCTGGCGGGAACTGCTGTGACCTGCCGGGACCTGCCGGGACCTGCCGGGGCACACTGGTGGGGTGGATGATCCGAGCATCGCGCACGTGAGCGCCGCGTCCCGGCTGGCCGACCCGGCCGAGGGCATCGGCATGGACGAACTGGGCCTGGCGGCCCGCAACCACGCGCTGCCCCTGGAGGCCCTGCGCTACGACGTCACACCACCCGGCCTGCACTACGTGCTGGTCCACTTCGACATCCCGCCGGCCGACGCCCGCACCTGGCGGCTCACCGTCGGAGGCAAGGTCCGTACCCCGCTGGAACTGTCCGTGGACGACCTGCGCCGGTATCCGGCCGTCACGCACCGGGTCACGATGGAATGCGCCGGCAACGGCCGGGCCGGGCTGACACCACGGCCGGTCAGCCAGCCCTGGCTGAACGAGGCGGTCGGCACCGCCGACTGGACGGGTGTGCCGCTGCGCACGCTGCTGCGGGAGGCGGGTGTGGAACCCGACGCCGTCGAAGCGGTCTTCACCGGCGCCGACCACGGCGTGGAACGCGGGGTCGAGCAGGACTACCAGCGCTCGCTCACGGTCGACGCCGCCACCGCCGAGGATCCCGAGGTCCTGGTGGCGTACGCCATGAACGGGGAGCCCCTGCCGCCGCAGCACGGCCACCCCGTCCGCCTGGTCGTCCCCGGCTGGTACGGCATGGCGCACGTGAAGTGGCTGCGCGACATCACGCTCACGGACACCCCCTTCGCCGGCTTCCAGCAGGCCGTGGCGTACCGCATCCGGCAGAAGCCCGACGAACCCGGCGAGCCGGTGACCCGCATCGCGCCGCGCGCGCTGATGGTGCCGCCCGGCTTCCCCGACTTCATGACGCGCACCCGTGTCGTCCGGCCGGGCCCCCAGCGTCTGGAGGGCCGGGCGTGGTCGGGCCGGGCGCCGGTCGTCGGCGTCGAGACGAGCACGGACGGCGGCCGCACCTGGCACGCGGCCGAACTCGACGACGCGGGCCACCCCTGGGCCTGGCGGCACTGGCACACCACCTGGGACGCCACCCCCGGCCGGCACGTGCTCAGCGTCCGCGCCACCGACGCGGAGGGCCACACGCAGCCGCTGGAACAGCCCTGGAACCGCGGCGGTTTCGCGAACAACCTCGTCCAGCGCGTCCCGGTGGTGTGCCTGGCGGCCGGCGCCTGAGGCCCGCGCGGGGCGCGGTCACCCGTCGAAGGCGAGCCAGTCGAGGGCGTCGTGGGGCAGGGGGCCCAGGGCACCGCGGTCGGTGGCCCCGGCCCGTACGTCGAACCGGTCCTCCCTCCGGCCTTTCGAGACGCTCAGGACGAGTCCCGGGGCCACGTGGAAACGCGTGGCCGACCTGGGCTCCAGGGGCCGGAGGGGAACCGGGCGCAGTTCCCGGACGATCGGCGTCCCGGCAGGGCCGATGATCATGGTCGCACCACCCACGGGGAGGCGCTCCGCAGTGGATGGGGCGCCGATCAGCGCCAGCGCACGTCCTTCGTCGAGCACGTCCCCGCGGGCGGGGCCGGCGTTCCCGTCGACCATGCGGCCATCCTCCCGGGCGGTCACCGGCGGGCCGTGACTGGGGGCGGCAGGGCCAGGCACGCGGGCGGGCGGCGAACTAGCGTGGGCGCATGGACGGCTCGAACGTGATCGGCGACTTCCTGCGGGCCCGGCGGGAACTCGTCCGGCCTGAGGACGTCGGCCTCAACGGCGGTGGGCTGCGGCGCGTGCCGGGGCTGCGGCGGGAGGAGGTCGCGATGCTCGCGGGCATCAGCTCGGACTACTACCTCCGGCTGGAGCAGGGGCGCGACCGCAATCCGTCGGTACAGGTCCTGGAGGCACTGGCGGGGGTGCTGCGGCTGGACGCCGACGCCTCGGCGTACCTGATCGGGCTGGTCGGACCGCGGCCGCGCAGGACCAGGCGACCGGTGCAGGAGAAGGTGCCGGGGCACGTCCTGCAACTGATCGACCAGTTGCCGATGCCCGCGCTCGTGCAGGGCAAGTACCTCGACGTCCTGGCCGCGAACGCCATGGCGCGGGCGCTGTCCCCCAACAATGTGCCGGGGGTGAACCGGCTCCGCGCGGCCTTCCTTGATCCGGAGGAACGGGAGCTGCACCGCGACTGGCAGACCGCCACGGTGAACGCCGTCGCGAGCCTGCGCGCGGTGGCCGGTCCCGATCCCGACGACCCCCGGCTGGCGGCGCTCGTGGGGGAACTGTCGCTGAAGAGCGACCGCTTCAGGAAACTGTGGGCGCGCCACGACGTGCACCGGCGCGAGGGCGCGCTGGCCCGGATGCGGCACCCCCAGGTCGGCGACATGGACCTGTACCGGGAGAAGCTGAGCATCAACGGTGCCGAGGGACAGGTCCTGGTGATCTACCACGCCGAGCCGGGGTCGGAGGCAGCGCGCTCACTGGCCCTGCTCGGCTCGCTCGCCGCCGGCACCGCCGACCCGGACGCCCGGCCCGCGGCCCCCGTCGTCGCGGACGGGGACCGGCGGGGGACGGACCAGGTCTAGCCCTGCGTCCGCGGCGCGCGGACCAGCAGGAACAGGGTCCGGCGGCGGGGACTGAAGCCGATCGACTCGTACAGCCGCAGCGCGTTGGTGTTGCTCGCGGCGGCGTGCAGCACCGGGGTGTCCCCGCGCTCCTTGATGCCCGCGGCGACGGCGCTCACCAGTCGGGTCGCCAGGCCCCGGCCGCGGTGGCCGGGGTCGGTGCAGACGGCGCTGATCTCCGTCCAGCCGGGCGGCTGGATGCGCTCCCCGGCCATGGCGATGAGCCGGCCGTCCTCCCGGATGCCCAGGTACGTGCCGAGTTCGAGGGTCTTCGGCAGGAAGGGCCCGGGCCGGGTGCGGGCGACCAGGTCCATGACGTCGTCGGCGTCGGCGGCGCCGAGCCGTACGGCCTCCGGGGCGTGCTCGGCACGGAGCGCGGTGTCCACCATCTGCACGCCCTCGCCGCCCTCCACGACCTCCCAGTGGCCGGGGACCACCGGTGAGCCGGTGACCAGGGCGGTGCCGCCGGGGCCGAGCAGGTCGGCCAGGTCGTCCCAGGCGGCGGGGTCGGCCGGGTCGGCGAGGCCCGCGAAGACGGACACGTCGGACCGGTAGCGGGCGGCGCGGCCGTGCACCTCGGCGAAGCGGGCGTGCGGGCCGCTGAGGGCGCCCCACACGATGTTGTCCAGGGCGGGTGCGGCGCCGTTCCGGGCGGGCTCCCCACCGGGCTCGGCGGCGTGTGCGTGATCAACGGTGGTGGACATGGGTGGTGCGGGTCTCCGTCCATCGTGGGGCCGGCGCTGTCCGCTGGATCAACGCCGGCGCGCCCGCCCGCAATCCCGGCCGGGGCCGGATCCACCGTACCTGCGGTGATGGTCGCGGGTCGGCGGCCGGGTTGCGCACCGCGGGCGGCGTAATAGCGTGGCCGGGAGGCGGGGGCTCGCGCTACGAGGGAGATGGCGCATGGCCACACTGGTCGCCGTCAGCGTCGGTTTGCCCAAGGACGTGCCGTGGCACGGCCGGACGACGTACACGGGTGTCTGGAAGGAACCGGTGTCGGGCCCGCGCATGGTCCGGCGCCTCAACATCGACGGCGACGGGCAGGGGGACCTCGGCGGGCACGGCGGCGAGCAGCGCGCGGTGCTGGTGTACCAGCTGGACTCGTACCGCCACTGGCAGAGGGAGCTCGGCCGGGACGACCTCACCTACGGCAACTTCGGCGAGAACTTCACCGTGGACGGACTGCCGGACGACGAGGTGTGCATCGGCGACCGGTACCGCATCGGCGGGGCGGTCTTCGAGGTCACGCAGCCGCGGGTGACCTGCTACCGGGTCGGGATGCGCATGGCGGAGCCGAGGATGGCCGCGCTGCTGGTGGCCCACCGGCGCCCCGGCTTCTACTTCCGGGTGCTGGAGGAGGGCGAGGTCGCGGCGGGCGACGAGATCGTCAAGCTCGGGACCGGGCCGGAGGCCATGACCGTCGCCGACATCGATGCGCTGCTGTACCTGCCCGGGCATCCCCGGGACCAGGTCGAGCGCGCGCTGCGCATCCCCGCGCTGAGCCCGGGCTGGCAGGAGTCGATGCGGACGCTGCTCGACAGCCCGGCGGAGGAGGGCGGCACCGGTGCCGGCAACCCCGGGTTGACCGGGACGGCGGCCCCTCCCCCGGCCTGGCCGGGCTTCCGCCCACTGCGGGTGGACCGGGTCCGCGACGAGAGCAGCAGCATCTTCTCGCTGACGCTGGCCGCGCAGGACGGCAGCCCGCTGCCGGCCGGGATGCCGGGGCAGTTCCTCACCGTCCGGATGCGGCCCGACCCGGAGGGGCCGCCGTTGATCCGCACGTACTCGCTGTCGGGGCGGCCCGGCGCGGCGGAGTACCGGATCAGCGTCAAGCTGGAGCCGCACGGCGCGGGCAGCGGCTACCTGCGGCGGCACGTGCGGGAGGGCGATCTGCTGGACGTCGCCGCGCCGCGCGGCACCTTCGTCCTCGGGGAGGGCGACACGCCGGTGGTGCTGCTGTCCGCGGGAGTGGGCGCCACGCCGGTGATGGCGATGCTGTACGCGCTGGCCGACGCCTGCGGCCGACGTGAGGTGTGGTGGCTGCACGTGGCACGCGACGGCGAGAGCCATCCGTTCGCCGCGGAGTCCCGGGCCCTGGTGGGACGGCTGTCGGGCGCGCACGCCTACGTCGCGTACAGCAGGCCGCGGGAGAGCGACCGCGCGGGCACCGACTACACCGGGGCGGGCCGGCTCGACGCGGCGCGCATCGCCGCCCTGGACCTGCCGCCGGACGCGGACGCCTACGTCTGCGGGCCGCAGGCCTTCATGGACGACATGGCGCAGGCGCTGTCCGCGGGAGGACTGGCCGCGGACCGCATCCACATGGAGACCTTCGGCACGCTGTCGTCGATCAACCCCGGCGTGGTCGACGCGACGGCCCGCCCTCCGCACCCGCCCACCGCTCCGCCCGGTGAGCCGTCCGGCCCCTCGGTGTCCTTCGCCCGCAGCGGCCTGAGCGTGCCGTGGCACCCGGGGTACGGTTCGCTCCTCGAACTCGCCGAGGCGTGCGACGTGCCGACGCGCTGGTCGTGCCGTACCGGGGTCTGCCACACCTGCGAGACCGCGGTGCTGACCGGCGGTGTCGCGTACGCCCCGGAGCCCGTTGACGAGCCCGCCGCGGGGAACGCCCTCATCTGCTGCTCCCGGCCGCGCACGGACCTGGTGCTCGACCTGTAGGGCCGGGTTCGGCACGGGAGCCGGCGGCCGACGCCCCGGGCGGTCAGCCGCGGACCGCGGGCTGCGGGAGGTCGTGGGCCTCCAGGGCCATGAGCTGGTCCGCGGTGGGGTCGTCCAGTTCGGCGACGCGCTGCGCCTGCCGTTCGGTCATCTCCTGGAACATCTGGCGCGCGGACCGGCCGTTGCCGAAGCCCTCGCCGCGCGGGAGGAGCTCGAAGAGCCGGGTGAGTTCCGCACGGGCGGTGGAGGTGAGTTCGTACTGGTGCTCCGCGGCCTGGTACTCGACGATCGAGACCAGCTCGTCCGCCGCGTAGTCCTCGAAGAGCAGCGTGCGGCCGAAGCGGGAGGACAGGCCCGGGTTGGAGCTGATGAAGCGGTCCATGTCGCCGGGGTAGCCGGCCGCGATCACGACGACGTCGTCGCGGTGGTCCTCCATGAGCTTGACGAGGGTGGCGACGGCCTCCGTGCCGAAGTCGTTGCCCGCACCGACGGGGGCGAGCGAGTAGGCCTCGTCGATGAAGAGCACGCCGCCCAGGGCGCGGTTGAAGGCCGCGGTGGTCTTGGGGCCGGTGTGGCCGACGTACTCGCCGACCAGCGCGGTGCGGTCGACCTCCACCAGGTGGCCCTCGCGCAGCAGTCCGAGGGCCTTCAGGAGCCTGCCGTAGAGGCGGGCCACGGTGGTCTTGCCGGTGCCGGGGTTGCCCGCGAAGATCAGGTGCCGGCTGAGCGGCGGGGCGGGCAGTCCGGCCTCCTCGCGGCGGCGGACGGTCTGCATGAGCTTCACCAGCGAGCCGACGTCGTGCTTGACGCGGTCGAGGCCGACGAGGGCGTTCAGCTCGCCCAGCAGGTCCTCCAGGCTCTCCTCGGGCACGTCCCCGTCGTCGCCGGTGGCCGCGGGGCGCGTGCCCGCGGGCGGTGCGGCGGGGACGCCCGGGGTGGCGGGCGCCGCCGGGGCGGCCGCGGGTGCGCCGAAGGTCAGCGGGGCGCCGTCGGCGGTGCAGTCGTCCAGTTCCGGTGCCGCGCCCTCGTCCGTGCCGAGCGCGTCGGCGCACTCGCGGATCCGGCAGTGCCGGAAGACGGGGTCCGCGCCCGTGCCCACGTGGAGCGCTGGGAAGCCGGAGCCGGACACCTCGAGGGAGGTGAAGGTGCCGGCGGCGCCCTCGGCGAGGAAGACGCCGTTCTTGGCGGGCCGGTCGATGCGCAGGTCCGCGACCGTGGACCGGGCCCCGGTCCACACGACGACGCCGGAGCCGGCGCAGTCCTCCACCGAGCCGCCGTTGAGGGTGGCCTCGGCGCCCTTGTCGACGACGACGCCCGCCGCGCCCGCCCCCGTGACCCTGATGCCGGTGAGGACGGCGGTGCCACCGGTCGCGACCTGCACCCCGATGTCCTTGGTGCCGGTGACCGTGGTGTGCTCGACCCGGCTCTCGGAGGTCGAGCCGACGCCGATGCCCGTCGCCACGTCGTCGATGCGGCAGCCGGTCACCGTCGCCACCGCCTGCTCGGCCACGGCGACGCCGGTCATGGCGACGTTCCTGATCCCGCAGTCCGCGAGTTCCAGACGGGCCTCGCCCGCCGCGTGGACGCCGTGCTCGGCCCCGTCGCGGACGAGGCAGTCGGTCAGCCGCCCGGTGGCGGTGCCGGACAGATGGACCGCGCTGAAGGCGCTGCGGTCGATCCGGCAGTCCGCGAGCCGGGCCTGCGCGGCACCCGTGACGAGCAGACCGTTGGCCCCGGCATCCGCGACGGCGCAGCCGTTCGCGTTCAGCACCCCGTTGTCCTGGACCACGACCCCGCTGGCCGAGGCCCCGCGGATCCGGCAGTCGGTGAGCTCGGCGCGCGCCGTGCCGGTGACGTGCACACCGGCCGCACCGGGCGACTCGATCCGCAGTTCGCCGGCCGTGGCCTCGGCGGCCTCCTCCAGCAGCAGCCCGGCCCGGCCGGTGCCGGTCAGCGTGGAGTCGGCGAGCCGCAGGCGTGCGCTGCCGCGCAGCCGGACGCCCGACCCGGTCGTACGGTCCAGCCGCAGGCGGGCCGCGTCCAGCCGGGCCGTTCCGGAGAGCACGACGCCGGTGCCGTCCACGCCCGTGACGCTGGTGTCCTCGGCCCGGGCGCGGACCGCCCCGGCCAAGTGCAGGCCGGCCAGCCGGGCGCGCTCGAGGCGGCAGCGCCGGAGGATCAGGGCGGTCGTCCCGCTCTCCTCGTCCTCCGGCCCGCGGGCCTGGACGCGGCCGCCCTCGACGGCGCAGTCCTCCAGCACCAGTCCGGCGCCGGGCGAGACGGCGATCGCGGGGGCCCCGTCGTCGGCGCCCCACACGGTGACGCCGTGCACGGCGCAGTCCGGGCCGTCGACGGTCAGCGCGGGACGGTCCCCTGGCGGCGCGGCCAGCACGACGCTCCCCCGGCCGTGCTCCGCCGTGAGCACGACGGCACGGTCCAGCACCACGGCCTCGGTCCAGGTGCCCGGGGCGATCACCACCACGTCGCCGGGCGCGGCGGCGCGCACCGCGTCGGCGATCCGGTGGAAGGCCCCCCGGCCGCCCTGTCCTTTCGGGGCCACGGTGTGACGCGTCATGTTCCGGATCCTCTACTGCTTCTACTGGGTGCCGGCCGGCGGCACCTGGTACCAGGACGGGTTGATGCTCGCACGGTACGCACCGGTCAGGTAAACCGACTGGATCGACTTCTCGAAGATCTTGAAGGGTAGCTGGATCCAGAAGTCCGCGAAGCCCTGACGGTGGAAGAGCCGGCTGCCGCCGCCCAGCACCACCACGTTCTTCACCAGCGCGGTGGAGGCCGACGTGGTCAGCGCCGCCGCGGCGTTGATGCCGCCGTCGAAGAAGGCGTCGGCGCCGCTGAGCTTGACCGTGTTCCCGTTGGCGTCGCTGACACCCCACACGGCCGCGTTCATGGCACCGTTGACCCACCCCGAGATCACGCTGGTGCCCGCGCTGAAGGTGAAGTCGTAGATCCCGCCGCGCCAGCGGGTGGGGGTCTCGTTCCCGGCCCACTCGTTGGTCCAGGTCTTGTCGTGGTTGAACGGCCTGCGCTGCGGGTGCTTGCCGCCGTCGATGTTGGCCAGCGTCGTCTTGGGGTTGCCGAGGTTGCGGAGCCCGGGGATCCGGTTCTCGTGCACCGCGATGCCGACGCCGGTCTTGACGCCCGAGGACACGGCGGCGTTGGCGAACGCCTTCAGCACGTCCTTGCCGGTGAACGGCTTGTCCTGGGCCGCGGCCACGATGCCGTTCACGGCCAGGTTGGCGCCGAACTCCAGGACGAACTCCTGGCCGAACTCCACGGCGGCCTTGTACGCCACCGTCCGCCAGTACGGTTCGTACCGGGCCTCGCGGAGCGCCGGGCCGGCGCCGTCGGGGACCACCGTCCCGGACCACGGCATGCGCTGGGCCTCGCGGATCCGGCGCCCCCAGCCGCGGATCTCGGTCAGCGGCCCGCGGTAGTCGTACTCGTTGCCGACCAGCCTCATCTGCCCGAACGGACCGCCGCGCTCCCAGACCAGGCCGCTGTCGGTGCGCTGGGCGACGAGTTCGCCGCCGGCGTCGTAGCGGTTCCACTGGCCGCGCCAGGCGTCGGTCTCCAGGTAGCCGGTGCCCTCCGCCCGTCGCTCGCGGACCACGGAGCCGTGGTCGAACTCCCTCCACACCGAGTGCGCGGTCGCGGCCGCGGGGTCGTACTCGCGCACCCGCAGCGGGCCGCCGAGGCCGACCGGTACCTCGCGGAGCCTGACGGCGGCACCGTCGGCGCCGGGCAGCGGCCGCAGTTCGTCACGGAAGTGCCGTGCGCCGCGCGACCACTGGTCCTGCCAGGCCGTGCCGTTCCACCAGGTGCGGACCTGCTGTCCCGGGGCGGTGGCGACCGGGTTCCCGTTCCGTTCGTACTTCGACGTCAGCCAGCGGTCGCCCGCGGCCGGGTCGCGCCATGCCTCCACGTAGCGGCCGTTGTCGAGCATGCGGCGCTCGCGCACCAGCCTGCGGTTCGCGTCGAAGTCCCGGAAGGAGTCGTCCCACGACAGCTTCGGGTCGCTGGAGCCGCGGAAGAACTCCCTGGTGCCGGAGGGGCCGAGAGCGGTGCCCTCGGCGTTCACCTCGCGCCACCTCCACTTCGCGGAGTCCGTCTTCCCCACACCCTCGATGAAGCTGTCCGCGACGCCGTTGGGGTTCCGGTACCGCACACCGGTCAGGTTTCCGTGCGCGTCACGGGTGACCCAGGCGCCGTGGCCCGCGGGGACGTCCACGGCCGGCGGGTCGGTGTACTCGCGCACCACCCCGCCCGGGAGGCCCTCGCGGGCCACCCGGTGCACGCCCGTGGCGTCGGTGAACTCGTCCCGCCACAGGATGCGGGCGTCCGTGCCCGGCACCCGGTAGCCGGTCCGCCCGCCGGCCTCCCACGGCTGGGACCCGGCGATCGCGGGGTCGTGCGCGGGACGCCCGGCGTGGTCGCCGACCTTGAGCGTCGTACCGTCGTGCAGCTTGGTCGTGAGGCGCGCGAAGTCGCCGTCCGCCGTCAGGTCCAGGACACCGCCGTCCAGGCCGACGTACCGCAGGCCCGAGGATCCGGTGCCGGTGCCGGTGCCGATCGGCCGCTTCTCCCAGCCGAACATCTGGTACGCGTTGTCGCCGAGCACATGGGCGTACGCGCGCTCCGCGTCCCCCGCGCCGGGGAGCAGGCCCCTGCGGACCCAGACGGGCGGGCGCTGCTCGCGCCACCGCTCGGTGACCAGCAGTTGACCGTCGACGACCTCTGCCTTGCCGGCCTCCTTGCCGTGCGGCGACTGACGCTCCCACGTACCCGGCAGCGAGCCGTCCCGCGACAGCGTCCACTCCTGGTACTGCCCGGCGCGCTCGGGCTGGTGGCCCATGCCCCACTGCCGCTGCACGACCTCGCCGTCCCGGTTGCGGTCGGTCCACCCGGAATCGTGCCGGTCCCGGGTGCGGGGGCCGGAGTCCAGCTCCTTGGCGGTACCGTCGAACCGGTGCCACGTCCAGGAGCCGTCGGTCTCCTTCACGGCCACGGTGTGGCCGGTGCGGCCGTCGTACTTCTGCAGTCCGTCCCGGTACTCGCGCAGCGCGCGGCCCAGGCCGTCCACGTCCTGCCAGCCGGTCCCCGCGGTGTCGTAGTGACGGGAACCGGAGCCGCGCAGCGAACCCGCGGAGTCCCAGTGCGCCCAGGTGGTCCGCGGGTTGGTGCGGCCGAACGCGATGGTGTCCGTGCGCCGGAAGGCGTCGAGCACCTCGCCCCCGGGCAGCGGACGCCGTTCGAAGACGGGGACCGGCGCGCCGGTGGAGGACAGCAGCCTCAGACGCCCGTTGGCGGCTCCCGCCGCGTCGACGGTGCCGTGGTGGAACACGCCGTCGCCGGAGCGGACGCCCGCCTCGTCGGTGCGCCGCCAGGTGCCGCCCGCGCGGTCCACCTCGTACCGGAATCCGGTGGGGCGGCCGCTGTCGAGCACGTTGAAGCCCTGCCGGACGATCGTGCCGTTCGGGTCCAGCCCGATGAACTCGCCGCGGCGCGGGCTGCCGGGCCGCGTGTACTCGATCCGTACGTCGCCCTGCGGCCCCGCCGTGACGTCCCAGTGCGCGAGGCGGTTGCCCGTGGCGTCCTCCAGCCAGTGGGCGCCGTTGGGGGCGTCCGGGCCCGGCGCCTGCGTGACGAGGACGCGGCCGCCCGGCTGGTCCGGCAGCGGGGTGCCGTGAGCGGTCAGGGCGCCGGTCCCGTCGTGGCGGGCGAAGGAGCCGTCGGCCGCGGTGACCTGGCGGCCGCCGCCGTGCAGCGGGGTGACCTCCTGCACCAGGTGGCCGGTCGTGCCGTGGAACACCTGGTGGCCGTTGCCGGGCCGGGCGATCTCGATGTGGCCGTTCGGGTGGACGGTCACGGCCCGCTGGGGGTCGGGCGTGAACGTGTCGTCCACCCACTGCCGCCCCGCGCCCGCCGGGCGGTCCAGGTGGCCCGCCGGTGCACCGCCGCGGCCGGTGAGCCGCACGCCGTCGCCGGTGAACGTCCCGTCAGGTGCGAACGTCTGGTGACCCTCGGCGTGGGTCACCCGGAAACCGCCGGCGCCGGGCAGGGTCCGGACCCGCTCGGGCAGCCGGGCGCCCGTGGCGTCGGTGAGCCGGTGGCCCGCGGTTTCGCCGGGAACGACGAACCGGTTGCCGCGCGCACCGTTCACCGGGTCGGCGAGTGCCGTACCGGTCTGGACCGGACGGGCCTGGGCGTCGTGGAGCACGGACCGCCCGGTGGTGATGTCCAGCGTCCGGAGGCGGCCTCCGCCGACGTCCGTCACGCGCTCGGTCAGCGGATTGCCCACGCCGTCCGTGAGGCGCAGCCCACCGTCGTCCGGCACCGCGATCCGGGCTCCGCGCGTCCCGTCCACCGGGTCCGCGAGGGCGGTCCCGGCGTCCTGCCACCGGCCGTTCGGGGCGTAGCGCGTGGTCGCGCCGGTCGCGTCGTCGGTGATCCGGAAGCCCGCGTCGCCCGGAAGGGTGGTGACGGTCCCGCGCTGCGGGACGCCGTGCGCGTCCGTCAGCGTACGGGTGCCCGCGCCGCCCTCCGGCAGGAACAGCCTGCCGCGGCCGCCGGTCTCGTCGGTGAGCGAGAGCCCGCTCTCCTGGAGCCGTCCGGCACCGTCGTGACGTCCGTACACTCCCGTGGCGTCGTCCGTGATCCTGTAACCGGCACCGTCTCCCAGGGGGGTCACCGTGCGGGCGACCTCGTCCCCTTGGACGTCGGTGAGGCGAGTGGTGCCGCCCTCGCGCACCAGCACGAGGTCTCCCTCGGCCGTGGCGCCGTCCGCCCCGCGCAGCCGCAGCCCCTCGTCGAGGGGGTGACCGCTGCTCCGGAAGCGGGTGGTGACGCCGGTACGGGTGTCGGTGACGCGGACCGTCCCGTCCTCCAGCGGTTCCGCGAGGTGGTGCTCGGCGTCCGGGCCGAGAACGCGGGCCGCGTCGGGACGGCCGCGGCCGTTGAGGTCGGTGTGCAGCCGCAGGCCGTTGGCATCTCCCGCGGCGTTGCGCAGTGGCACCTCCTGGGCGGTCCTGATGCCCGACTCGTTGTAGCGGACCACTGTGTCCGACTCGGTGTGCCGCACGTCGAACCCGCCGTCGCGGAAGGCAACGGTCCGGCCCTCGTCGGGCTCGAGCCCGCGGCCGAGGACGCGGTGGGTCACGCTGCCGTCGCCGGCCGCGACGCGCTCGATGACCAGTCCGTTGGGCCCGTCGACGCCGGAGTCGCTCAGGTGGACGCGAGGCCCGGCCGTCACTTCGGCGGTGTCGGGCAGTTCGTCCAGTGTCCCCGCGCCGGGAGTCGCACCGCGGTCGGCGGCGGCCCGTTCGTTGATCTCGCGGATCCGGTTCTCGACCTGGTGCGGGTCGATCCCCTGGTCCCGCAGGTCGTCGATCGCGGACGTGACCCGGTCGCGGGCCGCCAGCGTGTCGGAGCGCAGTTGCTCCTCGATCGCGCTGAGCCCCTGGGACGTGCTCGCCTCCCCGTGCGGAAGCGCGTCCTCAGCACTGCCGAGGTCCTGCCGGGCCCGGGTCAGTTCGGCCCAGCCCTCGCGGCGGGGATCCCCTTCGCGGCCGAGGAGTTCCTCCACCCGGCGGTAGTCCTCGGCCCACGGTACGTCGTCGGCGCCGCGCCCTGCGGCCGCCGGGGCGGGGGCGGGGGCCGGCGCTGCCGACACATCGTTCCCCGCGAGCAGGCGCAGGGCGCCGGCCTGACGTTCGGTGTCGGTGAGGGCCGTCTGGAGCCGGGTACGGGTTGCGTCCTGGAGGTCGCCACGGGCCAGGAAGGTACGAATGCGCTCCGCCAGATCGTCGAGGGCGGCCACGCCGCCGCCGTGGCCCGTGCCGGACCCGGCGTGCTCCTGCAGGAGCCGGTGGGCACCGCGCTCCGTCTCGGGGACGTCGTGGAACGCGGTCGGCCCGCCGTCGACAGCGTCGGTGCCCGAACGGGGGCCGGCACCGGTCGGGGTGGATGTCCGCGCCATGACGACTGCCGGGTCGAGCAGGTCGGACTCCGGCGAACCTCCGCTGCCGGGCACGGTCGTGTCCACGGCGTCGTGAGCGACGGGCGCACCGCCGCCGTCGACGTCGGCGTGCGGGGCCGCCGGCCGCGTGTCGGCCGGGAGCGGGCGCGTCCCGGGCCCGTCGACGAGCCGGCTGACGACGGCATCGGACGGCGTGACCGTGCTGTGCGGAACGGAGACACCCGGCGCCTCGGCGTCGCGCGGCGGCGGACCGCTCGGGCCCTCCCCGCCGTGACTGCCCTTGGGGCTCGCGGCGAACCCGTCGGCCGGGGCGGGGCTGTGCGGCACGGCGCCGGATCCGCTTGCCACCGCGGTGTGCGGCAGGCCGGAGCCGCCCGCGAGGGGCGGGACGTGGAGGTCCGCCGCCGGCTGCGCGGGGAGCAGCAGGTCGCGTCCCTGCTGCGTAAGGAACAGCCCCTCTTCCTTGCCTACGACGAGCTGCGCCTTGTCCAGGGTTCTGAACGCCCTGCTGAACTGCGCCTTGCTGAGACCGACCGCCGCGGTGGTCTCCAACGTGTCGTTCGCGTTGTGGAGCGGTCTGAAGCCGTCGGAGTAGGCCAGCACCCGGGCCATCTTGAGAACGTTCTCATTCGGCTTCGGCATCACCGTCGCCAGTGCGTCCTCCACCGGCTTCGCGGGACGCTTCAGCAAGTCGTCCACACTTACGACGTTCAGGTTCTCGCCGGCCTTCGGCGGCACTGTCTCCGGTGCGGCCTCCACCAATATCGCGGGACGTTGCGGCAAGGCCTGCCGGCTCTCCACGGTCAGCTTCCACG
Organism: Streptomyces sp. NPDC058864; assembly: GCF_042742985.1. Taxonomy (NCBI): domain Bacteria; kingdom Bacillati; phylum Actinomycetota; class Actinomycetes; order Kitasatosporales; family Streptomycetaceae; genus Streptomyces; species Streptomyces sp. NPDC058864. The sequence continues at coordinate 14,747 of NZ_JBHYMQ010000063.1, read as the reverse complement.
ACGCCTGCTCCGCCTCGATTCTGGCCAGAAGGTCGCTGCGCTCCTTCAGAAGCCGTTCGGCCATCTGAAGGCGCGCACCGTCGGCGCCCTCCAGGAACTGCCCTGTGAGTTTGACGGACAGCTCCGCGTGGGTCCTGGCCTTGCGCAGGAGGAACGTCACCGAACCGGTGTGTCCGCTCGTCTTACCGTTGCCGGCCTGACGCAACTTGTCGGACGCTTCGTCGAACTGCTTGCCCGCGGCCCTGGCGATCGGGTCGACCGTGCCGTCGGCGAGGTACCGGCCGTCGCCGTCCGGCTCCACGACCTTCAGTGGAGCCGGCCAGTCGGAGAGCCGTGCGCCGCCGGACGGGTTGATGGGCAGCCCGGAGCCGAACTTCGCCTCAGGACGGAAGAACCTGGAGACGATGGACCCCAGGGCGTCCTGGTCCCCCATGACCTTGAACACGTGCGCCCGGAAGTCGGCCGCGACGGAGGCGACCTCACGCACCACCGAGAGGGACAGGGCCTCCTGCGCGTGCGCCCCGTGGAAGACCTCCTGTTCGAAGGAGACGTGCCGGGGTTCCCCTCCGCCGGGGTACTGGTACGTCCAGCGGGAGCGCTGACCGGTCTCCTTGAAGCCGTCGTCGGGCGCGGCCGTGCGGACGCTCTTGCCCTCCCACTTGAGGTCGCGCATCGTCTCCCGGTCCAGGGGGTTCAGCTGGTCGTGGAGCGAGACCCAACCGCCCTTCTCCTCGAGCACCTTGGCGTCGAAGATCAGGGTGGTGGGTCCGTAGCGCGTCTGCATCGCCTCGTCGCCGGCCTCCATCCGGAAGAAGACGAAGTCGTCGTTGCCGAGGTTGGACGTGTTCTTCGCCGAGCTCTTGCCGGACGCGAGGAACCTCACGCCCCTGCGCTCCAGGTCGCCCTGGGACGCCATGAGTCCGCTGTTGGCGATGGCGTGATACGCGGGTGTCGCGTGCTTGACGCGGTAGTCCAGGTCGTTCAGGTTGTCGAGGAGTGCCCGGAACTGCGCCGCTTCACCGGGTTCCATACGGCGAAGGAGCTCGTCGACCTCCTTGCGGAGGCCGGTGATGTTCTCCTCCGAGAGCTTGCGGACGAACGATTCCCGGTCCCGGAAGGAGAGTTCGTCGAAGTCGCGGATCAGCGTCTTCCACGCCCGCTCGTCACCGGGGAGGACGGTCTTCCACTGGGTTCCTCCGGGCACGTCCCCGTACGCCTTGGCTGTGCGGAACTTCCGGAAGGTCTCGACGACGCTGCCCCGCAATTGCAGTACCGCCGCGTCGACGCTGAACGGCTCCTTGAGACTCACCGGTTCGCCTGGCGTGGCCTTGCGGGCGGCATCGTCCACCAGACGCGCGTAGCCGTCCGCAGCAAGCGACAGAGAGCCGTGTTCATTGCGCAGCGCATAGAGGCCGCCGTGGGGGGCCGCGTCCTTGACGAATCCGTTCAGCATCTCCTGGAGACGTCCTGCCGAACGGCTCAGTTCATCGGCGCGCTCGATGATCTGTGTGGGGGTGGCCGCGGACTCAGGCTTCAGTGTGTTCTCGAGATGGGCGACCTCCCGGCGCACCCTGCCCACCTGCTCCTCGATCTCGCCGGCGGACCAGATGGTCTGGTCCGCGCGTCCGGAACCGTGCGGTTGCGCACGGTTGGCCTTGTCGAGGTCCAATGCGTGCGCGCGGAGCCGCAGCGCGAGCTCCACGTCCCCGGAACCCGCGCGCGCGTCCACGAGGTGGCTGAGCTGGACCTGGGTGAGGTGCCGGGAGTTCTCGTGTTCCGTCACGATGTCGTCCACGGCGGCCCTGGCCGCCAGCTCGTCCGCCTCCTTGGAAGCCACCTTGGCGTTTGCGGCGGGCCACTTGTCGGCTCCCTCCGAAACCTGGGCCAATTCGTTCTCGGCCTGGCGGAGATCACTGACGGCCTTGGTGTGTTCGTCCAGAGCCGTGTGCAACGGCTTGAGGTCGACGGCCGGATACGTCACCGGCTCGTACAGGCCCGCGACGATGCGGGGGCGTTCGCGCAGGCTGGCGGTGTAGAGGGCGTCCATCTCCCGTTCCATGCGGACCGGGTCGATGCCGAGGCCCTCCAGACGGCGCTCGGCTGCGTCGACGTGGAACCGCGCGACGCGCACATTCGTGTCGGCCGCGATCTGGTGGACGGTCGGGCCGTTCGAGGAGCCGCCAGGGCGCTCGCGCACGAGGTCCTCGGCCCGGCCGAGGTCATAGCGTGCCTTCACGTAGTCGCGCCAGGCTTCGCGCTGTGCCCCGCGGGTCGCGTCGTCCACGCCGTCGAAGAGGGCGTCGACCCGCTCGCCGTCCTGGAGCCAGCGCTGCTCGATCTCGTCCGGCGTGAGGCGGGACTGCGGCCGCGGGAGTTCCGGGCCACCCGTGTGTGCACCCACAGTGTGTGCCGTCCCGGCCTGGCCGGGGGTGTGAGGCGTGGCGACGGGGGCCTCGTGCCAGGAGGCGGGGACGGGCAGCGGGTTGAAGAGGTCGTTGTTGTGGAGCACCGTGCCGCGCAGGTCGGCGGCGATTTCACTGAATCCCGCGCCGCTCCACTTACCGTTGAACTTACCCTTGCCACCGGTGATGTCGACCCGCACCGTCTTGGCTTCCGAATCGTGGGTGATCTTCACCTCGAGCTTGCCGGCCAGACCCGGACGGCTGATCTCGAGGGTCTTCACCTGGAGCTTGCCGGCCGGTTCGGAACCGCTGATCTCGAGGGTCTTCACCGACGGGTCTGTGTCTGTCTGGCGGACCACCGCGTCCTCCAGGCCCTCCCAGCGTCGCACCGCCTCCTGCTCGAAGGCCCTGCCGAAGTCGTTGAAGGCCGTGGCCGGGTCAAGGCCCTCCCACTTCTCGGTGATGAGACGCTCGAGGTCGTTTGCCGCGATCTGCTCCGCGCGGACGGGGATGACGGTGATGTCGTTCTCGATCCGGGAAGGTCCGGTCCGGACCAGCTTGGTCGGGGAGAGCGTCACCTCCCACTGGTCCTGGTTGAGCGCCACCGCGTCGTCACCGGCCTTGCCGTAGCCGGGCGGGTATGCCATGGCGAGCTTGCCGTGGTCGGCCGGGACCTCGATCTCGAACACCACGCGGTTGCTGCTGACGCCGTTCTTCGCCCACTCCGCCTGGAACTCACGGTTGTTCGAGGTGGAGGCGGGCAGCCGCTCGATGAACTCGTCGGCCCGTGCGGCGTGCGGGTCCATCGACACGCCGCGCCACACCGTCATCGGCTCGTTGGCGCCTTCGTGCAGCAGGTCCCTGGTGACCGCGTTGAAATGCCGGACCTTTTCGACAAGACGCGAATCCGCGGCCAGGACACCGGGGTTGACGTACCCGCCGTATCCCTTCTTGGAGGTGAAGGCGCCGCCGATGATGTTCTGCATGAACAGCTTGACGCTGTTGTCCGAGGCGGCCCTGCCGAGATGTGACTGGGCCAGGTGGACTCCGGCCCGCCAGCTGTCGGCCTGCGCGGACGGCAGGTTCTCGGGCAGGGCGAGCGGGGCGCGCGTGGGCGCGTCGCTCCGGATCAGCGCACCCGTGACACGGTGGTAGACCTGGTTGCCCGCGGGTGAGGCCACGAAGACCTCCCCGTCGGGGCCGAGCTTCGTGGGCCAGGTGGCGTCGCCGACGCGGAGGTCGGTGACGGCGCCGCTCGCGAACCTGATCTCCGTGCCGCCGAAGTGGCCACCGGAGAGCGTCATGGTCTCCTGGGCCACACGCAGCTGGCCCACCCGGCGGTACGTCCAGGTGTGCACGGCCGAACCACTGTTGTCCAACTGCCGGACGGTGAACACGGCGCCGCCCCTCTGCACGTCCACCACGTCGAAGTGGTGGCCACCGCCGCCGAGCACCTGGGGCGTGCCGTTCTCCACGCGGACGACCACACCCTCATGACCCCCGATGCCGACGACCGTCCGGCCGTCGATCGCGGGAAGTGCGGAGGGTCCAGCGACAGGGGAACTCCCCGCCACATCGTCGCCGACGGACGCGGGCGGCATGCCGGCGCGCAGCCTCGGAGGCGTCTCACCGAGCGCGACCGCCGTCACGTCCTCGGCCAGGGCCCGGGTGGTCATCCTCGGCAGGACGCCGCCGTGGTACCCCTGCAGCGTCCGGAACGCCTCGTCGAACTCGGCGCGCGTGACGGTCCCCTGCCCCAGCCTCTGGAGCTTCAGGTTCACCGTGTGGAACAGCTCGTCCTCACGGGACAGCACGTGCCGGGTGTCGGCGATCCTGGCGGCCTCGTCCATGAGGTCCGCCCGGGGCACGCCGCCCTCGTCCAGGAGCGAGGCGGTGAACCGGAGGTCCTCGTAGTTCTCGTGCACTTCACCGGCCGCGCCGCCGGACTTGCTGCCGCCCGGTGCGGGCGGAGTGCCGGGACCCCCCGGGTGGCCGCTGGTCGGCCCGGGCCCATGCACCGACGAGGGACCCGCGCCGCCGGTTCCACCGGGATGGGCGCCACCGGACCCAGGGGGCGTCGGGGGCGCGCCCGGGGCGGAGACCGCGGCGCCCGGTCGCGCGTTGTGGACCTCGACCGTGAACGAGAGCCCCTTGTCCGTGGCGAACTGCTCCAGCTGCAGCTTCTGCGCCTGCAGTCCAGCCGGGTTGAAGCCATCGTTCACGAGCACGACGCGGTCGAGGTCGCCCCACTTCACGCCACCGTGGAGCTGGGCCTCGAAGTACCTGTTGAGCCTTCCCTCGATCTTCCCGGCATCGCGCAGGCCGCGGAACGCACTGTCGTACTGGAAGTCGGTCGCCTCGGCGAAGGCGAGCCGGACCAGCTGCTCGGGGCCGTGGTTGAGCAGCGGAAGCATATTGCCTCGCCCGGTGACGCTCATGGCGCCGTCCAGGCCCTGGCCGAAGCTGTCCGCAGGCGTGAACGTGGCCCGTTCCATCAGGTTGGGCTTGAGGTGGAAGACCGCCTGCCCGTACATCTTCACGCCGCTGGGCCGGTACTTGGAGGTGAGGGCGGCGTAGTTCGGGAGGTCCGCGATGTCGGCCGCGGTCGGGGCGAACTGCTTGCCGCCCTGGCCCGGGTAGATCCCGGAGGCGTCCGCCGTCCGCTTCACGGACGACGGCAGGCCGAGGGCCTCTTCCGTGTTGCCGCGCGTGACGTAGTACCCGGCGCCGGCGTTGTCGATCTCCCATGCGTTGCGGAGCAGCTGCTGGTCCGCGGTCATCGCGTCCAGCAGCGTCCCGCCGCCCGGCAGTTGGTTGCCGAGCTTGAGGTTCACCGTGAGTGTGAGGTCTTCCTGCAGATGCTTGTGGACCTTCGTGATGAGCTCACCGGCCTCCGCCCCGTCGAGCCGGTAGCCCTTCGCCCACTCCCAGTCGTCGCCGCGCAGCTTGGTGGTCAGCTGGTCCGTGTCCGCCGCGAGCGTGCGGATGGCGCGCCGTTCGGCCATGACGATCGCGGAGAGCTGCGGCATACGCAGGTTCCGCAGTTCCGTTCGGCCTTCGAGGGCCTGGAACAGCCGCACGTTCTCGTCGAACGAGTTCTTCTGCTGCTGCAGCACCGACTTCAGCGCGTCGTCGTGCTCCGCGCCCGCCAGCCCCTTGGTCAGGATGTCCTGGTGGGCCTTGAGGTCGCCTTCGTAGGCCTCCTTGCCCTGGCCCTTGGGCCAGCCGTGGGCCGACTGCGGTTCGCTCAGCCAGTGGGCCACCGTCAGGTCCTGGCCGCTGGGCACCAGGGCGTGGCTGAACTTGCCGCCCTCCAGGGGGGTGACGACGTGGGTCGCCGACGGGACGTGGTCGACGGACTGCACGACTCCCGCGGGAGCCGGGGGGAGTACGTCGCCGCGGCCCTTGAGGTGGAGCAGCGAACGCAGCCCTTCCGGCAGGCGCGGCGCGCCGCCGCCGAGGCCGTGGCCGGTGTAGGCCTGCACCTCGGGGAGCGGCGCTCCGCCGGTCAGGTCGTTCCAGTGGGCCTCCGCCTGGGCCAGAGCGGCGTCGGCCTGCCTGACCTGCTGCCACGACTCGAGGTAGCGGACGCCGTCGACCTCGGCCGAGGTGCCGACGCCGTCCACGTAGCGCGTCTGCAGGTCGTCGCGGATCGTCCGGGCGTTGATCAGCTCGCGGCGGGCGTCGGTGATGGCCGCCGACGCGTCGATCTCCGACAGGTCGTCCGCGAAGGTCCCGCGCACGCCGCCGTGGTCCGATCCGGTACCGGTGGTGTCCAGGGTGCCGGCGGACGGCTTGCCCTTGCCCTTGTCCCCCACCACGGGCGGAACGTCCGTGACATCGGCCGTCACGTCGCGCACCGCCCTGCCCGCCGAGCCATCGGGCACCGCCGGCCGCGCGTCGAGCACCGCGTCCATGAACCCGTCGGTGAACCGGCCCGCGTCGGTGTGCCACAGCGGCAGGTTCCGTGCCGCGTACAGATAGGCGTTCTCCAGCTGTGCCGCCGTGATCCGGTGCTCCTCCAGGACGTGCGTCCCGCCCCCCGGGGCACCGTCGGCGGTGCCCCGGACGACACCGAGTTCGCCCGGCGCGCCCGGGCCCAGGGGCACCGGCGCGTCGCGGCCCGGCAGCCAGACCGTCAGCGAACGGGCGCCCGTCGAGCCGTCGGTCCCCAGGACCAGCCGGATGTCGGCGGCGGGGTCGGCGATCGCGTGCTCCAGGTGCTGCCGCACCGGCCGTGTTTCGTCCATGAACCGAACGACGTCGTCCCCGCCGGTGCCGACGTGGACGTCACCGCCGGTCCCGGGGTGCACGGGCGACGGAGGACCGGACGGCAGGTCGTCGAGCGAGTGCCGGAACAGCCCCATGTCCTGGAGCATGTCGTCGATCTCGCCGAACATGTGCTGCACGTCGGACGGGTAGTGCACCGAGGACGGCGGCAGGTGACCGGCGGAGTCCCCCGCTGCCGACCCACCGGGGCTCGGCACCGGCTCCGGCACGCTGTCGACGGAACCCCGCCCGATCCCGGAGAGCGAGTCGTCGGCGGCGGGCACCGTCACGGACGGTCCCGGCAGGTCGGACAGCCCCGGACGGAGCGTGCCGTACGTCTCGCCCAGCTGGCGCGACAGCTGGCGTCCCGCGTCGTCACCCGAGGTGAGGATGGTGTGGGTGATCATCTTCTCGAACTGGCCGAGGATCGCGAGACGTTCCTTCTGCGGAACGGTCGCGATGTTGCCGTCGATCAGGGGACGCTGGTGGTCGAAGAACACAAAGGTCTTCGCCTGGTCGGTGGCGTCTCGCGCCCCGTCCGGGTCGACACGCCGCCAGTCCTCCACCTCCCCGAAGGCGTCCTGGTACCGGATCGTGTCGTCGGCGGTCAGCTTGGCCACGGGCGACGTGCCGTCCGCCCAGTGCCAGGCGCCGTCGCGGCGCAGCATCGTGTCGACGAGGCGGTACGGGGCCGCCACCCACAGGTCCGCCACGGACTTGCCGAGCGCGGCGGAGACGAAGCCCTCGGCGAACCGCACGCAGTTGTAGCGGAACAGGTCGTACACGGCACCGGAGTTGGCCATCGCGTAGCGGTACCCGTCGAACAGCTGCGCCGCCGTGATCCGGTAGGTGCCCAGTACGCGGACGTGCCCGGAGACGAGGTATTCGGCGTCGTTGACGATGGCACCCGGTTTGCCGAAGAGGTTCCCGTCCTCGGGGTAGAAGCCGATCGTGAGCGGTTGCCGCTCGCCCGGCAGGATCACGGCCACCATGGCGTGGCCGACGTCGTCGGAGAACTCGCGCCAGGTACGGCCTCCCGGGCTCGCCACGAGGGCCACCTCGATGTTCGCCGCGGGGTTGTCGATGGCCTCTTCCACGTGCTGCCGCAGCGGCCGGATCAGGTCGATGAACTTCGCGAAGCCGTCAAGGTCCTCGGTCCCGTGTTCGCCGACCGGGGTGCCCGGCACCGAGTCGTCGTCCATGTCGAGGTGCGAACGCATCGGCGCCCCGGTGTCGTCCAGGTCCACGTCGTCGAGCCCGTCGAGCAGGCCGCTCTCCGGCCGCGGAGGCCGCGGCGGGACCGGCGGTGCGTGGTGCCCGCCCGGCCCCGGGGTGGCGGGCGCGTCGTCGGCGAAGTCCGTGTGCCTGACGCCGCCGGGAAGCTGCCCGCGTTCCGGGCCCGCGAGGTGCACGGCCAGCTGGTCGGCCTGCGCCCGGACGTCGACCTTGGTGAAGGCCGCGCCGCGGAGGTCCTCCAGCACCTGACGGGCGGCGGTCACGGTCTCCACCGTCACCGCGCCGGACCCCATCTTGCCCAGCTTCAGGTTGACCTCGTGGAACAGTTCCGTCTCATGCGAGTGCACTCGCCCGCCGCCCGGCCCGGTCGCCGGTGCCGGTGCCGGTTCCTGTCGCGGCGGAACGACGGTGTGTCCGTCGCCTGAAGTGATCCGCACGTCACCGTGGAGCGGACCGTCGAACGTGCCCGTCCCGCGGGTGGATCCGTTGCTGCCGCCGGTAAGCACCTCGTCGGTCGTCGCGTGGGCGTCGACCGGGTTGCCGGTGGCGCCATTGGCGTCGAGGTGGGGGGTGCCGACAGGTCCCGTCGCACCATGGCCGGCGCCGACACCGGTGCCCCGGATCTTCGCACCGTCGGCGAAGAGTTCGTTCATCTGTGCGTCGATGCGCGCGGGATCGCCGTGGAGTTCGGTGAGCTTCTTCCACGCGGCATCGATCCGTGCCTGGGCGGCGTCGACCTGCTTCTGCACCGCCAGATCGGTCACGCCCGGGCCGGTCGAGGTACTGGCCTCGCCGGGATCGCGCAACCGTGGCATCGCCTCACCGTGGTCGTTGCGGGCGGCCACGAGCTCCGCCCAGGTGCGGCGCAGCTCCCCGCCGTTCGGCCCCAGGATCTTCTCGACCCGCGCACCCTCGATGTCCGCCAGACGCCCGAAGTCCGACACGCTCATCCGGCCGCCACCGCGGCCCGCGTCGGTGAAGGCGCCCGGTGCGCGAGCGGCATCGTCGGTGACGGCGGCCGGGGAGGGGGAGGGAGAAGCGGACAGGGCTCCGCCCGGAGCCGGTGACGTGTCCGGAACGGTGACGTGCGTACCCCCGGCGTGGGTCGGCTTGGCATCCGTTCCGAGGACGACGGTGAAGGAGAAGTCGTTGTCCCGGGCGAACTGCTGGAGCTTCAGTTGCTCGTCCAGCATCGCGGCCGCACCTCTGCCGTCCTCGAAGAGCACGACGCGGTCGAGGTCCTGCCACGTCACGCCGCCGTGGATCTGGGCCTCGAAGTACCCGGCCTTCGACAGGTGCTCCTCCAGCTTGCCCGTGTCACGGAGCTGGCGGAACTGGGCGTCGTACTTGAAGTCGGTCGCCTCGGCGAACGCCAGGCGCACCAGCCCCCCGCGGCCGTTGTTCATCAGCGGCAGCATGTTGCCGAGGCCGGTGACGCCCTCGGCGCCCTCCAGACCCCGTCCGAAACTGTCCCCCGGCGTGAAGGTGGCCCGCTGGACCACCTCGGGCTTGAGGTGGAAGACCGCCGAGCCGTAGCGCGAGGCGCCCTGGGGCCGGAAGTCCGACGTGACGGCGGCGTAGTGCGGGAGCGTCCCGCGGTCTCCGGGACCCGGCGCGAACTTCTGGCCTTCCAGACCCGGGTAACTCCCGGACGCGTTCGTCGTCCGCTTGACGGTCGCCGGGTAACCCAGCGACTCCTCGGCGGGACCACGGGCGTTCAGGTACGACACCTGGCCGGGGTCGGTGCCCTTGACCTCCCACACGTTGCGGAAGAGGGCCTTGTTGTCCTGGAGCATCACGTCCAGGAGCGGCGTTGCGCCCTTCAGTTCGGCCAGGTTCCGGTTGACGGTCAGGGGCATGCCCTGCTGCAGGTGCTTCTGGACGGAGTCGATCAGGCCCTCGGGAACCTTGCCGTTCTCAACGTATCCCTCTGCCCACTTCCAGAGGGAGCGCTCCTTGTTCCAGCTGAGCAGATTGTCCGTCAGTAGCTTCCGGTCGCTGTCGAGGCTCCGCAGGGCGCGCCTCTCGATCATGATCACGGCCGCCAGCTGCGGCTCCTGCAGCCTCTGCAGTTCCGGACGTCCGCTCAGGAGCTCGAACAGCTTCTGGTTCTCCAGGAACGTCTCCTCCTGGTGCTGGAGGGCCTTCCCGAAGTCGCCGTCGGTACCGGCCTTGTTCCGCGCGTTCCTGAGGTCGTCCAGATCCCGCAGCGCGGTATCGAACTCCTGCCGTGCCTGGCTTGCCGTGGCCGTGTCCCACACATGGACGTCCTCCGAATTGCGCAGCCAGTGGGCCACCGCCAGGTCCTCGGCGTCCGGAATGAGCGCGCGACTGATGTCGTCCCTCTTGGGCTTGATCTCCCAGTGCGAACCCGACGGCACGTGCTCGATCTTCACCCGCTCGCTCTCGGGCGCCGGCCGCGACGTGACCTGGGGGACCTCGTTCTCGGAAGGCCAGGATCCCGGCATCTTCAGCTCGTCGTCGAGATCCGAGGGGTGCGCGCCTCCCGGGAGCTTCCCGCGTTCCTGGCCGTGGAGGTGCACGGCCAGCTGGTCGGCCTGCGCCCGGACGTCGACCTTGGTGAAGCCGGCGCCGCGGAGGTCCTCCAGCACCTGGCGGGCGGCGGTCACGGTCTCCACCGTCACCGCGCCGGACCCCATCTTGCCCAGCTTCAGGTTGACCTCGTGGAACAGTTCCGTCTCATGCGAGTGCACTCGCCCGCCGCCCGACTTCGCGGACGGAACCGGGGCGGGGTCCTGACGCAGCGGCACCGCGACGTGTCCGTCGCCGGTGACGGCGACCTTGTCGTGCGCGCCCGGGGTGACGACCGCGTCGTCGGTGCTCCGCGCGGGTGCGCCGGCGAAGGCGTGGCCCGCGTCGGTGTCCACGGCCTTGCCGGTTCCGGGCGCGCCGGCGAAGGCGGGCCCGTCGACGGGCCGGACGCCGCGGCCGTCGTCGAGGAGGTCGAGCGCGGAGCGGGCCGCGTCCTTGGGCGGCGTCCCGTGCAGGCCGGCCTTGGGCGAGCCGGGAGCGGGAGCGCCGTGCGCGGAGGGACCGGGCACGGTGTCGGTGACCACGGAGCCGGGGCGTCCGCTGCCGGCGGGCCGCACGATCTCGTCCAGGCTCAGCTGTGCCTGGTGGGCGCGGGCGGCACCGGCGACGTTGTCACCGAGGTCGGACCCGATGTGGGTGGGCACCGGGTTGTTCGGCGTCCCCTTGGCGCCGCCCGACAGCAGGTCGAACGCCGAGCCTCCTGCGGCACCAGTGCCGCTCTGGTGCCCGGGAACCCCGGTGAGCGGGCCGTGGGCCCCGGGCGTCCCGCCCGGAGCCCCCAGGAGGTCGTGGATCCCGGCACCGCTCGGCGGCGCCTGGACGCCGGTCAGCGCGGTGTGCGCGGCACCGGTTCCCGTACCCGGGGCGCCGGGGACGGCGAGCAGGTCGTGCAGGGCCGTGCCGCCCGGGGCGGGCGCGGGCGCACCGGTGAGGGCGGTGTGCACCGCTCCGGTCCCGCCGGGAGGTGCCGTCAGGACGCCGGCCGGGCCCTGCGCGAGCAGGTTGCCTCCGTTGCCCTTGGCGACGAGGGCGGCGACGTCCACGCCTTCGTGCACGACCGGGGCTCCGGCCGAGCCGGGCACGTACAGACCGGAGGAGTGCGTCACATGGCCGCCCGGGGCCGCCGCGCTCACCCCGAGTCCCCCGCTCATCTGGCCGGGCGCCACGTCGAAGGCGTCGATCCTCATCCGGCTCATCTGCGTACCGGCGATGTCGACCACGTCGTCCATGTGCCGCACTGCCCGGAATCCCGCCGTGGAGTTGTCGAACACGGCGTTCGCCCCGTGCACCGAGACGGGGTTGACCGTGCCGACCCGCAGCCCCGTCAGGTCGACGGTGCTGACGGGCGCCACGGAGAAGGAGGACGGGCGGACGGAGGTGTGGGTGTCGGCGAAGTTGCCGAAGCGCACGTTCTCCAGGTCCATGCGGGCCATGTTGATGTTGGCGTGCCCGAGGTCCAGGTGCGGGGTCGCGCCGTGCGGGCCCATCGGCACGGCGCTCACGGTGTGCGCGACCGTGCCGCCCACCGGCAGGTCCCAGACGCCGCGGCCCATGACGCCGCGGTCCCAGAAGCCCATGCGCAGGGCGCCCTTCAGCCCGTACTCCGCGATGTCGGTGTGCGTCACGGGGAGGATCAGGCGCGTCCACTTGGCGCCGCCCATCTGGCTGCTCCAGGACTCCTGCGCGAAGACCCGGAAGTTCTGCCACGCCCCGGGGGCGCCGGCCCGTATGGCCGACCCCCAGCCGCGCACCACCACGGGGATGGAGCGGACGCCCTGCACGACGACGAGTCCGCCCTTGACGAACACCGAGCCGCCGAGCGCGGGCACGTTGTGGAAGTTCTGCATGACCCACAGTCCGCCCTGGCGCACCCAGGTCAGGCTGATCCGCGCGACGTCCCTCAGACCGGTGAAGACGGTGGCGAACCGGAACCCGCTGACCATGTCCTTTATGGACATGAAGCCGTTGCGTCCCCACTGGAGGGCGGCCTTGAAGCCGGACTTGAGGAGGCCGCCGATGGCGAAGATCGGCAGCGCCTTCGTGGTGGGGGCGATGATGCCGAGGCCGGCGAGGAACAGGTCGAGGAAACCGATGTCGCCGCGGGCGAAATCGATGGCCGCCTTCACGAACAGCGTCATGTTGACGCCGAGGGCGAGCAGGGCGACCGGACCGCCGAAGATCAGCGCCGGGACGATGAGGATGATCGCCAGGATCTGGAACATCTCCCAGAAGACCTGGCAGTCCGAGATCGGCAGCCGGATGTCGGAGGCGTTGTTGACCGCGTTCGCGATGGTGTTGCCGACCTCGTCGAGCTCCGTGCCCGCGCTCTGGGCGGTCTGCCGAAGGGCCTCCAGTTGCGGGTCGTCCTGCGGCAGGCCGCGTGCGGCCGACAGGGCGCCGTCCGCCCTCCGCTGGGCGTCCTCGATGTGGTTCGCCCAGGCACCGAGGTTCTGGGAGACCTCCCAGAAGGAGTCGGCCACGTCGTTGATGTGGTTGCGCAGCCTGTCGTCGACCTTGCCCCGCAGCGCGTCAGCGGTCTTCCCGGCGAAGACACTGCTGTCCGCCGTGTTCATCACCTGGTCGATGGCCGTCGCGATGGACCTCGCCTGCGTACCGATCTTGACCAGGTCGTCGACCAGCAGACGGATCTGGACCGGGTCTCCGGGGGTCGGATCCCCGTGGAGGCCGAGAACGTTCCAGTCGCTCGGGCGAGGCATGTCAGGGATTCCTCCCGGTTCGGCGCAGAGAAGCACGGCGGAGCTCTCCACGTGGACCACGCGCGGGGCACGCGCGTGGTTCATGTGACGTGGGTCAAACCCGCGCGCGGCGGTGAACCGGCGGGGGGCGTGGTGCGTGGTCGTGGTGACCGGATTCTCCAAGGACCGTCCGGAGGTCCCCTGTGCCCGAGATCAAAATCGACTACGACGTCCTCAACGCGGCGAAGCGCGACCTGGAAGCCCTGGCGGGCGAGATCGACCCGCTCATCAACAAGGGCGTCTTCGGCCGCCTCGGCTCGGGCAGCGGTGAGGCGGAGGCGATCCTCGGGCACGAGGGCGTCGCCAGTGCGATGTCGCTCTTCCACACCAACGCCAGCAGCACCATGAAACGCGCGGACAAGGGCCTGAAGGAGCTGGCCTCCGCGTTCGGCGGCGTGGGCGAGGCGTTCCGCGAGTTCGACCGCGAGCTGGGCGCCGAGATGGGTGTGATGAGCGCCAATCTGCACGTTCAGAACTGGCGGCAGCAGAAGGACCTGTGGGACTACAAGCAGAAGCACCTCAAGGAGTGCGAGGGGCCCGGCGAACTGCCGGACTTCTGCTCCGCCACGAACCCCGGTGACACGCCCCCCGACTTCCACGTCGATACGCCCAACGGCGGATCGATCGACTCGCACGTGGAGGTCGACAAGGACGGCCACGTCACCAAGGAGGTGACCACCGTCAAGTACGACGGCAACGAGTACACCTCCACCACCACGTACAACGGCCCGAGCTACACGACGGACACCAAGTATCCCGACGGCAGCACCGCGCACACGGTGGCCAACATCAACAGCGACGGCAGCGGCTCCATGACCGTCACCGGCAGCGACGGCAGCCACACCGAGTACACCCGCGGCCCGAAGGGCTCCGACGGCAAGACGCCGGAGTGGACGTGGTCCGGCGGCAACAAGCCGGGCGAGGACCCGCACGACGCCAAGAACCCCAACAACCCGGACAATCATCCGCAGAACCCGGGTACCCACGGGGGCACCAACCCGAAGATCGCCTGATCGGGGACACCACCCCCAGGCCAGTCATCAGAACAGAAAGGCGACGCAATGCCCGCGATTCACATCGTTCCCGAGGACGTCCGGCAGCGGGCGGCGACTCACGCGGCCACCTGCCAGGAGTGGATGACCCGGCTCGGCAGCCTGAAGGGCCAGGTCGAGAGCATGCTGAACGACGAGCTGGTGCTGCCCCAGGCCAGCCCCGCCATCCGTGACGCCTACGAGCAGTTCACCGGCAGCCTCACCCAGGCCATCCACGGCCTGGAGAACTTCGGCGAGGCGTTCACCTCGATCGCCAAGGGTGCCGAGGACTTCGACGCCCAGGTCGCGGGCAACTTCAACAAGAAGTAGCGCTCGCACGCGAAGGGCCGGGCGGGAGTCGTCTCCCGCCCGGCCCTTCGTCGTGACCGGGGTCCGTGGGGGGGGGGGGCCCCCCGGGGGGGGGGGGCGCCGCGGGGGGAGACGGGCGGGGGGGGGGGGGGCGGGCCCCCGGTGGGGGCCAGCACGGTGGCCCCGCCCCC
>NZ_JBHYMQ010000062.1:0-51408 GCF_042742985.1 Streptomyces sp. NPDC058864 | reverse complement strand
GTTCGCCACCGCGGACGGGCCGGCCGCATGCGCCACGGGTCCTGTGACGGGCCGCGCCTCAGCGCAGGCCGAAGGCCCGGATCACCGTCTGGTGCACCGAGTTCCCCGCCGAGTCCCTGGCGGTTGCCCTCAGCGAGACGAAGGACGCCTTGTTCGGGGCGTCCAGGCGGAACCGCCCGTCACTGCCGCAGGCGGACTTGTGCCAGGTCCGGCCGTCGTCGTACGACAACTCCAGACCGACCGCCCCGATCCTGCCGGCGAGGCCGGCGCCCGGCAGGTGGGCGGCGGTGACGGACAGGGTGTCGTGCCGCCCGGTGCGCCCCGCCGCGTCCGTGGCGATCCCGTAGTCGAGCTGCACCAGCGGCAGTACGGCGGTGGCGGCGTCGGTCGGCGCCGCCGAGACGAAGTCCCACTCGGTGCGCGTGCGCGAGGAGTACGGCGTGTAGGTCACGTCGCGCTCACCGGTGACGACCAGCTTGTAGGGCAGCCTGCGGGCGCTGGGCGCGTCGCCCTGGACGGTCGTGAAGTCCCCCTGGCCCAGCTGGTCGGTGCCCTGGTAGAGGGTCTGCTGCTGGGTGCCTGCCGGGTCCTGGTTCCACCCGACGTGGTCGCCGCTGCCCCAGGCCGGGATGTCGATGTAGAGGTGGTCTCCGTTGCGGGTGGGCGGAAGGTTGTTGAAGAAGGTGTCGTTCAGGAAGGGACGCTGGATCGGCTTGAACCACTCCTCGGACTGCCTGCTGCCGGCCCGGTAGGCGGTCCTGGCTCCCTCTTCGAAGCCCATGTACTGGACGTATGCCTGCTGGTGCCAGCTGACGCCGGTGGTGGACACCCAGTCGGTCCGCTTCCCGTTCGCGGGCTCGGGCATGAGGGGGCCGGAGGACCAGTCGACGCCGTCGAGCCACTCGAAGCGGAACTCACTGGCGGGCACGTCCCGCTTCGGGCTTGCGAAGTCGACGTCGATCCGGGCCAGGTTCTTGGTGCCGCCCTTGACGGTCATCTTCGAGGGGATCTCGTTGTGCCAGACGTGCGCGAGGTCGTACACGTACGGGCTCGCGGTCTCGGACTCGACGGTGATCCTGGCCGCGCCGTCCTCGGCCTGCCGGATCAGCCTCTCCCCCTCCTCGGTGCCGAGAAGACCGACGTCGAGCGGGATCGGACGCTCGCCCAGCGGCGCGTAGGAGCGCAGTGGGCGGCCGTAGCCGGTCTCCACGACCAGCATGAGCTTCGCGCCCGCGGCGATCGCGTTGGCCGCCTGGTCGAATTCGTTGACGCCGTCGTCGCTGTGACGGACCACCACGGCCTTGCCGCGCGCGTCGAGGTCGGCGAAGTCCGCGGTCGACCCCTGGCCGGCGAAGACCAGCGGCAGCTTGTAGGTGCCCGTGGCCAGCGGTGTGATGCCTTCCTGGCGCAGGATGCCGGTGAACTCGTTTGTGCGGGTGGAGACGGCCAGAGCCGGCTTCTCGCCGCGCCAACGGGCCATCAGCCGGAAGTCCCCGTGGGTGACCTTGTGGGTGGTGGGCTGCGCCCAGATGCTGTCGTAGTACACGCCGTCGGCGGCCAGGCCCGACCTGACGCCGTTCATGACGCGGTTGTAGCCCAGCTTCTGGAACGTCACGTCGCTGCGCTGCGGGGTGGTCATGTCGATGCGCTCGGCCTTGGTGGCGTCGAACGTGACCGTGGTGTCACGGTCCACCATGACGTCGGGGTCGCCGAGCAGGGCCAGGCCCCTGGAGTGGGGACCGCCGGCGCCCCGGACCTCCTGGAAGGAGAGCACCGAGTACACGTCGTCGGGCAGGAGGATCTCCCCGGTGCCGGAGGGGCCGACGCCGATCAGGAGGGGGTCCTTGTCGCCCGCCCTGAGCAACCAGACGTCGCCGAACGTGGGATTGCCCTCGGAGTCCTTGAACGTCAGCGTCAGCTTGTGCATTGTGGCGAAGCCGAGGGAGACGGCGGTGTGCGTCACGGCATTGCCCGCCGTGTCCGTCGCGAGCACCTGGCCCGAGTAGCGGTTTGCGGCAGTGCCCGCGGAGCCGTCGATCGCCACCGTGACCTTGGTGGTGCCGTGCGCGGGAACCACGACACTGGAGGCCGACAGACGGAACATACCCGCCGGCGCCCGCGGGGCGTCGACGGACAGGGTGAGCGCGACCGGCGCGTCGGTGATGTTGGTGTAGGTCACCGGGCGCTGAAGGGCGCCTTCGTCCTCGTCCTGGGCGGCGTAGGCGGTCGCCGAGGCGAAGACCCCGGCATGTGCCGCAGCGGCGACGTCCAGCCGGCCGCTGCCTGCCTCGAAGGCGTCGTAGGCCGGGGTCTGCCGGGAACTGCTGGCCAGCAGGTCCTTCAACTGCGCACCGGTGAGCTCCGGATGGGCCGCGGCGAGCAGGGCGGCGGCGCCCGCGACGTGCGGGGCGGCCATCGACGTGCCGCTCATCGACTGGTAGGAGCCCTGGTCGTTGCCGTCGAACTGGGAGTTGGCCGCCAGGATGTCGACTCCGGGGGCGGTGATCTCCGGCTTCAGTGCGCCGTCGATGCGGGGGCCCCGGCTGGAGAAGGAGGCCAGCGCGTCGGTGGAGTCGACCGCACCCACGGTCAGGGCTGATGCGGCCGTACCGGGTGTCGCGATACTGCCCGGAGCGCCCGCGTTGCCTGCGGCGACCACGAACAGCGCGCCGGTCTCGGCGCTCAGCCGGTCCACGGCCAGGCTCATCGGGTCGGTCCCGTCGGACACGCCGGCACCGAGGCTCATGTTGATGATCCTGGCGTGCTGGTCGACGGCCGCCCACTCCATGCCGGCCAGGGCGAAGGAGATCTGTCCCGCGCCGAATCTGTCCAGCACCTTGCCGATGCGCAGCCGGGCGCCCGGAGCGACGCCCTTCTCCTTGCCGCCGGAGGCCGCACCGGTGCCGGCGATGATCGACGCGACATGGGTGCCGTGTCCGGCACGGTCGTCGGTGTCCTCTTCCTCCGGCACGAAGCTCTGCCGGCTCACGATGCGGTCCGCCAGGTCCGGGTGGCCCGCGTCCACGCCGGAGTCGAGGACGGCGACGTCCACGCCCTGCCCGGTGTCACCGCCCTGCCAGACCTGCGGGGCGCCGATCTGCGCGGTGCTGTCGGCGAGATCGGCGTGGATGGGGCCGTCGAGCCAGATGTGCGCGATGCCGCCGCCGAAGGACGGCCGGGCGTTCCGCGCGCGGGCCCCGTCCTCCGCAGCCGCCCCGGCCACGGACTTCCAGAAGTCGTCCGCGCGGGAGCGGTCGGCGGTCAGGGCGGCGCCCTGGATGCTGTCGAGGTTCCGTACCCGCGTCGCGCCCTCGGGGACGGCGGAAGCGCGGCGCGCGGCACCGGGCTGCGTGTAGGAGACGATCAGCGGCAACCGGTCGCGGTGCGCGTCGTCGTACCCGTTCGCGATCAGGTCGGTGATGTTGAACAGCTGCCGGTCCAGCGTGCCCTGGGCCAGGAAGGGCAGCACGGACTCGGGGTAGACGTACAGGTCGTCGCCCGAGGTCAGGACGCGGGTCCGCGTGGGAAGTCCGTCGGCGCCGCGGACGCTGACGGTGCCCCCGGACCGCCCCACCCCGCCGCCCGCCTGGCTGGTCGTCACGACATCGCCGGTGATCAGCGTGACGGAGTGCTCCCCGGCGGGCACATGTGCCGCGGCGGAGGAGGACGGGGGAGCGGGAGCGTCGGAAGGGGCGGCCGCGCGAGCCGTGACGGGGCTCGTGAGCGCGAGGACGGAAGCGCCGGCGATGACCGGCACGCTCCAGCGTCGTCTGTGGTGTCTCTTCAAGGTGTCCCCGGATAGGGTCCGGGCAGAGGACGAATCACCCTCTGCCGTTCAAGGGCGGCAACCGCAGCGGGTTGGCACCACCTGGGCGGGGTGATCATATGCACGCATGAATTCGCTGTGAAGAGTGGCGCTTCCTCATTGTGAACAGTGTGGCAATGGTGCGATTTCTCCCCGCGGGCCGCCTGTGACGGAGGTCGGCGATCCCGCATCCGTCCGAACGGGACCGCGCCATGTGGCCTGCGGCCACAACGGGTTGGCCGCGGCGCTCGGTTGGACCCGACCGCCCGCGTCGGTCCGCATGCAGACGTTGTGCATTGCGTGACACTGTTGTGTGTGCAAGATCACCACCGGGACGGCGCGTCCCGGCGGCGCCGCTTCCAGCCGCCCGGGGGCTCATCTGCCGGCCCGGGCGGAGCCCTTGCCTACGGCCGGTTGGCTACGACACGGCGGCGGGGCACGAGCCGGCCGTCTGCGTCATCGTCCAGCCGTCCCCGAGGACGTGGACGGTGTCGTGCGGCGGGGAGCCCGGCGTGGCGTCGGGCTTGGCCCCGGCGCCGCCGACCGCCGCCGCGGAGTGCAGCGCGGCGAGCGAGGTGCTCACGCTGGACACCGTGCAGGCGAGTTGCAGCATGGCCGGGTGGCTGAGCTGAGTGAGGCCCTTGGGGAGCTGGATGTAGACGGTGCCGTCGGCGTCTTCCTTCACCTGCGGCCCGTTCTTCAGGAAGGGCAGCTCCGTGGTGACGGTCGCGCTCTCGTCGGCGGTCGGGCCCCCGAACAGCATGGTGACGGCGTCCCCGACGTTCCCGGGGTCGGCCGACTTGCGTGCGTAGGCCCTCAGCTTGCCGTCCTGCAGGAAGTAGAGGGAGACGAGGGTCGGCTTCGCGGTCCGCGGGGTGGGGGAGGACATGCCGCCCGCCGGTTCGCCCGCCTCGATCACGCCGGTCGGGGGGACCCCGCAGGCCGTGAGTGTGAGCGCGGCCGCGAGCCCCGTCGTGAGCGCCGCCAGGCGCGCCCGCTTCACGGGGCACCCGCGCCGTCGGTGTCGCCGGCCGGCGCGGAGTCGCGCCGCAGCGGGAGTTCGACGGTGAACGCGGCGCCGCCCCAGGGCAGGTTGGCAGCGCCGACCCGGCCACCGTGCAGGTGCACGTTCTCCGCCGTGATGGCCAGGCCCAGCCCGTTGCTCTCGCTCCTGGTGCGTGAACTGCTCGCCTTGTAGAAGCGTTCGAAGATGTGCGGCATGGCTTCCTCGGCGATCCCCGGTCCGTTGTCGGTCACCTCGATGACGGCCCACGCGACGTCCGCGGACTCCTCCCGCACACCCATGGTCAGCCGAACCGGCGGCTCCCCGTGCCGCAGTGCGTTGCCGACCAGGTTGGCGAGCACCACGTCGAGCCGGCGCGGATCCACCCGCGCCCGCAGCACGCCGGGCGGGGGCAGTTGGGTCTCCACCCGGTCCTGCCACCCCCGGGCGGCCAGGGTGTGCTGTGCGAAGTCGGCCAGATCGATCTCGTCCACGTTGAGTTCGGCCGCGCCCGCGTCGAAGCGGGAGATCTCCATCAGGTCGTTCACCAGCACGGCCAGCCGGCTGGTCCCTTCGCTGATGAGCCGCAGCGCCTCGCCGGTCTCCCGGTCCAGGCGCAGCGCGCTCTCGTCCAGCACGTCCGTGACCGCCGACATCGCCGCCAGCGGCGTCCGCAGCTCGTGGGAGACGTCCGCGACGAAGCGGCGCGCCTGGGCCTCCATGCGGCGCAACTCGGCGACCGACCGTTCCAGCGCTGCCGCCGTGTGGTTGAAGGACTGCGAGAGGTCGGCCAGTTCGTCGGATCCGTTGACGGCCAGCCGGACGTCGAGGTGTCCCTCGGCCATCCTGCGCGTCGCCCCGCGCAGGGCCCGTACGGGACGCAGCACGCCGCTCGCGGCCAGCAGCGCGAGGACGACGGCGAGGCCCAGCGCCACCAGGGTGGCGTGCTCGATGGCGCTGACCATCGCCTTGACGTAGGCCTGTTCGGTGTCCTGCGGCACGATCAGGTACATCACGAGCCCGGAGAGGCTGCGTTCCGTGCCCTCGCCGCCGTAGGTGACGGGCATGCCGACGACGAGCCAGGGGCGCCCGTTGTCGTCCACCCGCTGGAAGACCGCGGCGCGCTTGGTCGCCACGGACCGGCGCAGTTCCGGCGTGATCTTGTCGAAGTCGGGACTGGTCGTGTAGGCCCGGAGCTTGCCGTACGTGGCCAGTACCCGCCATCCCTGGGACTGGTTGGCGCGCTGCACGTGGTTCACCGCTCCGTCCAGGGCATCCTGGTCCAGCGGCAGGGACGTGTAGACGGCGAGGTCGTCGACGCTGGCCCGGAACTGCCGGATGACGGCGTCCTGGCTCTGCTGCAGCACCCCCGTGCGCGCCTCCCGGAAGGTGACGGCCCCGGTGCTCAGGGCGCCGGCCATGGTCACCAGGACGAAGGCCACGACGAGACGGGAGCGCAGTCCCCGCAGCGGGAGGGGGACCTTCGCCAGTGCCGCCCGGTGGAACCGCCGCCACCCGGTGGTTCGCCCGCCGAGTACGGTCCCGGCGGTCTCGGTGTTCGCCTGCTTCCGGACGGCCCTTCGCGCCCGTGCGGATCCCCGGCGGCTCACGCGGTACCGAAGCGGTAACCGAAGCCGCGCACGGTCTGGATGTAGCGGGGGGCGCCGCCGAGCTCACCGAGCTTGCCGCGCAGTCGCTTCACGCAGGCGTCCACGAGCCGTATGTCGCCGTAGTAGCTGTGCTCCCAGACCGCCTCGAGGAGCTGCTGGCGGCTGAAGACCTGCCCGGGCGAGGCCGACAGGGTCAGCAGCAGCCGGAGTTCGGAGGGGGCGAGCGCGACGTTCTCGCCGCGGTGCGTCACCACGAGCCCGGCGCGGTCGATGGCCAGTTCGCCGTGCGACTCCGCCCTGGGCCGGAGGGCGTCGGAGACCGACGCGTCCTGCCGGCGCAGCACGGCACGTATGCGTGCGTCGAGCACGCGGGCCTGCACCGGTTTGACCACGTAGTCGTCGGCCCCGGCCTCGAGCCCCACGACGACGTCGATGTCGTCGCCCTTGGCGGTGACCATGATGATCGGCACCTGGTCGCGGTCCCGGATGCGTCGGCAGACGTCGAGGCCGGACATCCCCGGCAGCATCAGGTCGAGCACGACGACGTCCGGATGGAAGGGGCGGAGCTGTTCCAGTCCCTCCTCACCCGTTCCGGCGGCGAAGACTTCGTGTCCCTGGTGCCGTAGCCCCAATTGGACGGCCTTACGGACATCTGGGTCGTCTTCGACAATCAGGACTCGTGGCACTTCGCCAGTGTAAGCAGATCGCGATCGGCGACCGCCCCGGGAAGGAGCCCTCGCGGGAGCTGTTACAGAAGGGTCATACCCGCGGTGCGAGGCGGCTTTCCGGCCGCCGGACGACGTCGCGGGAGTGCCCGTTACCGTTTCGTGATGCTTCGAGCTCATGGCCATCATCTCGAATGACCAGGTTGAGCTGCCATGGATTCATCCCACCGCGCCGGACGCCACCGCACCTCCGGTCGCAGACGCCGTCCGCGCCGCCGGGTCCGGGGCTACGTGGTCGCGACGCTGGTGGTCGCCGGACTGCTCGGCTCCGTCGCGTTCTTCCTGGACGACGGGCGCAGCGAGGCCTCGGGCGGTGCGCGGCACCCGAGGAGCGTGGTGCACGTCACCCCCTCGCACCCAGCCTCGCCCACGCCGACGCCCACTCCCACGCCGACGCCCTCCCCGACGCCGAAGCCGACTCGCACCAGGATCGACGTCCCCGCGACGGGCAGCGGAACGTTCGTCACCGCGCGGGCCGGCGGCGAGAAGGTCGGGCAGGGACCGCGGCCGCTGCGCTACGTGGTCAAGGTCGAGACCGGTCTCGACGTCTCACCGGCCCAGGCGGCCGACGAGATCGCGGACATACTCGCCGCCCCCCGCGGCTGGACCCGCAACCCGGCCTACGCGTTCCAGTTGGTGGGCGCGGGGCAGCCGCACGACCTCACGGTGAGCATCGCCACACCGGGGACGGCCGACGCCCTGTGCTGGACGGGCATCCACCAGGACACCCGGGGCGAGTACAACTGCGAGATCCCCGGCGGGGTCGTGGTGAACCTCAAGCGCTGGGCCGAGGGCTCGCCCACGTTCAACGGTCCGATCCACGACTACCGGGCGCTGATCATCAACCACGAGATGGGGCACTTCCTGCACTACACGCACACGACGTGCGCGGGCCCCGGCCGACTGGCTCCCGTGATGATGCAGCAGATCAAGGGCCTGCACGGATGCGTCGCCAACGCCTGGCCCTACGACAGGAACGGCAAGTTCGTCACAGGGCCGCACGTGCCGTAACCCGTAACCCGTGGGACGCCCGGTCGTGGTGGGGCGGCCGTGGTGTGCGGGGCTCGCTGATACACGGTTGATGCGCGGCCGAGCGGCAGCGGATGCCCGGCGGCAATCCGCCTCGCGCATCATGGAGAGCCCTGTACCTGCGTCCGATGGGACATGATGTCGCTTTCCGTGACAGAGGGGGCGACGGCCCCGGCGCCCGTGGCGGTCCTGCTCGTCGAGGACGACGAGGTGATCCGCCGATCGGTCGCCATGGCGCTGGAACGCTACGGCTACCTCGTCACCTCGGCCGCCGACGGCCTGACCGGACTGGAACTGTTCCGGGAGGCCCGTCACGACCTGCTCCTGCTGGACGTGATGCTGCCGGGTCTGGACGGCATAGGGCTGTGCCGCAGGGTCAGGGAGACCAGCACGGATCCCATCCTGATGATGTCCGCGCGCGGCGACGCCCTGGACGTGGTCTCCGGCCTGGAGGCTGGCGCCGACGACTACGTGGTCAAACCCGTGGACACCGCGGTGCTGGTGGCCCGGATCCGCTCCCTGCTGCGGCGGGCGACCTTCACCCCGGTCGCCGCCCCGCCTCCGTCCGGCGCGGGGGCCCGGCCCGAGGAGCCCGGGCGGCCGGAGCTGCCGGAGGACCCCGGACGCCTCGTCTTCGGTGACCTGACGATCGACACCGCGGGCCTCGAGGTGTCCCGGGCGGGCGCACCGGTCGCCCTCGCCCCCACCGAACTGCGGCTGCTCCTCGAGTTCGCCGCGAACCCCGGTGTCGTACTGGACCGGAACACCTTGCTGCGCAACGTGTGGGACTACGGCTGGGACGGCGACAGCCGCGTGGTGGACCTCTGCGTGCAGCGGCTGCGGAAGAAGATCGGATCCGAACGGATCGAGACCGTCCGCGGGTTCGGCTACAAGTTGCGGCGCTGAGGTGGACACCGTACGCGACCTGCTCAACTGGCGTTCGCTGCGCTGGAAGATCGTCCTGCTCGTCGCCGTGGCCTGCTGCGCGATCGCGCTGACCGTCGGGGTGCTGGTCCACCGCAGCACACTGGAACGGTCGATGAACGACGGCGGTGCGAAGGCCACGACGCAGCTGGACCAGGTCCTCGAGGACCACCGGCGCGAGGGCGTGCCGCCCGCCGGGCTGGAGACCTCGCCCGAGGCCATGCCCGGTGAACTGCTCGACCGGCTGCGGCACGGGCAGGGGCCCAGTACCGGGTACGCCACCTGGTACGAGGGCGACAGCCCCGGGGACCACCCGGAGATGTGGGCGGCCCGGACGACCCGGGACGGCCCGGTGGCGATCTCGATCGACATGACGTCGGACCTGCTCACGCGGCGTGCCCTGGACCGGCACATGTGGAAGTACTCCCTGGTCGCGCTGGGCGTCGTCGTACCGCTGACGGCGCTCGCTGCCGAACTGCCCCATCGCAGGCTGCGGCGCGTGGCGTGGACCGCCCGCCGCATCGCGGCCGGTGACCTGGCCGCGCGGACCGCCGACGGCCGCGCCGGCCGCGGGGGCGACGAGATCACCGAGATCTCCGCCACCGTGGACTCCATGGCCGACAGCCTGCTCGGGCGGCTGACGGCCGAACAGCGCTTCACCGCCGACGTCGCCCATGAACTGCGCACCCCGCTCATGGGGTTGGTCACCGCGAGCGGGCTGCTGCCCGAAGGGGAGGCCACCGACCTCGTCCGGGACCGGGTAGGGGTGCTGCGGGTCCTGGTGGAGGACCTGCTGGAGATCTCGCGGCTGGACGCGGGCGCCGAGCGGGCCGAACTCAGGCCGGTGCCGCTGGCCGAGGTGGTCGAGGAGTCGCTGGCCCGTACCGGACTGCCGACGCGGTTCACCACGGACGGCACCGGGTACGCCGGGACCGACCCGCGCCGGCTGGACCGGATCGTGGCCAACCTCGTCGTCAACGCCCACCGGCACGGCGGCGGGCGCGTCGAGGTCGCCGTGGCGGGCACCACCGTGACCGTGCGGGACCACGGTCCGGGCTTCCCGCGCGAGCTTCTCGCGGACGGCCCCCAGCGGTTCCGCACCGGGGCGTCGGAGCGGGGGCGGGGCCAAGGTCTCGGGCTGACCATCGCCGTCGGCCAGGCCCGGGTCATCGGCGCGTCCCTGTCCTTCGCCAACGCCCCCGACGGCGGTGCCGTCGCCACGCTCCGGCTGCCCGCGGCCGGCTGAGCCACCGCGGGGCCGGCGGGCGATGCCGGTGCGCGATGCCGGTGCGCGGCAGCGTTGATACACGACGGATGACCGGTCGAGCGGTGGCGGAGGCACGGTGACGGCCGGGCCGACACCGGCGCGCCCCACGGTGGGCGGTGTGCGTGAGAGCCACGCCGTGACCCCGTGGAGGTGCCCCGTCCATGCGTCCGATCCCCGAACCCCGAGACCGCGACACGGAGCGTTCGCAGCAGCCGGCGATCGCCGGACCGTGGAACCCGCCGAGCGGTACACGCCGCCCCCGGCGCGTGCCCGTGCCGGTCGCGGCCGGTGCGGCCGCCCTGCTCACCCTGATCGTCCTGGGCGCGCTGGTCGTCATCACGGGCCACGGCGGCGAGGGAGACGGTGCGTCCGGGAACGGCGGCCACCGCGCAGGACGATCGGAGCTCCGCCCCCCGGTGTCGCTGCCCTGGCCGCGGCAGGGGCAGGCCAGCGTGCTGGTCGAGGGGCTCGGTGACCGTGGTGACCTCGGGAACCGGGGCACGCAGAACCCGGTGCCGATCGCCAGCGTCACCAAGGTGATGACCGCGTACGTGATCCTGCGCGACCACCCGCTGCGCGTCGGGGCGTCGGGCCCCCGGATTTCCGTCGACCAGCAGGCTTCGGACGAGTCCGTGTCCGGCGTGGAGTCCAGCGTGCCACTGAGACTGGGACAGCGGCTGGGCGAACGGCGGCTGCTGGAACTGATGCTGATCCCCTCCGGCAACAACGTGGCACGGCTGCTGGCCCGTTGGGATGCGGGGACACAGGAGGCGTTCGTCGCCAAGATGAACCGGGCAGCCCACGGCCTCGGCATGGACCGGACCACCTACACCGGGGCCAGCGGCATCGAGCCCACGACCACCAGCACCTCCGGCGACCAGCTGAAGCTGGCCCGGGAAGTCATGCGCGACCCGGTGTTCAGGGCCGTCGTCGCCCAGCCCGGCACCACCGTGCCCGGTGTGCCCGGCACCGTCCACAACACCAACACCCTGCTCGGCACCTCCGGGGTGATCGGGCTCAAGACCGGCTCCAGCACCCCCGCGGGCGGCGCCTTGATGTGGGCGGCCAACGCACCCGACCGCCGCGGGCACGGCCATCTCGCGCTCGGCGTCGTCCTGCACCAGCGTCCCGGCACCAGCCCCCAGGAGGGCCTGACCGCCGTCCTGGGCGCCGGCCACACCCTGGTGGAGGGCGTACGACGGTGGGTGGCCGGCGCCGGAGCCACGTCGGCGGCCGGCGTGCCGTCCGGGGACCGGTGAGCCGGCCGTGACCACCCTCCTCCGCACCCCCGGCGCCCCGCCGGAACCCGACCGCGGACGACGGGCCGCCCGGTGCCCCGGCATGTGGCGGCGGGGACGCTTCCAGGCCGCCTTCGCGGCGGTGGCCGCACTCGTGATGCTCGGCCACGCCCACGTCCCCAACGCGGCCGGCCACCTCGGCAGCCTCGTCGAGACCTTCCTTCCCTGGACCGGCCTGGCCGTTCCGTTCCTGCTGCTGTGCGCGCTGCTGCGACGTTCGGCGACGGCCGCCGTCGCCGTGGTGCTGCCCACCCTCGTCTGGTGCTCGCTCTTCGGGGGCACGCTCACCGACAAGCGCGCGTCCGGCGGGAACTTCACCGTGGTGACGCACAACGCCAACGAGGAGAACCCGGACCCGGCGCACACGGCTCGTGCCCTGGCGGCCTCCGGCGCGGACCTGGTGGCCATCGAGGAACTGGGCGACAACGCACCGGCGTACGGCACCGCGCTGCGTGCCCGATACCCCTACCACTCGGTGCAGGGCACGGTCGGCCTGTGGAGCCGCTACCCGCTCTCCGGCGCCCGGACGGTCGACATCGCCCCCTGGCCGCGGGCCCTGCGCGCGACCGTCCGCACCCCCAAGGGGCCCGTCGCCGTCTACGTCGCCCACCTGCTGTCCGTCCGGTTCACACCGCTGTACGGCTTCGGCACGGGCGCGCGGGACAGCGCCGCGCGCGCCCTGGCCGCCGCATTGCGTGCCGAACCCCTGCCCCGCACCCTGCTCATGGGCGACTTCAACGGCACCACGGACGACCGGGCCCTGTCCGCGGTCACCTCCCAACTGCGTTCGGTCCAGGCCGAGTCCGGTGCCGGGTTCGGTCCGACCTGGCCGGCGTCCTTTCCCGTGGCCCGGATCGACCACATCCTGGTGCGCGGCATGGAACCGTGCTCGGCCTGGACCCTCCCGGCCACCGGCAGCGACCATTTGCCGGTCGCGGCATCCGTCCGTCTCTAGACGATCCAGGGCAGTCCGGATGACGCACCGCGCGAACGACCCCGCGCCGGGCGCTGCACGTACGGGTGGACCTGGCCGCCGGGACGGCGCGTGGTCGTCACCGGAGAGTGTGACGACCAGGGCGGCCAAGGCAGTGACACGGCGGACGGAGCGGCGACGTTTCAGCTCAAGGTCGACCGGAGCCCATGGCTGATCTAGCCGCTATCGGGGCTGGGGTGGCAGCGAGGGCAGGTCGTCACTTCGGGCATACGCAAGGCGATTTCGAGCTCGTGCCGGTTGATCCAGCCTCCGGCCGCGTCCGGGCAGTCACCGAGGTGGACCACGCCGCGAAGGGAACCGCCCCTGGGAACGTGCTGGAGGCGGTAGCCGGTGCCCCCTTCGGCAGAGGAGCTCGCCTCTCCGGCCGGCGCCGGTGGGGCTACCGCGGCAGACTCATCCATCGTCTCGCGGATCCTGGCATCGACAGCGTCGAGCTGCAGCTGCAGGTAGAGGCGGATCACCCGTAGCCGATTCAGATCCGGAGGCAGCTCGCCCACATGATCGACTGTACGGCGAGGCGGAGTGCCGGGCCAGCGCGTGATCCAGGCAACGCCTCCTGGGGCGGCGCCGCGTCGCCGGACATCAAGGGAGCCGTGCGGGCGATCAGAGTATCGCGAAGCACGTAGGTGCCGGTGAAGTGGCGCTCGTTGCCGCACGTGCACTCGTAAATACCGCGGACGGGGACTTTCTCACCCGGGTGACGCAGACGGTCGGTCTCGTCCATGAGGACCTCCTCGCCGATCGGGGTCCAGTGGGGAGGGGACCCCGATCCACAAGGGCGATCACCGCCGATGGCCGGCCGACCGGCCCCGGGAGCCACCGTACGAGCAGGAACGGGGTGCGGTGGCTCCGTACGGACGCCTTGCCTTGTCGGTGCCTGCGAAACGCCCGAGAACTGAATTGCTCAGTGCCGAACCGACTCGCTGGCCTGGATACGACAGTCCGCTCGTGTGCCGTGGCGCTGCGCACCTCAGGGCGGACTGCCCGTCCGCAGCCATGACCCTGCACGGCCAGGCGGGCGACAGCGGGAACAATCGCGAAGGGTGCGCTGGCGGTTGGATGGGGCACGCCGGGCAGGCAGGCCCAGGGCGTCTCAGGAGAGCCGCAAGCTGGGCGACGCGAACGCGCGAAGCACCCTCGCCCGTGCGGGCGCCGGAACCGGTGGGCGAGGATGCCCTCCCAGCGTGCGCCCCTGTCACCCCCTGGGCACCCTGGCGGTCCGGCGCGACCGGCCGAGCTGCACAGCTGGAGGAGGCTCATGCGTGCGGCCGCCCGGTTCCCGCAGGGGGCTCTCCCACGGAATCGTCGACACGGATCGGCGCAGGTGACGTCAGTCGGCCCCGCTCGACTCTCGGCGAAGCGGCAGGCGTACAGGCTCTCCGCGGGGGACGAGCAGCACGCAGAGGCTGCCGACGGTCGCAGACCACTGTTCGCCGCGCAGGACTGATGCGCGCCCCTCATCGAGCATCCGCGCCTGCATGATGCGGGCGCAGTGCTGGACCTCCTCGTACGCCGTGTCCGAGTCGAAGGCGCGACGCATACGGGTGATGGAGCTCTGCAGCAGCCTGGCGCCCTCCCGGACGTCCGGTGCGGTCGCCTTGGCCGAACCGATGGGGTCGACGCTCCACGAGATCCACACGAGCATTTTTCCACCGTCCTGCGTGTGCGCCGAAGGTTGCGAGTGCCGCGCTGACCGTTCGTGGCTGCACCATGGTCATCCACGCGCCCACGGCCGAACGGGCGGAGATCGAGGAGCGAGGTCAACGCCACACGGGGCTGCCGTCGAGGGAGGCAAGCATGTCGCGCGGGTCGCGGTGCACCGCGGCGGCACCCGCTTCTTCCAGTTCGGCACGGCCTATGCCACCGGACAGGAGTGCCACGCAGGGCACCCCCGCCTTCCCGGCGGCCCCGATGTCCCACACCGTGTCTCCCACGAACACGGCCCGGTCCGCAGGCACGCCCGCCCGTTCCAGGGCCTGCTCGACCAAGTCCGGCGCCGGTTTGCTCGCGGAGACGTCGTCCTTGCTGGTGGCGTCCGCGATGACGTCGTCGGCGTCGAGCGCGGCCCGCATCACGGCGAGCTCCTTGGCGTCGGCCGAGGTGGCCAGGACGACCCGGAAACCCCGTGCCGCCACTGCACGGAGCAGGTCCGCGGCGCCGTCAAGAGGAGCGAGCGCGGGCCCGTAGGCCCCGTACAGGGCCTTGTGGGCGTCGCTGATCATGTCGTCCTCGCCGTGGTCCCGCTCCTTGCCGAGCAGGCGCTCCAGAAGGTGGTCGGATCCCATGCCGATGCACCGGTGGATGTCCGCCATGGACACCGTGTGTCCGGCCTGCCGGAACGCCTCCCACCACGAGACTGCATGGAGGTAGTTGGTGTCGACGAGTGTGCCGTCCATGTCGAAGAGCGCCGCGCGCTCGAACCCGTCCGTCATGGTGGCCGCTCCTTCCGCTCGGCTACCGGAGTCGTCCACGCCAGGGCGGCTACCCGTCACCGCCGCGGATAGACGCATGCCGCCCGCGCCGCGGCCACCCGGTGCCCGACGCATGGGGAGCGAAGCCCTGGCAGGGGCCCCGTGAACCGGCCACGGAGGGAGACGACGATGACCGTGGGAGTGGAACCCGGACCTGCTGCGGCTTCGTGCGGCCATGGAGGCGGCCATCTAGACCGCGCTGCGCTGGGACACGGGCGGAGCAGCCGACGACAGAGTCGCGCTCGACGCGGAACTGGACGCGCTGCTGACCGGGACGCGTGGCGTGGCGTGACGGACGCTTGCCACTGCGTGAACAGATAGGGCATTGAACCCGTGCGGGGCCAGGTGTGCATGGGCTCCTCGACCGGACTTGGACGTCCGAGTCCGGGTAGGAGATATCTGAAATGTTCGAAATGAACGGAGATGGTCCGCATGTCTCGGACGCAACCCGGCATCGAGCAGCACCCCGATCTGCTTGAACTCCGCGCGGACTACGAGCGAGTGACCGCCACCAACCGAAGCCAGGCCGTGGAGGCCATGGGTCTGCTCACCGGCATCTACCTGGCCGCTTCACCGTGGATCGTGGGCTTCAACGCACTGTTCGGCTTCAACGCGCTGTCGACGATCGCCGTGAACAACCTCGTCGCCGGAATCGCGTACGCCCTGCTGATGGGAGGCGTGGGGCGCGGCTTCGAGCGGGCCCACTCCAGGGCGTGGGCGGCAGCGGTCATCGCCCTGTGGACGATCATTTCGCCATGGTGCATCACTGGCAACGTCAGCACCACACGCACCATCACGAACAACGTCATCGTCGGCGTGATCGGACTGATCCTGGCTCTCGCAGCAGCGTCGCTCCGTCCCGGCGGTTCCCTGCGCAAGCGTCAGGCTGCGTCGGGCCCGGTGGGAGGCGGCCTGCGCAGGAGGTAGGCGGCTGCCCCGGCGACCATCCGGGTCCGCAAGGCAATGCACGACAAGGAAACGACCGCGCTCATCGTGATCGACATGATCAACACGTATGAGCACGAAGACGCCGAGCTCCTGCTCCCGTCGGTGCGCGAGGTGCTCCCAGCTGTGCGGGGCCTCATCTCGCGCTCCCGTCGCGTCGGCGTGGACGTGATCTACGTCAACGACAACTTCGGTCGCTGGCGCTCCCACCACGACGAGATCCTCGACATGGCCCTCGCCGGGCCGCACGCCGACCTTGTCGAACCGGTCAAGCCCGATGCCGATTCACTGTTCGTCGTCAAGGCCCGGCATTCGATCTTCTTCCAGACCCCCCTGGAGTACCTGCTGGACCGGCAGAACATCGGCCATGTTGTGCTGTGCGGGCAGGTCACCGAGCAGTGCGTGCTGTACTCGGCACTCGACGCGCACATCCGTGACCTGCCGACGACCGTCGCGAGTGACGCTGTCGCGCACATCCACCGTGACCTGGCCGACGCGGCGCTGCGCATGATGGAGCGCAACATGGGGACGCACCTCTGCCGAGCGCGAGATGTGCGGCTGGGCGGTGAGGCCGGGAGGCCGATCCCGCGGCCGTGACCGGTTCGATGAGTCGATCCATCGCGGGACGTGCAAAATGCCGCGCGCGAGCCGAGGTTTGCGTCGGGCCAGGGCAGAACGAGGCCGGCGCGCCGCGGCGACCTCGAAGGGCTCCAAGTGGTCGCCGTTGACGCGCCGACCGGTGCGAGCCTATGCCCCGGCTCGCCATTCCAGGGTGCCCGAGTGCCGGTGGCGGCGCATCCGGGGCGGGCGCGTCGCCGGCCGGCTCATGTCAGGTCGTGGCCCTGTTCGCGCAGGCGACGACGACGGTCACCCTGTTGGGCCCCACTCCGGCGGGCACCGCGTTCACAGTCCAGCCGGTGGAGGGGTTCGCGTATGGGACGCTGGTCACGATCGTGGCCGCCTCGAGGTGGAACCCGCCACCGATGGCCAACTGCCCCGTGGGACAGGACAGCGTGTGGTCGGCGCCGTCCGCCTCGAACTCCATGACCAGGGTTCGGGCACCGGAGACGCCGCCCCCGGCACCCGGGACGCCGGGGTCGCCCTGGGGTCCGGAGGGCCCGGCCGGGCCGGGCGGACCAGCGGGACCGGCCGGTCCCTGCGGTCCTGGAATCCCGGGGATGCCCGGCCGGTTCATGCAGTAGTTCGGGAACGTCGGGTACGGGTAGCACGGGTGCACGGACCGCTGCTGGGTGCCGTCCGCCACGGTGCCGGTCGGCGCGGCGCCGCCATCCGCGGCCGCGGAGTACGCCGTTCCCGTCACGAAGCAGGACGCGAGCGCGGCGCTCGCGGCGACCGACCACACGCGGACGCGGCCGAAGCGTCGCTGTGCCGAAGACGTGGGCCTGGTTATCCGGTACAACACGTCACCTCCAGGTATGGGTTCTGTCGGGCGGCCTGTGCCGCCCTCCTCGCAGTACGCGTCGGAGACCGTCACGAAGGACGTCGAACCCACAGCAAGGATCACTTTGAGTATCTGTTTATGCACGTCGGGTAGCCGAAGGGGTGACGTCGGCCCTCGGCGTCGGCCGGCTGCTTCTTACGGCAGGGGCAGCCGTAGGGCGAGGAGGGCGATGTCGTCGACGTTGCCCGGGGGCATGCGGATGAGGAGCTGGTCGCAGAAGTCGTCCAGCGGCTCGTCGGCAAGCGCCAGGGCGTTGCGGCGGAGCCGGCCGAGGCCGGTGTCGAGGTCGACGCCCGGAAGTTCGATGAGTCCGTCGGTGTAGAGCAGGAGCGTGGAACCCGGCGGCAGGGGTGCGGTGGCGTCGGGCCGACGGTCGTGGGTGCCGAGACGGGCGCCCAGCAAGGGACCTCGCGCGTCGTCGAGGTACCGGCCGTGGCCGTCCGGGGTGAGCAGCAGCGGCGGGGGGTGTCCGGCGTTGGTCCAGCGCAGCGTCCAGGGGCCGTCGCGCGGACCCTCGACGCGGGCGAGGACGAGGGTGGCCATGGGGACGGTGGTGATCGCGGGCATGGCGTCGTCGAGGCGGTCGACGATGGCGCTGGGAGGTTCGGTGCGGTCCCAGGCCAGGGAGCGCAGTATTCCCCGGAGTTGCGCCATTCCCGCGGCGGCGGTCAGGTCGTGGCCGACGACGTCGCCGATGACCAGTGCGGTCACGCCGTCCCGTAGCTGGAACGCGTCGTACCAGTCGCCGCCCACCTGGGACGCCGCGGGTGCGGGCTGGTAGCGGGCGGCCATGACCAGGCGTCCGGGCTGGGGCAGGGGTGCGAGCAGGTTGCGCTGCATGGCTTCGGCGACGTCCCGCTGACGTCCGAAGCGCCGGGTGTTGTCCAGGACCTGGCCGACCCGCCGGCCGATGTCCACGACGATCTGAAGGTCGTCGTTGCCGAAGGGGACGGCGGGGTCGGTGCGCACCAGGGTCAGCGCCCCGGTGGAGTGCCTTCCCGAACCCAAGGGCACGGTGAGCGCCGATGCCGCACCCACCGACTGCAGGAAGCCGTCGTGCAGGGCTGCCAGCGGTGAGTCCGGCCGTGCCGCCGTACCGGCTCGCTCGTGCAGGACGGGCACGGCCCCGCGCACGGCCTGGACCAGCGGGGAGCGGGACTCGGCCGCGGAGGGAAGGCGGGCGCGCCAGCCCTCCTGCCCATGGTCCCGGCCGTCGGGGCCGGTGACCGCGACCCGGTGCGTCTCGTCCTCACCGACGAGAAGGTCGACCGCCACCCAGTCGGCGAGGCCGGGGACCAGCAGGCGTCCGAGGCGGGCGAGCGCCTCGTCCGTTTCGAGCGTCTGGCTGAGCACCGCGGTGATCTGTGCGACCAGCGTCAGACGCCCCGTCAGGTCCTCCAGCGCGTGCATCTGCTCGGCGCGTTCGCTGCGGTCGTCGGAGAGGCCGGTGAACAGAATCGCGGTGCCCTTGAACGAGGTGCCCTCCGTCACCGGTGCCGCCGACCAGGACACCTCGACGAGCTTGCCGTCACCGCACAGATATCTGTCGCTGTCCGCGCGACCCGCACTCTTGAGGATCAGGGCTTCGAGCAATCCGCACCGAGGCCCCGTGTGTTCGCGATCCGCGTGCCGGTGCACGAGGTCGTGGAAGCCCTCGCCGACCATCGCGTCAGCGGCGCGGCCCAGCAGCCGTTCGGCGGCCGGGTTGACCGCGATGACGCGCCCGGACGGGTCGACCACGACCAGCGAAGCCCCCAGACTGTCGACGACCTGCCGCCAGAAACCCGGCTGGGACGCCCACTGCAGACCCTCGTCGGCACCGTCCGCCACCGCGCCCTCCATGATCGCCCCTCTTCGCCGCACGGCATCGGCCCGGCCCGGGGACACCCGCGGACGACGACCGCCCCTCCATGCTCTCGTCTGTTCGAACCCGACCGCGGCCGACACGACGAGGGGCCGGGGGACGATGCCGTGGCGGAGGAGCTCGGCGCCGGCGAGGGTGCCGCGATGGACACCTCCGGACCCGCCCGTGCGACCCGAGCCGGAGTCGGCGGGTACCGCGGGCCGTGACGGTCACCGTCGCCGGGTGGTCAGTCCCACGAAGGCCCCGAAGGCGGTGCTCGGGTCCCGGGCCGCGGCGCGCCCGTCCCCGGCTGCCAGGGAACACCCGTCCTGGTACCGGCAGGACCAGGCATGACGCCCGACCCGGCGACCGCCCGTGGCTACGCTCCGGGGAATGACCACGCGATCCCAGGAGACGATCAGCCCACTGCCGCCGGCACTGCGCCTGGAACGCGGCTCCGTGCACGACGAGGCGTGCCCGAGCTTCCAGGGCGCGGTCGAACTGGTCGGCCGCCGCTGGACGGGGGCGATCCTGTCCGCGGCGTCCCAGGGGGCGCGCCGCTTCGGCGAGTACCGCGCCGTCATCGCCGGCATCTCCGACCGGCTGCTCGCCCAGCGCCTGAAGGAGCTCGAGACCGAGGGCCTGATCGAGCGCTCCGTCATCCCGAGCACCCCCGTGCAGGTCCGCTACGCGCTCGCCCCCGACGGCCAGGCGCTCATCGCCGCCCTGCAGCCGCTGGCGCAGTGGAGCGTGCGGCGGCTGCGCCGTACTGAATAGACATCGCCCTGGATGGGTGTATATCTGCTCGAATGGGTAATAAAGACGCAAAATCTCCGGAGGTAGTACAGAGGAGTGCACAATGATCCGAGGAGCCGAGGGAACCTCCTACCCCACTTCCCCCACTCCCCCCACTCCCCGCGCGAACGTCGACCTGGCCCGCGAATGCGGTGCGTGCTACGGCTGGGGCACCGTCGTCACCGACCAGGGCCGACACGAACTCTGTTCCGACTGCCAGGACGGCCGGTTCGACGCCCCGCAACGCGTCAGGGCCGTACGCCTGCGCCCCGGCTCCCGCTACGTCTCGCCCCGCTGAACCCGTTCGCCTGCCGCGCTCACCACGCCTCCGGCCCGCCCCCGCGCCACTCCACCTGCGCGGGGTCGGTGAGGCTCACCGTGCCGGCGTCGTACCCGGCCAGCCACAGGAACCGCAGCAGGTCCGTCAGACAGTACGCGGTGCCGAAGTAGTCCCCCCGGATCACGACCCTTCGTCCGTCGACCGGAGGTTCCACGATCACGGGCGGCCCCTCGGTGCGCATGCTCCCAGCCTGCCCAGTCACCGGCGGGGACGCACCGCGGACGGGCCCGGTGCGTTTCAGCGCGCCTGCCCGAGGGTGGCGACGTCGATGACGAAGCGGTAGCGCACGTCGCCGCGGTCCAGGCGGTCGAGGGCGGTGTTGACCTGGTCCGCGGGTACGGTCTCGATGTCCGCGGCGATGCCGTGGCGGGCGCAGAACTCCAGCATCTCCTGGGTCTCGCGGATGCCGCCGTTCTTCGTCGAGGTGATGATCCGGCGCGGGTCGCCGAGCAGGGTGCTCTGGAAGGTGGCGGCCTCGAAGGTGACGCCCGCGTTGACCAGCACACCGTCGAGCCGCAGGAGGCCGAGGTACGCGTTGGTGTCGATGCTGCCCGACACGGTGTTGACGATCAGGTCGAAGCCCTGCCCGAGGTCCCGGAACCAGGAACCGTCCTCGGTGGACACGTAGGCGGCGGCACCGAAGCGCAGGCCGTCCTCGCGCTTGGACAGGCTCCGGCCGAGGACGGTGACCTCGGCGCCCATCGCGTGCGCGATCTTCACGCCGATGTGACCGAGCCCGCCCATGCCGACGACGGCGACCTTCCTTCCCGGCCCCGCGCCCCAGCGGCGCAGGGGCGCGTACATCGTCACCCCGGCGCAGAGCAGCGGGGCGGCGACGTCCAGGCCGAGGCTGTCGGGGATGCGGAGGACGTAGTTCTCGTCCACGACGATCCGGCGGCTGTAGCCGCCGAAGGTGGGCCGCTTGTCGTGGTCGAGCGCGCCGTAGGTGAGGACCTCGCCCTTCAGGCAGTGCTGCTCCTGGCCGGCGAGGCAGTTCTCGCACTCGCGGCAGGAGTCGACGTAGCAGCCGACGCCCACCCGGTCACCGACCGCGTGGCGGGTGACGCCCGGGCCGGCCGCGACGACCCTCCCGGTGATCTCGTGGCCCGGGACCATGGGGAAGAGGCCCTCCATCCAGTGGTTGCGGAGGAGGGCGATGTCGGTGTGGCAGATGCCGGTGTAGGCGATGTCGATGACGACGTCGTGGGGGCCCGGCTCACGGCGCTCGACGGTCGTGAGCTCCAGCGGCGCGTCGGGGCCTGCGGCGGCGAGGGCGGCGACGGCGAAAGGCATGTGTGTCTCCTGACGGGGAGGGGCCGGACGGGGAGGACTTCCCCCTTCGACTGCACCAGGTGCGGGGCCGTGCGCGAAGGGGGAGCGTGACCGTGCCGAGGGTGCTACTCGCAGAGCCACCTTCGGAGCCCCACGGGCGTGGGGCTCGGCTATACCTGGGGTATGGACGCTGAGCGGGCCCTGCGGGACTTCCTTGTCTCCCGGCGGGCGGCGATCGACCCCGGGCGCACGGGACTGCCCGTCGGCCACGGCAGCCGCCGGGTACCGGGACTCAGGCGGGAGGAGGTCGCGGCGCTCGCCGGCGTGAGCGTGGCCTACTACACGAAGCTGGAGCAGGGGCGGATCGGCCGGATCTCCGAGGAGGTCCTCGGCGCGGTGGAGAGGGCGCTCCAGCTCGACCAGCTGGAGTGCGCGCACTTCCGGACCCTGGTACGGAACGCGGGAAGCCGGCCCACCCCCTCGGCGCCGCCCCCCGTCAAGGCCAGGCCGGGCGTCGTCGCCATGGTGCACGCCCTCGACCTGCCCGCCATGGTCCACGGGCCCCGCCTGGAGGTGCTGGCGGTCAACCACACCGCCAAGCTGCTCGTCGACGACTTCGACGCCATGCCGGTCAAGGAGCGCAACCTCGCCCGCTGGACGTTCCTCAATCCCCGGGCCAGGACGGTCTACCCCGAGTGGAAGAAGATCGCGCCCCAGGTCGCGGCGGCGCTGCGGCAGGTCGCCGCGGACCGGGCGGCGGACCCCGTACTGGAGCAGCTCGTGGGGGAGATCGCGGTGGCCTCGCCGGACTTCGCGCGGTACTGGGCGGAGTACCGGCTCTACGAGCACTCCTACGGCGTGAAGCGCTTCTTCAACGAGACGGTGGGCGAGATGACCCTGCACTACGAGACGATGGCGCTGCCCGGCGGCAAGGGCCAGAGCGTCATCGTCTTCAGGGCGGACCGCGGCTCCCCGTCGGAGGAGAGGCTGCGCATCCTGGCCAGCTGGAACGCGCCCACCGCCGAGGAAGGCGCCGAGCGCATCCGGCCGTAGACGGGCGCGCGGCCGCGCGCCCGCGCGCCCGCACCGATGGATCGGGCGCGTCGTGTGGGGTCGGTGGGCACGGCGCATACTGGAGAGATCAAGGCCGCCTCCTGACCGCCGCCGGGCCGCGGCCTTCGCGATCTTCGCAGTGCCGGAGGTGGGCATGCTCAACACCCCGTTGTGCGAACTGCTCGGCATCGAGGCGCCGGTGATCTGCGCCCCGTTCGGTCCCTGGGACGAGGTGGCCCTGGCGGCCGCCGTCTGCGAGGCCGGGGGACTCGGCAGCGTGGGCACCGCCGCCCGGACCGTCCCCGAACTCCGGCAGCAGTGGTCGAGGCTGCGCGAACTCACCGACCGCCCCTTCGCCGTCAACCACACGACACGGCCGTTCGACGAGGACGCCTTCCAGGCCACGCTCGACGCGCGCCCCGCCGCCGTGTCGTTCCATCTCGCCGTACCGGTCGACCTGATCGCCCGGGCCCACGACGCGGGCATCACCTGGATCCAGCAGGTGACCGACGCCCGCCAGGCGGGCCAGGCCCTCGACGCGGGAGCCGACGTGATCGTCGCGCAGGGCGGCGAAGCCGGCGGACACGGCGGCGACGTGAGCACGATGGTCCTGGTGCCGCAGGTCGTCGACATGGCCGGCGACACCCCGGTCGTCGCCGCGGGCGGCATCGCCGACGGGCGCGGCGTCGCGGCGGCCTTCGCCCTGGGCGCCCAGGGCGTGTCGATGGGCACGCGGTTCCTCGCGTCCACCGAGATGAACGTCTCCGACGACTGGAAGCAACGGATCGTCGGCGCGGACGCGGTGGACGCCGTCAAGGCGCTCAACAGCGACCGCGTCCTGCCGCCCTACTCAAGGCCCGGCGGTTTCGGCGTCCCGCGCGCCCTGCGTACGGAATTCGTGGACACCCTCCGTGACCACCCCGAACGCGTCGACCCCGAGGAGGCCGTACCACGCCTGCTGGCGGCGATCCGCCGCGGACGCGGGGACGAGTACCTGCCGTTCACGGGCCAGTCGGCGGGGCTCGTCCACGACATCCGCCCTGCCGGTGACATCCTGCGCGGGATCCTGCGGCAGGCGGAAGCCGTCCTCACCGCGCTGACCGGCGGAAAGCCCGTGCCACGCCGGTAGGTTGGGCGCATGACGAGCCACACGCATCCCCAACTCTCCGGGCTGGGGCGCAATCCTGCGGCTCCCGACGACGTCCTGGTGCGCCTGGCCGTACATCTGCACGGCCGGCACGGGATGCATGTGCGTCGCGGGCGGCTGCCGGACGCCGTGGCGGAGGCGTTGCTGACGCACGGCGGCAGGGACAGCGCGGTGCTGCTGCACGGGGACCGGATCTCGCCGGGGATGCGCCGCCGGATCGCGCGGCATCCCGAACCGGCGATCCGCGACGCGCACGCCGACTTCGTCCGCGCCCTGGTGGATCGCGAGGTGACGCTCGGTACCGGCAGCCTCGAGGAGGCCTACGGTGAGCCCTGGACGGCACTCGTCGCGGCGCCGGACCCCAAGGTGCGTGCCGCGGTCGCGCGAACCTGGTGGGAGCGTCCCCTGGCGGTGCAGGTGACGCTGCTCGCCGACCCGGATCCACGGGTCCGCGCGGCCGCCACGCTGCACGAGAAGCCGGGCGTCCCACCGGAGTGGTGGGACCGATGCCTTGCCGACCCCGCCACGCGCGCCAATGTGGCGCGCTTCGTCCCGCTCGCATGGGAGCAGTTCGCGCAGCTGATGGGTGCCGAGGACGAGGACGTCCGGCAGGCCGTGGCCGGGAACCCGCATCTGACCTCCGATATGGTGGCCCGGCTCCTGGACGCCGAGGACCCGATCGTCCGGTTCGTCGCCGCCCAGAGCCGTCATGTGGACGCCGAGACGAGGGACAGGGTGTACGCCCTCGTCGAAGCGGAGAGCGAGGGCGGCAGCAGCGAGGCGGCTCTGGCGCTCAACTGGCCCGTCGGGACACCGGGCTGGCTGCGCGACGTTCCCCTCGAGGAACGACTGAGATACCTGGACTGCCGGCACACGGCGTTCCGATGGGTACTGGCCACCTGCCGCGACCTGCCCGAGGACGCGTGGCGGCGGCTCGACGCCGACCCGGAGCTCAAGGTCCGCCGCGCCGCCGCCCACCGGCCCGACGCACCCCCGGAGGTCCTGGAACGGCTGGTGCGTGCTCACGGGGACCACGGACGGCCGCCGCTCGTCGAGCACCCCAACTTCCCCCGCCACCTGCTGCGTACCTTCGCCGACGAACCGAATCCGCACGTGCGCCGCGTCGCCCTGCGGGATGCCGGACTCCCGGTGCCTGTTTTGGAGCGGCTTGCCGCCGCCGAGGAGTCCTTCCTCCGTCGCGGGGTCGCGCGACATCCGGCCGTCACGGAACCGATGCTGGAACGGCTGCTCTCCGACCCGGCCCCCGAAGTCGCCGACGAGGCCGCCGCCAACCCCGCCCTGCGGTCCGACCGGATGCGCCGCATCCTCGCCGACGCCGGCCTGTGACCCCGGGCGGCCGGCGCCCAGGCCCTCCCGCACCGCCGGGTGCCGTACGAACCGCTCCGGCGTCGCGCCGCGCCGGTGCCACACTGGAGCCATGGCCCCCGACGCACAGCTCAACGAGTTGGGTGAGTTCCTCAAGGCACGCCGGGCCGGGCTCAGCCCCCGGACGGTGGGCCTGCCCGACGGTGCGGGGAACCGTCGGGTGAGCGGGCTGCGCAGGGAAGAGGTCGCCCGGCTGGCGGCGATCTCCACCGACTACTACACGCGCCTGGAACAGGGCCGGATGCCGGCCTCCGCCCCCGTTCTGGAGGCCCTCTCCCGGGCCCTCCAGCTCGACGACGACCAGCGTGACTACCTCTTCGGCCTCGCCGGCAAGGAGACCGCTCGCCCCCGGCGCCGGACCCGCCAGAAGGTCCAGCCGCAACTGCGGCGGCTCCTGGACGACCTCACGGCCACCCCGGCCATGGTGCTCGGGAGGCGCATGGACGTCATCGCCTGGAACGCGCTCGCGGCGGCGCTCATCACCGACTTCGGGAAGATCCCGGAGAAGCACCGGAACTATCCCCGGATCCTGTTCACGGACCCCGCCATGCGGACGCTGTACACCGGCTGGAGGACCATCGCCCGCTCCTGCGTGGCCCAGTTGCGCATGGAGGCGTCCCGGTATCCGAACGACCCCCGGCTGATCGCGCTCCTCGGCGAACTGTCCGCGCGGGACCGGGACTTCCGCAGGTGGTGGGACGCCCACGACGTGGCCGCGCTCACGGTCGGGACCAAGGTGCTCGACCACCCGGTGGCGGGCGAGCTGTCCCTGGACTGGGACACGCTGACCGCCACCACCGACCCCGACCAGAAGCTCGTGATCTGGACCGCCGAAGTCGGCTCGCCCACCCACGACAGGCTGCGCATCCTCGCCTCCTGGGCCGCGGACCGGTCGCTCTCCGCGACGCCCGCGGACTGAACGGCCGCCTCAGGGCCGCTGGAGCAGTTCCCGCCGGGCGGCACGCGCCATCCACCCCTGGGCGCGGTCGAAGGCCCAGCCGCGTTCACCGACGAGCGTGATCCAGGCGTGCGGACCGAGGTGGAACCACAGCAGGTCGACGGCCTCGGCGCGGCTCACGTCCGCACGGAGCGCGTCGAGCGCGGCCAGGCGGTCCGCGACCCGGGTGAGGGCCTGGACGTAGTCGTCCGCGCCCTTGTCCAGCACCGCTTTGACGGCCGGTTCCCCCGGGGGATCGCGGTAGAAGAGCCCGTACACCAGCTCCCAGTGGCGTTCGTGCGCGAGCCGGGTGCCCTCGGCGGTCAGCTCGATCACGGCGCGCGGGTCGTCGCTGGCGGCGACGGCGGCGAGCGAGTCGGCGATGGCGGGATCCGTGAGGGCCGGCTCCAGCAGGGCGGTGAGGATCTTCGGCTTGTTCCCGACGCTGCTGTACACCGTCGGCACGGCGACCTTCCCGGCCTCCGCGATCTCCCCGATGGTCACCCCGGCGTACCCCCGCGCCAGGAAGAGCGCCTGCGCGCCGCCCAGGATCGCTTCGCGCGTGGCGGCT
Source organism: Streptomyces sp. NPDC058864 (assembly GCF_042742985.1). NCBI lineage: Bacteria > Bacillati > Actinomycetota > Actinomycetes > Kitasatosporales > Streptomycetaceae > Streptomyces > Streptomyces sp. NPDC058864. The sequence goes on along the minus strand of NZ_JBHYMQ010000062.1, from coordinate 24,531 downwards.
GCCGAATGGGCGCGGAGGGGGGAGTGGTACTTCCGGTTCGTCACCGACGCAGCATACCTCTCCACCGTAAGTGATTATATTGACAATAATTCCCTCTAATGAATATGTTACGCTACATGAACCACTCCACTCAAGAGCCCATGTCCGTCGTCGAGACCCGGCTCGCCCACGAGGTCCACCGCGTGGCCACCGCGCTCCTGGCGGAGGCGGCCCTCCGCCCGACCGCGCCCCTGAGCACGCTGGCCCAGCTGCGCGACTTCCTCGTGGTGAACCTCCGCCACCACCACGAGACCGAGGACGAGGAGCTGTGGCCGCGGATCGTCGCGACGGCACCGGCCGCCGCGGACGCGCTCAAGGAGCTCAGCGCGGAACACGAGCAGCTGGACGAGGCCCTCGGCCGGCTCGCTGCCGTCGCGCTGGGCGACGGCGGTGACGGAACCCGGGCCGAGCTCCACGAGGCGGCCGTCGCCGTACGCGACACCGTGCACGGCCACCTGACCCACGAGGAGCCCGTCCTCTTCCCCGCCCTGCGCGAGCACGTCACCCCCGAGTACTGGGCGGACTTCTCCCAGCGGGTGATCGCCACCACGCCGCCCGTGGCCGGTCACCTCATGATCGGCTTCCTCGACGAGGTGGGCACCCCCGAGGAGGTCGCGCTCATGCTCGCGGCCCTGCCGGAGCCCGTGCTCCCGCTCCTGCCCGCCATGCGCTCGCAGGCCGCCGACGACCTCCGCGCCCTGCGCGGCACCGAGGGCTGACCCCACGGCGCGGCCCCGCTCCGAGGGCGGATTCGGCAAGCCGGAGCGGGGCCGCACTTCCAGAGTGCGCCCGAGGCGCGCCCGGCACACGCCGGGGCCCGGGCGCGTGCGGTGTGGCAAGAGGCGATAGACGAAGGTATGGGTGCCGCCCCCCGCCGCGACTTTCGTCATCCGCGGAACGCAGACTTTCTGCCGAAGTCTGCCGCCCGGCCCGCGCCATAGCTTCGGGGACATGAACCGAACCCCGCGTACGGAAACCGTTCCCCTCACCCGGAACCCCGCCCGGCTCCTCGCCGGCCTCGTCGGCGTCGCGCTCCTCCTGCTGGGCGGTGTGCCGCTCACCGAGCGCCTCCTCGCCAACCTGACGGTGTGGAGCGCGGGCCTGACCGTCTCCGGACTGCCCCACCTGATCCTCCTCGTCGCGGGCGCCGGGCTGCTCGCCCTTTTCTGGCGCCTCCATCACCGCGCGGCTGTGGCCGCCCAGGACCGCTGAACGACGGACACGCACAGGAAGATCACACGGGCCATCACGTCATGACCGATTCCCCCAACGTCCCCGCCGTCGAGACCGCCGGACTGGGCAGGCGCTACCGCCGCGGCTGGGCGCTGCGCGACACCTCCTTCCGCCTGCCCGCCGGCCGCGTCTGCGCGCTCGTCGGCCCCAACGGCGCGGGCAAGACCACCCTGCTGTCCCTGGCGGCCGACCTGATCACGCCGACCACCGGCACGATCACGCTGTCCGGGCACCTCCCCGGCAGCGTCGAAGCCCGGCAGAACACTGCGTTCCTCAGCCAGCAGAAGGCCCTCTACCCGCGGTTCCGCGTCAGCGAGATCCTGCGCATGGGCCAGGAGCTCAACCCCACCTGGCACCAGGAGACCGCCGAGTCCGTCATCGACGCCGGCGAGGTCCCCGTGAACGCCCGGGTCGGCACCCTCTCCGGCGGGCAGGCCACCCGCGTCGCCTTCGCCCTCGCCCTGGGCAAGCGGCCCCGGCTCATGCTCCTGGACGAGCCGATGGCCGACCTCGACCCCCTGGTGCGCCATCAGATGACCGACATCCTCCGGGCCGAGGCCCGGCGGCACGGCTCGACCGTCGTGATGTCCTCGCACCTGGTCTCCGAGCTGGAGAACGCCTGCGACTACCTCGTGCTCGTCAACAACGGCACCGTCCGCCTGGCCGGCGAGGTGGACCTCCTCCTCGCCGGGCACCGGCAGCTCACCGCGCGGAACCTGGAGGAACTGGACCCGGACGGCCACCAGGTCATCGCGACCTCCGGCGCCGACGGCGCCCACAGCTCGCTCGTCCGGACCACCCACACGTCCCCGGCCGACGCCGGCCACCGCACCCCCACCCTGGAGGAACTGGTCCTGGGCTACCTCCGGGCACCCGACGCACCCGCACTGCTCACCCCGAGCGCGCAGGTCACCGACGGCATCGAGGTGGCCGCATGAGCACCGCAACCCCCCGCACGCCCACCGCCGTTCGCCGAGGGCCGCGACTGCGCGGACTGACCTGGCTGATCTGGCGGCAGAACCGCACCGCCTTCTGGATCGGACTGGCGGTCGCGGCGGCCGTCGCCGGCTACGCCCTCGTCCAGCACCAGCACATAGCTGCCACCGTCACCGCGCAACACCTCGAGGCGTGCCAGGGCCACGAGTTGTCCCAGCAGTGCCTGAGCCGTCTCAACACGTTCGGGAAGCAGTACCAGTTCCCGATGCGGCGGCCGCTCCAGGCGATGCTGCTGCTCCCGTTCCTCTTCGGCATCTTCCTCGGCGGCCCGCAGTTCGCGCAGGAGCTGGAATCGGGGACGTACCGCACGGTCGCCGGCCAGTCGGTGACCCGCATGCGCTGGTTCGCGGCGAAACTGGGAGTGCCGCTCGCCATGACGGTCGCCGTCAGCGGCGTCATCGCCGCCGCGATGACCTGGTGGTGGCACCCGGTCGCCCAGGTGATGGGACCGATGTTCCCGTGGCACCGGTGGTACCCGTTCTACGGGGTGGGGCCCGTTGTCGTCGGCCTGAGCGTCCTGTTCTACCTGCTGGGGACGACCCTGGGCCTCGTCCTGCGCCGTACCGTCCTGGCGATGGGTGCCACCCTCGCCGTCGGCGCCGGGCTGTTCGCCCTCATCGAAGCGGTCAGGCCGCGGCTGTGGCCCATCAGCACGGCGAACGCGCAGCACTCGGCGGAACCGCCGGCCCCCCTTGACGCCTGGCAACTGGCCGACGGCCCGCTGTCCAAGGAGGGGCACCGCGTGTCCGAGGCCTGGGACTGCTACGCCGCCGGGGACATCAAGCAGTGCCTCGCCTCCCGAGGCAACACCGGCCGCTGGGCGGAGTACCACCCCGCCTCGGACCTCTGGCCGCTGCAGTGGACGACGACGGGCCTGTGCCTGGCGATGGGTGCCGCGCTCGTCGCGCTGTCCCTGTGGTGGACCCGCCGCAACCCGGCCTGATCACCGCGGTCGGAGCCCGTCCGCTCCGCGGGCCCGCGCGCTCAAAGGGGGACCGGCGCTCCCTGGATCGGTGATGCCTTCATCGGCGCGGCGCCCCGGCCGAACCTGGTGGTGAGCGGTTCGGGGCCCGACCGGGCCCCGGCCGCGGACCGAGGAATCAGGAGAGCTGGACATGAGCGTGAACACGATCGCGGTGATCACCGGCGGCAACCGGGGGCTGGGCCGGGCCACCGCCCTCGCGCTGGGCGCCGCGGGGACGGACGTCGTCCTCACGTACCGGAGCAACGAGAAGGAGGCCGCGGAGGTCGTCGACGAGCTGACCGCGATGGGGCGCAAGGCGGCCGCGCTGCAGCTCGACACCACCGTGTTCGAGGACCTTCCCGCGTTCGCGCGGACGCTGGCCGGCACCCTGCGCGCCACGTGGGGGCGCGAGACGTTCGACTTCCTGGTCAACAACGCGGGCGCGTCGGCGTTCTCCCCGCTGGGCGCCACCGAGGTGGACGCCTTCGACCTGATGGTCGACGTGCACTTCAAGGGCGTGTTCTTCCTGACCCAGGAGCTGCTGCCGCTGCTCGCGGACGGCGGCCGGATCGTCAACACCTCGACCGGGCTGACCCGCTTCGTGGGTGAGGGCTGGTCGGTGTACGCGGCGGTCAAGTCGGCCGTCGAGACCTACACGCGCTACCTGGCCAAGGAGCTGGGCCCGCGGCGCATCAGCGTCAACGCGGTCGCGCCGGGTCCCGTGGCGACCGACTTCGCCGGCGGGGCGATCCGGGACGACGAGGCACTGCGCACGGTGATGGCCTCCCGGGCGGCGCTCGGCCGCGTGGCGGAGCCGGAGGACATCGGGCCGGTGGTGGCCGCGCTGCTGGCACCGGGCACCGGCTGGATCACCGGCCAGCGCGTCGAGGCCTCCGGCGGGACGCTGCTCTAGCCCGTCCGGGCCCCGGACCCCCGGTCCCGGTCTCCGGCCTCCGGCGCCGGAGGCCGGGACCCGCCGCCCGCCTGCGGCCGGGCGTACCCTTCGGACCCAGCGGCCGGGCACCCCGGCCGCGGCAGCCGCGACGAGGAAACACCCCGACATGGACCGAGCACAACTGGCGGACTTCCTGCACACCCGGCGGGAGGCGCTCCAGCCGGAGGACGTGGGCCTGCCGCGCGGCCCGCGCCGGCGCACCCGCGGACTGCGCAGGGAGGAGGCCGCCGCGCTGTGCGGCATGTCCACCGACTACTACGCCCGGCTGGAGCAGCGGCGCGGCCCGCAGCCGTCCGAGCCGATGCTCGCGGCCATCGCCAGGGGGTTGCGGCTGTCCCTGGACGAACGTGACCACCTGTTCCGGCTCGCCGGGCACAACACGCCCAGCCGGGCGCTGCGCGCCGACCACATCAGCCCGGGCATGCTGCGCATCCTGGACCGGCTCGCGGACACCCCGGCCCAGGTGATCACCGCGCTGGGGGAGACCCTGCTGCAGACGCGGCTGTCCGTCGCCCTGATCGGGGACGAGACACGCTTCACCGGACCGGCCCGCAGCTTCGTCTACCGCTGGTTCACCGACCCCGCCGCCAGGCACGCCTACCACGAGGACGACCGCCCCGGGCTGGGCCGGCGGTTCGTCGCCGACCTGCGCGCGGTCTACTCCAAACTCGGCGCGGACTCGCGGGCCGGCGCCCTCGTCGAGGCCCTGCGCACGCACAGCCCGGAGTTCCGCGAGCTGTGGCAGGCACACGAGATCGGGGTGCGGTGCGGCGAGGTCAAGCGGATCGTCCACCCGGAGCTGGGGCTGCTCGAACTGCAGTGCCAGGTGCTGTACGACGCCGACCAGGCCCAGTCCCTGCTCGTCTACACCGCCACCCCGGGCTCGGAGAGCCACGAGAAGCTGCAGCTCCTCCCCGTCGTCGGCGACCGCCCGCCCGGGATCTGAGCCCCGGCGGGCCGGACTCCGGGTTCACTGGTCGCCGTGCCCGTGACGTCCCCGGCCGGGCAGCATCTCCTGCACTTTCGCCTTGAAGCCCTGCCGGACCATCGCGCCCCGGTCGGAGTCGCCCTTGAGGACGGAGGCGGCCGCGGCCTCGATCTGGTCGAGCGTGGCGTGCGGCGGGATCGGCGGGACGGCCGGGTCGGTGCGGAAGTCCAGGACGAAGGGCCGGTCGGCGGCGAGCGCGCGCTTCCAGGAGTCCTCGACCTCATCGGGCTTCTCCACGCGCAGGCCGTCGAGGCCGATGGAGCGGGCGAAGTCCGCGTAGGGGACGTCCGGCAGGGCCTGCGAGGGCAGGAACTGCGGGGCGCCGGACATAGCGCGCATCTCCCACGTCACCTGGTTGAGGTCGCCGTTGTTGAGGACGGCGACGACCAGCCGCGGATCGGACCAGTCCCGGAAGTACTTGGCGGCGGTGATGAGTTCGGCCATCCCGTTCATCTGCATCGCGCCGTCACCGACGAGGGCGATGGCCGGCCGGTCCGGGTGGGCGAACTTCGCGCCGATCAGGTACGGCACACCGGGGCCCATGGTGGCGAGCGTGCCGGACAGGGAACCACGCATGCCGCCACGCATCCGCAGATGCCGGGCGTACCAGTTGGCCGCGGAACCGGAGTCGGCGGACAGGATGACGTCCTCGGGCAGCAGGGCGTCCAGGGTGTGCACCACGAACTCCGGGTTGATCGGGTCGGCTGCGACGCCGGCGCGGCGTTCCATGACCTCCCACCAGCGGGCCGTGTCCTTCTCGATCTTCTTGCGCCAGCTGCCGTGCTCCTTCCGTTCCAGCCGCGGCAGCAGCCGTGTCAGGGTCGACCTGGCGTCGCCGACCAGGTTCACCTCGAACGGGTAGCGCAGGCCGACCATGAAGGGGTCGATGTCGATCTGGACGGCGCGGGCCTTGCCGAACTCCGGCAGGAACTGGGTGTAAGGAAAGCTGGAGCCGATGACCAGCAGGGTGTCGCAGCCCTGCATCAGCTCGTAGCTGGGCCGGGTGCCCAGCAGGCCGATCGCCCCGGTGACGTACGGCAGTTCGTCGGAGAGCGCGTCCTTGCCGAGCAGCGCCTTCGCCACACCGGCGCCGAGTGTGTCGGCCAGTTGCTCCACTTCCGGCCGGGCACCGCGCGCCCCTTGGCCGATGAGGACCGCCACCTTCTCGCCTGCATTGAGCACCTCGGCCGCCCTGTCCAGGGAGGCGTCGTCGGGGACGGGCGCGTAGGAGGGCATGCCCAGGCTGGACGGCACCATCTTGAACGCGTGCTCCGGCGGGGAGTAGTCGAGTTCCTGGACGTCGGCAGGGATGATCACCGCCGTGACGGTGCGCCTCGCGGCTGCCACCCGCACGGCCCGGTCGATGACGTTGGGCAGCTGTTCGGGGACGGTCACCATCTCGACGTACTCCGAGGCGACGTCCTTGAACAGGCTCAGAAGATCCACTTCCTGCTGGTAGGAGCCGCCCATGGCGCTCCGGTTGGTCTGCCCGACGATCGCCACCACCGGTACGTGGTCGAGCTTCGCGTCGTACAGGCCGTTGAGCAGGTGGATGGCGCCGGGGCCCGAGGTGGCCGCGCAGACGCCGACCCTGCCGGAGAACTTGGCGTAGCCCACCGCCTCGAAGGCGGCCATCTCCTCGTGCCGGGCCTGCACGAACCGCGGCTGGTCGTCAGCCCGCCCCCAGGCGGCGAGCAGTCCGTTGATGCCGTCACCCGGATAGGCGAAGACATGGTCGACGTCCCATTCCCGCAGTCGCTGCAGAACGTAGTCGGAGACCTTGATGGACACGGGGGACCCACCTTCCTGGTTCGGCTTCAACGTTGTCGGTGGCGCAGTACGACGGCGGTCACGAGTGCGGCGGCGGAGGCGAGACCGCCTGCCGCAGACAGCAGTGCGCCGTACCGAAGCGGGGCGTCCGGGCGCTCCGCGAGCCGCTCCGGCCGGCCGCCGGGCACCGGTCCGTCCAGGTCGAAAGCCAGGGCTTCCGCCAGATGGCCGTCACGCCGGTTCGACCCGTCGGTGGCGTACGCGCCCCGGCTGCCCGCGTCGAGGCGCACCTCACCGTCGACCCGGTCGCGCGGCGCGTGCTCCAGGCCGGTCAGATCCAGTTCCGCATGGCCAGGCCCGGTCGCACGGGCCTCGGTGATGTCTGCGTCGATGTCTGCGTCGCGAGCCATGTGCGTCGTCCGCTCTCTGCTCGTCGGTCCACCGCCTCGCCGCCCCACTCACGCGTGCCCGGCCCGTCCGATCTCTAACACCCCGACGGCAGGGATCGGCGGGACCACCAGGTCGGCTTGCGGTTCACGCGCCGCCCCACGGGTACCCGATGGTCCTGCCGTGAAAGACGACCGCGAGGAAGTGATCGATCATGCGGGCCACCGTGTGGCACGGCAAGCACGACGTACGGGTCGACACCGTGCCCGACCCCCGGATCGAGGAGCCGACCGATGCGCTGGTGCGCATCACCTCTACCGGCCTGTGCGGCTCTGACCTGCACCTTTACGAGGTCCTCGCTCCGTTCATGACGCCCGGCGACATCCTCGGGCACGAACCCATGGGCATCGTCGAGGAAACCGGCTCGGAGGTGGACAACCTCGCGCCCGGGGACCGGGTCGTGGTGCCGTTCCAGATCGCCTGCGGCACCTGCTACATGTGCCGCGAAGGGCTGCCGACGCAGTGCGAGACGACCCAGGTCACCGAGTACGGCAGCGGGGCGGAGCTCTTCGGCTACACCAAGCTCTACGGGAGCGTCCCCGGCGCGCAGGCCGAGTACCTGCGTGTTCCGCAGGCCCAGTTCGGGCCGATCAAGGTGCCGGACGGGCCGCCCGACGACCGGTTCGTCTACCTCTCGGACGTCCTGCCCACCGCCTGGCAGGCGGTGAAGTACGCCGACGTTCCCAAGGAGGGCAGCGTGGCCGTGCTGGGCCTGGGGCCGATCGGCGACATGTGCTGCCGGGTCGCCCGCCGCTTGGGCGCGGGCAAGGTCATCGGCATCGACCACGTACCGGACCGGCTGACCCGGGCGCGCCACGACGGGGCCCAGGTCTTCAGCCTCGATGAGTACGCGCACCAGGACGACCTCGTGAAAGCCGTCCAGGACGCCACCGACGGCCGAGGCCCGGACGCCGTCATCGACGCCGTGGGGACCGAGGCGCACGGCAGCACCCTGGGTAAACTCGTCCAGCAGTCTGCCGGCCTGCTCCCGCGGGCATGGGCGGCCAAGCTCATGCAGACCGCCGGGGTCGACCGCCTCGGGGCCCTGCACCTGGCCATCGAGCTGGTCCGGCGCGGCGGCACGATCTCGGTCACCGGCGTCTACGGCGGCATGACCGACCCACTGCCGATGCTCACGATGTTCGACAAGCAGATCCAGCTGCGCATGGGCCAGGCCAACGTCCGCAGCTGGACCGACGAGATCCTCCCGCTGCTGACCGACGAGGACCCCCTGGGCGTCGACAGCTTCGCCACGCACCACGTACCGCTGGAGCAGGCTCCGCAGGCCTACGACATGTTCCAGAAGAAGGCCGACGGCGCGATCAAGGTGCTCATGGTCCCGTGACGCCCGGCGATCACCCAGGCGGCGCGTCGAGCGGTGTGGCCGCCAGGGCTCGGGCCACGCCGTGGAGGTTGGCCGCCATGGCGCGACCCGTCTTGTGGGACCAGTCGTGGCCACGCTCGTCGTTGAGGTAGTCGGGGCCGGCCCCCGGGCCGAGGTGCCAGTACGTCCAGGCCTGGCCCGGGATGGTGTACCCCAGGTCGGCCAACGCCCCCGAGATCTCGCTGATGACGTGGTGTGCGCCGTCCTCGTTGCCCGTCACCACCACCCCGGCCACCCGGTTGTAAACGACCGGGCGGCCACTGCCGTCCGTCTCGGACATCAGGGCGTCCATACGCTCCAGCACGCGCTGGGCGACCGACGACGGCCTGCCCAGCCACGTGGGGGAGGCAAGGATGAGGATCTCCGACGACAGCAGCTTCTCGTGGATTGCTGGCCATGCGTCTCCCTCGCCCTCGTCGCTGGTCACGCCCGGCTTGATGTCCAGGTCGACGGCGCGGACGCAGTCGATGTCCACGCCGTAGGCGGCGAGCTGGTCCGCCACGACTTTGGCCAGGGCATAGGTGTTGGACGGCTGAGGCGACCGTTTAAGAGTGCAGTTGATCACGAGGGCTTTCATGGCCTTTACCTACCTCCACCGGCACAACGGATCCCGTTGAAGCGCCGGACTCACTCTCCCGGTCAGTGCCTGCCGTAACGGGTCGCCCCCGGCGTCGCGCCATACGTCCGCCACGGCAGTGAACATGTGATCCTCCAAGGGTCTGTACGTGCGATGCCGACGCTTCTGCTTCCCGCGGCCGCCCGGTGGAAACGGTGGCGCGACGAAGCGCCAGTGGGCCGGGAAGGGCGCGGACCCTCGCGGGTACACGGACGAAACCGACCATCGAACGACGGGAGGACGACATGCCTGCTGACGGCGCCAGCCGCCGTAGGGGCCGTGACGAGACCCGGGAGGAGCGCGCCGACCGGCAGTGGACAGAACTCCTCCAGGAGGTGCGCGTCGCCCAGACGGGCGTGCAGATCCTCTTCGGTTTCCTGCTGACGGTGGTCTTCACGCCGCGGTACCCGCAACTGGGCCAGACAGACAAGATCATCTACATCCTCACGGTCGTACTGGGCGCGTCAGCCACCGGGGCTTTGGTGGGACCGGTTTCCTTCCACCGGATCGTCGCGGGACGCCGCATCAAACCGGAGACGGTCCGCTGGGCCGCGCGCCTCACCTTCGCCGGGCTCGTCCTGCTGCTAGCCACCATGACGTCCGCGCTGCTGCTGGTGCTCCGTGTGGCCACCCATGACTCCCACGTGGTGTACCTGGTGGCAGTGGTCCTCGCCTGGTGCCTGCTGTGCTGGTTCGTGCTGCCCCTGTGGGCTCGGTACCGCTTCACCGAGGACTGATGGGCTCCGGCCGCGTCACCTGGATGTCCCATCAAGGCGGCTGTCCCGGTGCCGATATCGCGGGAGTGCGCTGAGGACCTTCGTGAGCAGGTAGCCCGTCTCCCGCGACCGCGGGACGTGTCGCCCGTGGAAGCGGTGCGGCCCGTCCCGGAATCGCCGGACGAGTGCGGCCTGGACGGGGACGATGTGCTGTCCCTCGTCGTCCGGGAACTGTGCGCCCGCGGGCTGCTCGCACTGAATCCCGCGAGCACGGGAACGGTGGCCGACGATCGCGCCTGAGGCCTGTTCGGGGTGGAGGGCGAGGAGGTATCCGGCAGGCGTCCTCGGCCAACGCGACCGGCGCCTGCTGCAGATGAGGTTCGTACAGGAAATGACGGGGGCGCAGCCGCTCGAGGAGGCCGACGGGTAGGGCGGTCGCCGTTCCCCGGCTAAGCCTTGCGGGCCGCGGAAGCAGGGGTGCGCCGGCGGTGACTGGTGTCGCACCACGGGTACTTCCGGCTGCGACGGCAGGCGCACAGCGCCACGACGAAACGGTCCGAGCGCACCACGCGGCCGTCGTCCAGCACGACCTCGACGGGGCCCTCGATGAGGATCGGACCGTCCCGGGTGAGCGTCACACGCGTCGGCGACGGTTCATCGTTGACGTTCGGCACGGATCACCACCAGCTCTTCCTTCTCCTCGCCCGGAGCGATCAGCCCCCGCGCCTCCAGCCATGCCGACCGGTCGCGCAGCACCGGCCCGAACGGGATGTACCGCCGTTCGGTGACCGCCGCCCGCAGTCCGGCACGGCGCAACCGGCCCAGGGTGCGCTCCGCCCCGCACAGTCCCGAGTGCACGAGCAACAGGACGCCCCCCGGGGTGAGCAGGGGCGGAGCGTCGCAGCAGATCCGGTCCAGCAGCGCACGGCCGTCGCATCCCGCGTCCCAGGCCAGGTCGCGGCCCCAGGTGGGAAGGCGGGTCTCCGGCGACGGCACGTACGGCGGGTTGGCCATGATCAGGTCGAAGCGGTGATCCGTCACGGGTGCGGTCAGGTCGCCGCGCAGCACCCTGACACGCAGCCGGTTGAGACGGGCGTTGAGCCACGTCGTGAGCACTGCGCTGACGGAGGCGTCGACCGCTGTCACCTGTGCGGCGCCGCACTCGGCAGCCGTCAGCGCCAGGGTGCCGGTGCCCGTCCCCAGGTCGAGGACGTCGGTGTCGGCCGTGAGGGGCTCACGCTTCAGCGCGTCTTCCAGCAGAAGCGTGTCGTCCTGGGGGTGGTAGACCCCCGGTGGGCACAAAAGCCACATGGTCCGCGAATACCCCATTCTTCGTGTACTAACGTGGACCATCCGATTTGGCCGGGGGTCGAGCAGGATCGCTCATGGCGCCATGATCCCGATCCGTGTCGATGAGACCCTTCCGGAGCCGGCGCCCTTCCACCACGCCGTACAGGCGCGAAGGCCCGACGACGGAACGCGGTGCGAAACCTGGACGCTGCGCGATGTCCTCAGCGACCGAACGAGCAACGACGAGGAACCGGCCCGAGTGCTCCGGGCGTTCCACACCGAACTCCGGTGGAGGCCGGGAGCTTCGCGCACGAGGCCCCGCACCGGCGTACGTCCGGTCCCGAGGTGTGGTCGGCTTCCTGAGTCGCTGCGAACGGCTGGCCGACGTCGCCCCGGCGGCCGCCCGGCCTGTCGCCGGACGCGGAGGTGATGGTGGACCCGGGACGGCGGGAACGCATGCGCGACGACGTGATCCAGCACCGCTGGCGCCCCGCACCGGTGTCGACGGGATGGCCGCGCGGGCGCTCGGCGGGCCGTGGATGACCGGGCACAGCGTGGTCTCCGTCGGTCGGCCGCTGCCGGCCCGGGGCCGCGACGTCCTGGACGTCGGACCCGACGGACGGTTCGAGGCCCGGTACGCGCGCCGGGTACCGACGACGTCGGGGTGAGCGCCCACGCCGACGGCTTGGCATCCGGCTAGCCGCGCCCGAGGGGCCCGGCCGTGAACGAGAGCGACGCGTCCGTGCGCGTCCTGCTGCGTGCAAGACCCCGCCGGGCGTGACCCGGACCCGCATGCCCGCCGCATGCGATCCTGGTGCCTGGGTAGTCCAAGAGACCGAGTTCGCACCCGAGGACAGGGGAGCATGGACGCTGCCGCACCGGACACCGGATCGCCCTTCCTGAACGGGGTCCGGGCACTGCCCCGCGCCGTGCCCGTCGGCCTGCTGGAAGGCGTGAGGGCGCCTGCCTACGTGGTGGACGGCGAGGGGGCGATCATCGCGGCCAATGACGCCACGATGAGGCTCCTCCGGCGGTCCGCCGCCGATCTGCTCGGCCAGGACGCGCACGACCTGCTGCACCGCGACAGCCACGGCCGCCCCATGCCCCGGTCCCGCTGCGAGATGCGCGACGCACTCCTCGCCGAGCGCACCGGGCACAGCGACCTGGGGTGGTTCGCCCGCGGGGACGGCACCCTGCTCGGGCTCTCCTGGTTCCTGACCCCCTACACCCTCGGCCCTAGAAGGGCCGGCGCCCTGGTCATGCTCTACCAGCGGCACGAGGCCCCGGAGCACCGGGAGGAGGGGGCGGAGGACCCCAGCGCCCTGACGGAGCTCGACCGCCTCGCCCTGCTCGCGGAGACCACCACCCAGCTCACTTCGACCCTGGACGTGGGCGAGGCCTTGCACCGCCTGGCGGCCCTCACAGTCCCGCTACTTGCCGACTGGGCCATCGTCGACCTGCTCACGGAGAACGACGAGGTGCGGCGTGCCCTGGTGGTGCAGGACGCGGACGGCGTCCTCATAGAGCGAGCCGACCTGCAGGGGCCGATGCCGCCGCTGCCGCAGGAGTCACCGCTGCCGCTCTCGCGGGCCCTGCGCGGCGCTGCCTCCACCATCGCCACACCGTCGACGTACCACGGTCCGCCGGACTCGGGCATCGCCGTGGAGCAGCACCGGCTCTTCGACGAGACGGGCATGCACTCAGCGGCCATCGCCCCGATCCGCGGTCTGCGAGACGTGCTGGGAGCGCTCACGCTGGGGCGTGCCACGCGCCCGGACGCCTTCACCGCACGAGACCTGCCGCTGCTCGAGGACCTGACCCGCCGCGCGGGGCTCGCGCTCGACAACGCCCGCCTCTACCAGCGGCAGCGCAAGGTCTCCGAGACGATGCAGCGCCACCTGCTCCCGCAGATGCCCACGATCCCCGGACTGCAGATGACGGCCCGGTACGTGGCCGCTCCGCAGGCCTCACAGGTCGGCGGCGACTGGTACGACGCCTTCCCGCTCATGGACGGTGCCACCGCACTCGCCATAGGCGACGTCGTGGGGCACGACCTCGACGCCGCCGGCGGCATGGCCCAGGTCCGCAACATGCTGCGCGCCTTCGCGTGGTCGCACCCCGAGTCGCCCAGCGACGTCGTCACCCAGCTCGACCAGGCCGTCATGCACATCGCCGAGGTGCCGATGGCCACCGTGCTGCTGGCGCGGCTCACCTGCGGGGACGACGGCCTGTGGCGGCTGCGGTGGACCAACGCGGGTCATCCGCCACCGCTGCTGGTGGACCACGACGGGCGGACCCGTTTCCTGTCCGACGGCCACGGCATCCTGCTCGGCACCGGCACCACCAGGCCGCGCGAGGACGCCGTCGTCACCCTGCCTCCGCGGTCCACGCTCGTGCTCTACACCGACGGACTGGTCGAATCGACCCGTCACTCCATCGACGAGGGCCTGGACCGGCTCCGCAAACACGCCGCCTCCCTCGCCCGGCGCCCCCTCGACCCGTTCAGCGACGCGCTGCTGGACCGGGCCCGGCCCACGGACAACGACGACGACGTCGCCTTCCTCGCCCTGCGCACGCCCGACCCCGCCCTCTGACGCCGCCGGGCGATCCCTCCCCGCGCACGCCCGCGTGAGTTTCCCGGCGGTCCGGGGAAGGAGCGCAGAGGGGGGCGAGGGAGGCCATCGTGTCGTATGACCAGCTCGGACTCGACGACATCCTCGCGGCGGCGGAGGCGGCCGCGCCGGTGCAGTCCCTGGACGTCGTGGCGCGCAACCTCAGGGAGCGGTTCGGGGCCGGATCGGTGTCGTTCCTGCTCCCCGACGTCATCGGCCAGAAGATGGTGCGGGTCAGCGAGGACGTCGCGTCCCGGCAGGGCGGCAGCGCGGAGCAGATCCCCCTGCACGGCAGCATCTACTACGACGTCCTGCGCAGCCAGCAGGTGATGCGGGCACCCGCCGACGGGGCGGGGCAGCGGGTGGTCGCGCCCGTCACCAACCGGGGCGACACCATCGGCGTGCTGGAGCTGACCCTGCCCGACGGCACCGACGAGGTGCTGGCCCAGGTCGGCGAGGCCGCGCACGCGCTGGCCTACATCGTCGTCACCGACCGCCGGTTCACCGACCTCTACCACTGGGGCAAACGCACGACACCGCTCACCCTGGCCGCCGAGATCCAGCGCGGGCTGCTGCCGTCGGCCGCCTCCTGCGAGGCGAACGAGTTCACCCTCGCCGCTGCACTGGTACCCGCGGACTCCGTCGGCGGCGACACCTACGACTACACCCTCGACTACGACACCCTGCACCTGTCCATCACCGACGCCATGGGCCACGACGTGCAGGCCGCCCTGCTGGCCACCGTTCTGGTGAACGCCTCGCGCCGTGCCCGGCGCGCCGGGCACGACCTCGCGGAACAGGCCCTCGAAATGCACACGGCGCTCCGGGAGCACGGCAGCCACGGCCACGCCACCGGGCAACTCCTGCGCCTCGCGGCGGACGGGACCGGCTGCCGGCTGGTCAACGCCGGACACCCCTGGCCACTGCGTCTGCGCGACGGCACCGTGGAGGAACTCGGACTTCGGGTCAACCTCCCCTTCGGCGTCCCCTCCGCGCCGCCATTCCGCGTCCAGGACGTCGATCTGCGACCCGGTGACCGGCTGGTGCTGTACACCGACGGCATGCAGGAGCGCGAGGCCCACAGCGTGGACCTGCCCGCGCTGCTCCGCGCCTCCGCAGCCGAGCACCCCCGCGAAGTGGTCCAGGTGATGACCTCCGCCGTGTCCGTGGCCTGCCACGGACACCTGCAGGACGACGCCACGGTCCTGTGCCTGGACTGGCGCGCCTGAGCGGGCACGCGCACACCGCCGGGTGCCGGGTTTGTCCCGGAGCATGCAGGAAAGCCGCACCACATGAGGCTTATGAGCAGGCATACGCACGAGAAGCAAGGCTCCCCCAACGGTCCCGTCCCCGCCGCGATGGACACCCTGGAAGGGCAGGAGTGGCTCGACGGGGTCGCCGCCGGTGTCCGCAAGGTCGTCCGTGCCGTGCCGCTGGGCAGGGGGCGTGACGCGCTGCGCGGCCTGTGGCTCGGCCACCCCGTGCACCCGGTGCTCGTGCAGGTGCCGATCGGCGCCTGGACCTGTGCCGGGATACTCGACCTGCTGCCCGGTGAGAGCCGCGCCGCCCGCCGTCTGGTGGCGGTCGGTCTGGTCTCCGCCGGGCCCGCCGCCCTCGCCGGATGGGTGGACTGGGCGGAGCAGCGCCCCCGTCAGGCCCGCGTCGGCCTGGTCCACGCGACCGCGAACCTCGCCGCCGTCACCGCCTACGCGGCCTCCCTCGTGTACCGCTTCAAGGGCCGCCCCCTCCTCGGCCGGGCCCTCGGTTTCGGCGGCATGACCCTCGCCACGGTCGGCGGTGTGCTCGGCGGCCACCTCGCCTACCGGCAGGGCGCCGGCGTGAACCACGCGGAGGCGGTGTCCGTGCTGGTGGAGCCGGGCTGGCACCGCATCGGGGTGCCGCAGGACTTCCCGGTCGGCGAACCGGTCCGGCGCATGGCCGGCGAGGCCACGGTGGTCGTGGTCCGGGCGGACGACGGGCGGTTCCATGCGTTGGCCGGCCGCTGCAACCACATGGACGGCCCGCTGTACGAGGGCAAGGTCATCGAGGGCTGCCTCGAGTGTCCCTGGCACGGCAGCCAGTTCCGCCTCTCGGACGGCGCCAACGTCCAGGGGCCGGCGACCGCGCCGCAACCCCGCTTCGACTGCCGGATATCCCCCGACGGGCAGGTCGAGGTCCGGCTTGCCCAAGCGTGAGGGACAAGGAGGAACGCCATGAGTCAGGAAGCCCTCGGGATCTACATGAACGACCATCTGGCGGGCTCGACCACCGGCCAGTTGCTGTCCCGCCACCTCGCCGACCACCACGGCTCCTCGCCCCACGGCGACGAACTGCGACGCGTGGCCGACGAGATCGCGGAGGACCGGCAGGCCCTCCTCGACCTGATGGCCGCACTCGACGTCCCCGCGCGGCGCCACAAGGTGTACGCGGGGTGGCTCGCCGAGAAGGTACGGCTGCTGAAGCTCAACGGACGGGTCACCCGCCGCTCCGGCCTGAGCACGGTCATCGAACTCGAGGCGCTGCGCCTGGGCATCGAGGGGAAGAGCCTGCTGTGGCAGTCGCTCCTGTCGCTCACCCCGGAGAAGGACCTCGACGAGGACCGGCTCCACACCCTCCTGGACCGCGCGCGGGAGCAGATCGACACCGTCGAGACCGTACGCCGTGACGCCGTCGGCGCGGGCCTGGGCTGACCGGGTCGAGGACATCGGGGTGGAACCCGTGATGATCCGTCGTTACGGGGTAGCCGTTCTCCAGGGACGAGATGAGCAAATGGGGTGAAAGGAATGCCCGCTGGGTCGAGCCGCAAGCGTGAGCGGCAGTACGAGCACATCAAGGAGAGCGCGCAGGACCGGGGCGAGAGCGAGAAGCGGGCCAAGGAGATCGCCGCCCGCACGGTCAACAAGGAACGCGCCCGTGCGGGCGAGTCGAAGACCGCCAGCCGCAGTTCCATCGAGGACATGTCCTCGGGCAGGCGCGGCGGACAGCGCTCCGGCAAGGGCTCACAGGGCCCCACCTACGACCAGCTCTACGCCGAGGCCAAGCGCCGCAACGTCGACGGCCGCTCCCACATGAACAAGGCCGAACTCCAACGCGCCCTCGGCGGCGGCTGAACGTACGCGGACCGACCAGTGGAGGGCATCATGCTCATCCTCGGCATCATCCTTCTGATCATCGGCTTCCTCGCCGGGCTCTCGATCCTGTGGACCATCGGGATCATCCTCGTCGTCATCGGCCTCGTGCTGTGGGTGCTGGGCGCCGTGGGGCACGGGATCGGCGGACGCCGGCACTACTGGTAGGCGCCCGGCATGGCGGAATACGACGCCTCGCCCTACGTCCCCGAGGACGCGGACCTGGCGGCACTGAGCGCCGCTGCCGCCGACTGCAAGGGGTGCCCGCTGTACGCGGACGCCACCCGCACCGTCTTCGGTCGAGGAGAGCCGTCCGCGACCGTCGTCCTGGTGGGGGAGCAGCCGGGGGACCAGGAGGACCGGCAGGGCCGCCCCTTCGTCGGCCCGGCCGGAAAGGTCCTGCACAAGGCGATGGCGGAGGCCGGGATCGATCCCGCCGACGCGTACGTCACCAACGCCGTGAAGCACTTCAAGTTCACCGTCCCCGACGGCGGCAAGCGGCGGATCCACAAGCAGCCCACGCTCCGCGAGGTCGCCGCCTGCAAACCCTGGCTGGACGCCGAGCTGGAACGGGTCGCCCCGCGGATCGTCGTCGCGCTCGGCGCGACCGCGGCCAAGGCCCTGATGGGGCCCGAGTTCCGGGTCACCAGGCAGCGAGGCAGGCTCCTCACGCCGAGCGTGCCCCTCGCCGGCGCCCGCGTCCTCGCCACCGTCCACCCCTCCGCAGTGCTGCGCGCGGGCGAGAACCGCGAGGAGATGTACGCCGGGCTGGTCGCGGACCTGCGAGTGGTCGCCGGCGCACTCGGCTGACCAGGGCGCGGGCACCCGGACGGCCGGGCTCCGTTTCCCGGCAGGGCAGGCGGGAAGTCACACAGCAGATGCACTGACCGCGTTCCAGGGAGGTGCGCCATGAGTACGCCGCACGCGGGCAACCGTTCGGCCCCTTACAGCGGCACGGAACACAAGGTGCCGCCCACCGAGACGCCCCCGGGGGAGAGCAGCACCACCGAAGGGATCTCCCTCCCCGAGCGGCCGGAACTCCACAACGCGTGGGGCTTCGCACCGCTGGTGCTCATCCTCGGTGTCGTCGCGATCTTCGTCGCCGGGGTGATCGCCATGATCGTCGCGCTGTCCTCGTAACCGACTTCAGGGGGGTGCTGCCAGGCCGGGAAGGGTGCAGGAGCAAGCAGCAGCCCGAGGGCCACGGACCCTCCTGATCGAGCCCGAGCGCCCGACCGGACCACGGACGAGGAGCCCGAGGCCACGTCGGCGGAGAGCCTGATCCGCGGGGCACCCCTGACACCGTCACCACCGGCGGTCCGCCCGCAGGGGCCGCCTACGACGCCGCGGCGGCGGAGGTGACTCCGCGACGAAGGAGAAGAAGCATGATGCGCAACGAGAAACCCGAGGAGGCGCGACGTACGCCGCCGCCCCCGAAGGACCAGCGGGATCTGCGGCGGGCACGCGGACGCGATCCTGACGCCGCGGAACGAGGGCGCCCCGGGCGCCCCGAGAACGACGTCCCCGACGCGTCGCGTGACGTACCGCCGCAGGAACCGCCCGATTGACAACGGACGGCCGCGAGTCGGCGGCCCGAAGGACCTGGTGTCCCATGTGGTGAGGGCCGATCAGGCCGGATTCGACTTGTCCTCCAGGGTCCGGACGACGAGGTTGCGCTCCTGGGAGGCGTGACTCGTTACGGCAGTGATCAGCCCACTCGGCGCCCGACCACTCCAATCGGCACGCTGTGGGTAGCGCCCCGATCGCCGATCGTAACCGCCGTGGTGCAACAGCCCGGGCCCCTGCTGGACGCGCTCCAAGCGACCGGCGGGCACGCCCCTGAGGTCCGGGTACATGACCCGGCGGTCGCCCACCAGAGCCGGCCGGGGCGTGTGGCATCAGTCGAACATGGTGTGAAATGATCTTCACTTATGGCTCGTGGAGATCTGACGGACGAGCAGTGGGCGCTGCTGGAGCCCCTGTTGCCCGTGCGCAAGAAGGTCGGCCGGCCGGCGACGTGGACCCGGCGACAGTTGATCGACGGCATTCGGTTCCGGGTCCGCACCGGAGTGCCTTGGCGGGACGTGCCCGAGCGGTACGGGCCGTGGGGCCGGGTGTACGACCTCTTCCGCCGCTGGCAGAGGGACGGCACCTGGCAGCGGGTCGTCACCCAGCTTCAGGTCCGTGTGAAGGCGGACGATCTGATCACCTGGGATCCAGGCGTCGGCTCCGGCGTCAGCCGTGCCCACCGGCATGCAGCGGGAGTGCGGAGAAGGGCGAACTTCGCGAGGAACCGACTGGCGGTGTCATCGCCGGCCCGGACTGCAGCGGCCGGGCCGGGTCGTCCGGGTGCTCCGATTCCAGTCTGGCCGCCGGTGCGGGAGGTGCCGTGCCGAGGGGACGAGATGCGGCTGTGACCAGCACATCTGGTACGCGCCTTTGTGCCCGCATGAGCCCGCATGTCCCGGTGCGGACGGGGAAGGCGCTGGGGCGAGGCTGCGTACCACCAGGCCCGGTCTCGTGTGTCCAAGACCAGGGGTCAAGGCCCGAGTAGCAACCCCTCATGACGACGCGCAAGATTGTTTTATGCCGGTTCTGACAGCCGCGTGCGCCATGATCATGACTCTTGTCGGTGGATTCGTCGCACAGCGGGTCGGTGACCGCCGTCATCTGGTGCTCGGTCTGGCCGCCGGTCTCATGCTCGGCGTCATCGGCTTCGACCTGCTTCCCGATGCGCTGACGGCTCAGCCACGGCACGTTTTCGGGGTTCCCGCAGCATTGCTGATGTTCGTTGCGGGATTCCTTGCTCTGCACGTCGTGGAGCGGGGTGTCGCCATCCATCGCGCCCACGAGAGCGAGTACGCCCCGCACTCCCACACTTTCGGGCATGCGCAGGAATCGGCGGAGGGAATCGGTCTGGCCGCCGCCTCGGCACTTGTGGGACACAGCGTGATCGACGGGTTCGCCATCGGCGCCGCTTATCAGGCCGGCAATACGCTGGGCATCGTGGTTGCCATCGCGGTGATCTCCCATGACTTCGCCGACGGCTTCAACACCTATACGATCACCAGGTTGTACGGGAATGCCCGCCGCCGGGCTCAACTGCTGCTCTTGGCCGACGCAGTCGCCCCGGTGGTCGGTGCAGCGATCACTTTGGGGTTCACGATACCGACCGGGTTGCTGGGTCTGTATCTCGGATTCTTCGCCGGCTTCTTGTTCTACCTTGCCACCTCGGACATATTGCCGGAGGCTCACAGTCCGCACCCCTCCAAGGCCACTCTTCTGTTCACGGTGACCGGGGCCCTGCTGATGTGGCTGGTGATCGGGCTTGCGAGCTGACCGCGAGTGGGCCGTTGGTGGTGCTCTCCACCGTCCCCCGCTCGGGCCGTCTGCTCGGCGGTCGGCCGAGGTCTCTGTCCTGCGGACGGGGACGGGGGTAAGCCGTGCCGGGACGCCGCGCGCAGGCCCTAAGCCGGCGGTACCGTAAGTACGGTGGCTCTGTGGTTCGGGCTGGTCCGGAGCAACGGCCTTCGGTTGTCCGGCCGGACGGCAGGGCAAGGAGTCCGGAGCCGGCCCTCTGACCCGCTCACCACGGTGGCCCCGGCAACCCTGGAGGGGATCACATGAGCTCCGACAACCAGGTACTGATCGTAGGAGCAGGCCCATCGGGGCTCTTGCTGGCGGGCGACCTGGCGGAGGCCGGTGTCAGCTGTACCGTCGTCGAGCGCCGCGTGCAGGAATCGCAGCTCACCCGGGCGTTTGCGGTCCACGCCCGTACGATGGAACAACTGGACGCCCGTGGTGTCGCCGACCAGCTGCTTGCGACCGGTGTCCGTAACCCGGTTCTCCAGTTCTTGCAGGTCGATCTGTCGCGGCTGCCAACCCGGTACCCGCATGTACTGGTGACGCCGCAGTACCACACCGAGCAAGTGCTCCGGGCGCGGGCCCTTTCCCGAGGTGCCGACATTCGGGAAGGCTGGGAAGCTGTCGGGCTTGCCCAGGATGCGACCGGCGTTGACGTTCGGGTCCGGGCGGCGGATGGCTCCCCCCAGACCCTGCGCGCGGCTTACGTCGTGGGCGCCGATGGAAGAAGCAGCTTGGTACGCCGCTCGCTCGGCCTGCCGTTCCCGGGCCGCTCCGCGGTGCGGTCGATGATGCTCGCCGATGTCCGGTTGGCCGACCCCCCGAAAAAGCCCCCGACCGTAGGGGCGGTGGGCGACGCCTTCGCGATACTCGTACCGTTCGGCGATGGGTGGTTCCGCATCATGGCGTGGAATCGCCACCATGAGATGCCGGACAGCGCACCGGTCGATCTGGAGGAGATCCGGGCCGTCGCCCGCCGGGCGCTCGGCGGTGACTTCGGCATGCACGACCCGCGCTGGATATCACGCTTCCACAGCGATGAGCGGCAGGCGCCGCGCTACCGCGTAGGCAGGGTCTTCCTCGTCGGTGACGCGGCGCACGTGCACTCCCCCGCCGGGGGCATGGGCATGAACACCAGCATTCAGGATTCTGCGAACTTGGGCTGGAAACTGGCTGCCGTACTGCACGGCCACGCCCGCGAAGCCCTGCTCGATACCTACGAGGCCGAAAGGCATCCGGTCGGGCGCAGAGTGCTGCGTATGAGCGGGGCGCTGCTGCGTGGTGTCCTGACCACTCCCAGGGCGCTTCGTGGCGTCCGGGACATCACCGCCCGGACCGTACTGCGTCTCCCGCCGGTGGCGTTGCGGCTGGGGCGGGCGATGTCCGGGATCGACATCGCCTACGGCGCTCCGGCCGGCGCGCACCCGCTCACGGGGAAACGGGCACCGGATGTCCTCCTCAGCGACGGACGACGCCTGTACGAGGCGCTGCGCGGCCGCCGGTTCGTACTGGTCACACCGGCAGACACAGCGCTCCCTTCTTCGGTGACCGAAGGCTGGGCCGACGCGGTGGAGTGCGTCACCCCAGCCGGCCTGACCAGCAAGTCCGTGCTGGTCAGACCGGACGCCTACATTGCGTGGGCCTCGTCCGAGCAGTCCGCGCACCGCCGAGCGGATCAGATCAGGCAGGCACTGGCCACCCACTGCGGTGAGGGCGTGGGCGCTGCTTAGGCCTGGTTCTGGACGGTGGATTGCGGTTGCCGCCCCAGACCGGAACTCCGGACGAGGGCGATCAGACCTGGTTGAGACCGCCGTCGACGAAGAGCTCGGTTCCGGTGATGAAGCTGCTCTGATCGCCGGCGAGGAAGAGCGCCGCCGCGGCGGCCTCCTCCGGCCGGCCCATCCGGCCGAGCGGCACCTGGCTGGCGAAGAAGTCCCAGAGCTTGGCGGCCTCAGCCGCATCAGGAGCCAGTCCGGAGTTGCCGGGCGTCTCGATCGGACCCGGGACGAGGGTGTTCACCCGGATTTTCCGGCTCTTGAGCTCGTTGGCCCACGTGCGGGAGAAGCTACGGATGGCGGCCTTGGAGGCGGCGTAGACGCCGAAGGCCTCGCCGCCCGAGGTGGCGGCGGTGGATCCCGTGAGGATGACCGAAGCGGCCTCGTTCAGCAGAGGAAGCGCCTTCTGGACCGTGAAGAGCGTGCCCCTCACGTTGATACCGAAGGTCGAGTCGAAGTGCTTCTCCGTGACGTCTTCCAGGGTGGAGAATTCGCCGCCGCCGGCGTTTGCGAACAGCACGTCGATGCGACGGCCCTGCTCGGCGACAGCGGTGTAGAGGCGGTCGATGTCATCGAGATCTGAGACGTCGCCCCGAACGGCAGTGGCGTTCGGACCGATCTCAGCCAGCGCGGCGTCGAGCGCTTCCTGGCGTCGACCCGTGATGAGCACATGCGCGCCCTCGGCGGCGAACCGCTTGGCGGTGGCCAGCCCGATCCCGCTGTTGCCCCCAGTGACGATTGCTGTCTTGCCGTCGAGCTGTCCCATGGTCATGGCTCCTGTTCGGCGGAGGTCTGCACTCCGCGGCCGTTGCTCTGCGTCGGACCCGCGCCTGGTGCGACGGGCTCGTTATGGACGATACGGTAAAAAACCGAGTACTGGACGGTCGGGTCAAAAACTATGACCCACCCCACTCCTCCGGCGAGGCTCGGACGCATCTCCCGCGCCGCCGTCGACCCCGGTGGCGACCGCCGCCTCGCCTGTGAGTACTTCCGTCACGGCATCCTCACTCCCGGTTCTCGGCCCCGTCCGCAAAGCCGACCGTTATGGACGATAGAGTCAAGAAAGGTGTAGGCTGCTCGTCATGGCGCGACCTCGGAAGTTCGACGAGCAGCAGGTACTGGTCATCGCCCGTGATCTGTTCTGGTCCGGTGGGTTCGCCGCCACGCGCATGGAAGACGTCGCCGCGGCGACGGGCCTTGGCAAGGGCAGCCTGTACGGCGCGTTCGGCGGAAAGCAGGAGCTGTTCCGTCGGGTGTTCGACGATTACTGCGCCTCCGTGGTCGATGCCACGGGCCGGCAGTTGCGCGGCGACGACAAGGACGCGTACGCGCGGCTGTCCGCCCACGTCCACTTGGTGGCGGCGGCCACCGCCGCGGACACCGTGCACCGCGGATGCCTGCTGGCCAAGGGTGCCGCCGAGCTGGCCGAGCACGACGAGACTGTGGCCAAGCGGGCACACGCGACCATCGAGGCACTGCACACGCTGCTCGAGGACGACATCGCCGCCTGCCAGCGCAACGGCGATATCGCCGCGAACGTGGACCCCGGGAAGCTGGCTGCGCTGATGCTCGCGGTACTGCGTGGCATAGAAGCACTGGGCAAGGCCGGGGCGAACACGGAGACGCTGACGGACATTGCCCAGACTGCCCTCGCCGTACTGCCTCGCTCCGTGAACTGACGGGCCCACCGCGCCACGCGTCATCCTGTCCGGATGCCTGGCGACCGACCCCCGCCGGTGATTCGGCGCTGACCGCCCGCGCCCAAAGGACCGCCTCGTCGGGGGCGCGGGCGAGAGCCGGCAAGGCCGGCGCCTCACGGTCCGGACGGGTCACCGTCTGCCTCGTCGCGTCGGCCGGAGTGACCGCCGCCGTGGTCCTCGCGGCCCTCGCACCCCGGCCGACTTCCGGCGGCTGAAAGCGCGTCACGCCGCCTGCCGCCGCCGTCGCATGCGCTTCCCACCCGCCACCGGGCACGTGGCGACAAGCAGGGTGACGACCCATGAGGCCGCACCCACCCACACCGGCGGCGACTTGGTCGGCGTTGCCGACAGCAGCAGGGCCAGGGTGGCACCCGCAATGAAGGTCACCAGCAGGGCGCGCGGCCACCGTGCGAAGCGCGCCGCGGCCTCCCGCACGGGGGTACGGAAGCGCGTCGTGCGCAGTCGGTACCCCGTCGAGCGGCAAAGACCGGTGCCGCACGAGGATCGATCTCATGACGCCCAAGACGCGCGGGGTGCCGGCCGCGATACGCGGCC
>NZ_JBHYMQ010000061.1:0-51900 GCF_042742985.1 Streptomyces sp. NPDC058864 | reverse complement strand
AGACAGGCCCCAGGCGTTGACGGCCAAGGGACAGTGGGCCTGGGCGCCATGGGGGAGTGGCACCGAGGCGGGGTGATGGGTTCGCCCCTCGGGCCGCCCGAGGCGGGCGCCGGCTGGTGCGGCGGGCGCGGGGCCGGGACTCCGTACGGTGTACCGAAGCCCCGCACTCCCCACCATGACGACGCTTGCGGCCCTCCGCCGTCAGGGCGGCGTCAGGGTTCGCCGCTGCGTGAGATCACGGCCTGACCTGCGGGCATAGCCTCATCGTCAACGCGGGACCGCGCCAGAGTCGCGCATCTCCCGTTTCAGGAGGAACACCATGTGCCTGTTTGTGTACGACGAGGACCCCGAACCCGCCGAACCCGACCCGGCTGGGCTTCTCTCCGTCCCCGCCCAGTCGGGCTCCGTCGGCTGCGCGCCCCGCTACTTCCCAGCTGATTGGGCGAACGCCCAGGGGGCGGCGCTCGGCGTCGACCGGGAGGCCGTCCTCGGCCAACCGGCGTAGCCGGAATCCCGCAGTCGTACATGATGCTCTTCCCGGCTGTTTCGGCCGGCGAATGGCCATGCGGCCGGAGTCGTGAAGGAGCTGGACGAGGGGGCTTCCACCGGCACGCCCAAGGGTGTGGTCGTGGAGCACCGCAATCTCCACGCCGTGATCCACTGGTCCGCGGACGATCTCTCCGCGGACGAACTGCGGGGCATGCCGGCGGCGACGTCGGTGTGCTGCGACCCCTCGAGATCGTTTCCCGCGAACATCGAGATGGCTTCCCAGCCCCCAGGTCACGCAGTGTGAGAGCGGGGAACACCGAGCGTCGTCGTCGCCGAGGCGCACACCCACGGACGTGCACGGTCGGTTCGCCCAGGTCGCGGGTGGTTGGGGCAGTCGCGTCCCGAACTTGCGCCTCCACGATCGAACCGCATGCCACCCGAGGGCGCGCTGTCAGGAGGTAAGGATGCCGATGCCGTCACCGAGCAGTTTCAGTCCGAGAACGAAGAACAGGATCGCCATCACGGCGACATTGTGCTGAGCTGCCCAGTCCTTCCAGCCACCGAGTGTCGTCTTGGCTCGCTCTCCCCCGAACAGGAAGACTCCCAGCGGTACGAGCAGGCCGAGGCTGGCGATCAGGACGAAGATCGCCAGCGACACGATCTGCTGCCCGACCGGCAGGCCGGCTGAGCCGATGGTGGCGCTCGCGGCGATGGTCAGCGGGGCGTTCTTGGCGTTGAGCGCTGCCAAGGCCAGTCCGAGTCCGAGGACCTTGACCGGCGTGAGGCGGTCTATCGCGCCCATCCATTTCGGCAATTGCGCTTGCGAGGGATCCCTCGGACGCCGGTGCCACAACCGGGCACCGAAGAGGACGAGGAACAGGCCCAGGGCGAGCTTGACCGCTCCCACCCAGGTGGCCGGGTGATCGTGAGCCGAGGCACTCGCGGGGGAGGCGATCGCGAGCATCACCGCGCCCAGTACCGCGAGCCCCAGGATCCAGCCGACGGTGAAGAGGACCCCGTTGAGAGGTCCCCGGGGCGTGGCGAGGATGAGGATGACGGCGATGATCGGGAGCGGGCTGATTGCGACGGCGGCCGCGAAACCCAGTACGTCACCGAGGACTGCGCCCATGGTTGCCTCCGTGCGCGATCCAGTGGAACAGGGCTTGGCGGAAACGGGCACCCCGACCGCCTGGGCGGCGCAACGGGTTGCTCCGCGATCGGCTGCGCCGCAGTTCTCCTCCTCCCGGCCGTGCGGGAGTGGCTGCCCGGGAATGACGACGGTGACGCACTCGGCACGTCCCGGTTCCATTTTCCCGCGCCTGGCCGGATCTGTCCTCGGGATGTTCGGGCCACGGGGACTCCCGCGCGTGACCGTGCGCGAGGTCGTGCGATCTGCGCGCGGTCTTCCGTGAACCCGGACCCCGGCCGGGCGCCGCGGAGCCGGAGACGAACGGATCCGTCACCTGACTGCTGCCGGGGGACTGCATGCTAAGCGCCACCTCGTACTCGACGGACGCTCACATGCTGTGACCGAAGAACGTCAGAGGAACGTCGCCCGATGCCAGGCACGCCCGCGCCACCGGGTCTGCCTGATCCGCCACGAACGTGGTCGGGGGCTCGCTCTGCGGATGATGGCCGAGGCCGGCCTCGACCTCGGCGACATCAGCCGCGTGGCACATATCTTCACCGGCCGGGAGGGCCACCTCAGGGGAGGATCCTCGATCCCATGGGCCTGCGCGCCGATCAGGGGCTGCTCGAATTCGGGCGGGGGCTGGGGCACATGACGGTTAGCGCGGGTGAGCATGCGCTGATCATTGCGCACGGAGGCGGCGTCTCCGTCACCTGCGCCATGGTTCGAATTGAGCACCTGCCTGCCTGCCTGGGCCGTGGGGCAGGCCACGGCAGCAAGGACCCGCCGAGCGCAAGTGCGCGCCCACAGCTCGGTCTTCGACGGGAAGCAGGACGCCCGCTCGAGGTCGAGCCACCCCTCGGTCGCCGCCGGGTCGAGCATCGCGCTCGCGCCGGGGACCTGACGTCCGCGTTGGACGGCGTCATGATATGCGAGCGTGCGGTGACGGGGCGTCAGCCCGCGAAGATCGGTCGCGATGTTGACCGCCCCCGGTTTGGTTACTAACTTACGGACGTCGCTCCAAGTTGGTAAATGAATTTCGACTCCAGGGGGTCGGACCTCTGTGCCGGCTTGGCGAGTGACCACGGCTCCGCCGCCTGACCGCCGCGCCGTCCCTACGACCCGGTCAGGACGGAGACGCGCCGAGCAGCGAAACCAACTCCTCACCAACGAGGTGCCCATGAGGATTCCTGTACTCGCACTCACCGCGGCGTCGGCCATGCTGGCCGCCCTCGCCCTGCCGACCGGAGCCACGGCCGTCCCGGCCGCGACGTCGGCCGCTGCCGGGTCTGACGGCGGCGGCCGCCGCTTCGACCAGCCGTACACCGGGTTCGCGCCCGCGGGCACCTTGCTGCGGCCGTCATCCCCTCGAGCCGCCGGGCTCGACCCGGCGCCGATCGCCGCCTTCGAGAAGCAGGTTGCCGCGTGGGCGGACCCGGCGAGCGGCGCCGGTTACCTCTTTCCCGGGGCCACCAGTCTGATGGTTCACGACGGCAAGATCGTCGAGCGCAGCGCCACCGGCTACGCGACGCGCTACTCCGCCCCCCAGACCGAGTTGCCCAAGGACCAGTGGACACCCGCGCGGACCGACACCATCTACGATCTGGCCTCGCTGTCGAAGCTGTTCACCTCCCTGGTAGCGGTGCAGCAGCTGGAGGCAGGAAGGATCGGGCTCGACAGCCCGGTCGCCGACTACCTTCCCGAATTCGCGGTGAACGGGAAGGGCGCCATCACCATCAGGCAATTGCTCACCCACACCTCCGGCCTCGCGCCCGATCCGGAGCCCGCGCTGTGGCAGGGCTACCCCGACATCCCGTCACGCGTGAAGGCCATCCTGGACACCACGCCGGTGAACCCGGCGGGGACCACCTACACCTACTCCGACCTCAACATGCTCACCCTGCAGTTGGTGCTGGAGAAAGTGACGGGGCGAAGCCTGGACACCCTCGTCCGCGAGGACGTCACGCGGCCCCTGCGCATGAAGGACACCGGATACAACCCACTGGCCTCGAAGCTGACGCGGATCGCTGCGACCGAGTACGAGGCCACGCCGGCACGGGGCCTGGTACACGGCCAGGTGCATGACGAGAACGCCTGGGCCATGGGTGGCGTCGCCGGGCACGCGGGCGTCTTCTCCACCGTCGACGACCTCGCCGTACTGGCACAGGCCATCCTCAACGGCGGGACCTACCGAGGTCACCGGATCCTCAGCCGTCACGGTGTCTCGCTCCTGGAGGAGAACTTCAACCAGGCCTTCCCCGGCGACTCCCACGGCCTCGGCTTCGAGCTGGACCAGATCTGGTACATGAGCGGTCTGTCCGGCCCGCGCACGCTGGGCCACACGGGCTTCACGGGCACCTCGCTGGTCATCGACCCCGAGTCGCGGTCGTTCGCCATCCTGCTGACCAACCGGGTCCACGCCACGCGCACCACCCCCTCCACCAACCCCGCCCGGCGCGGCATCGCCGGGGCCCTCGCCGAGGCGATGCCGGTCAAGGCACCGGGCGGCGGCCGCTCGTGGTTCTCGGGACAGGGCGGTGGCGCCACCAGCACGCTGACCACCGGTCCGCTGGACGCCTCCGGGACGGTCGACGTCGACTTCAGGTCCTTCGTGAACACCGAATCGACGGATCGCCTCCGTCTCGAGGCCAGCTCCGACGGCGGTGCCACCTGGCAGCCCGTGACGCTCCACGCCACCGGTACCGGCGCGCCCGCCGACGGCGTCACCTCGTTGTCCGGACAGGCCGTACGCGCCTGGTGGCGGGTGCACGCCGAGATCCCGAACACGGCGTCCGGTCTCGAACTGCGCTGGCGCTACACCACCGACTCGGTCTACGAGGGGCGTGGCGTGAACCTCAGCGGGCTGCGGATCACCGACGGCAGGCACGTCCTGCTCGACGGCGACAAGCCGGACGCCCCATTGAACTCGGCCGGTTGGCGCGAACTCCCGGCGGACGGAGGGCACTGATGCCCACGCCAAGGCGTCGGCTCCACGTTGACCTGCGGCAAGGCCCTCAGTAGGTTTCCCGCGTGGTGACCGAGAACGCGGCCGACGACCTGCAGGACAGCGCCCTCCTGGTGCGCATCCGCTCGCTCCTGCCCGGCCTCGCCCGGGCGGAGCAGCGGGTCGCCCGGGCGGTGCTGGACAGCCCCGCCCGGACGGCCCGCCGCAGCATCTCCGAGGCGGCCGCGGCGGCGAGCACCAGCGAGACCACAGTGATCCGGTTCTGCAGGTCGATCGGTCTGGACGGTTATCCCGCTCTGCGGATCGCGATGGCCGCCGAGGCCGCCCGTGCCGGGACGCGCGCCGAGAGCCACCTGGGCGACGACATCACCTCCACCGACGACCTGGCCGGCATCGTCGGCAAGGTCGCCTTCGCCGACGCCCGGGCGGTGGAGGAGACCGGCGCGCAGCTGGACGTGGCGGTTCTCGGCGACGTGGTCGACGCGATGGCGGCCGCGGGACGCGTCGACGTGTACGGAGTGGGCGCGAGCGCCTTCGTGGCCGCTGACTTCCAGCAGAAGCTCCACCGGATCGGACGTGTCGGCTTCGCGTGGAGCGACACGCAGATCATGCTGACGTCGGCGGCAGTGCTGCGAGCCGGGGACGTCGCCTTCGGGCTCTCCCACACCGGCGCCACCGCTGACACCGTAGAGGCGCTGCGTGTGGCCCGGGGGCAGGGAGCCACCACGGTTTCCCTGACCAACTTTCCCCGGTCGCCCATCGCCGAGGTCTCCGATTTCGTGCTGACCACCGCGGCGCGCGAGACCACGTTCCGCTCGGGCGCGATGGCCAGCCGGATCGCGCAGCTGACGGTCATCGACTGCCTGTTCATCGGTATCGCCCAGCGGCATCCGGAGCAGTCGGGGAAGGCCCTGGCGGCGACGTACGAGGCCGTCAGCGGGCAGCGTCTCGGCCCTCGCCCGCCCGGAGGCAGGCGGCCGACCTGAGCCAACGGCCGAGAGGAGCCCCGCTCCTCGGCGAACACGCCCACCGAGGCGCAACCGGCAGCCGAAAGAGGCGACGTGCCTGTCCCACATTTCGCCCCCCGACCCCGCCTCCCGCAACCACCGGTCCGTGCGCGCCCGCTGACCAGGACGGGACTGTCGGTGGCGGGTGGCAGGATCACCGGCATGGTGTTCGTACGCACTACTCCGCCGCGGCCAGTCGAGGTGACCGCGGTCTTCCCCGAGCTGGCTCCGTTGGCGCGTCCTGCCATCCGGCTGCATCCCCGTCCGGGGTCACCCTCGGTCAGGGACAGCTCGGTCGGTGGGCCGCTGCTGTGGCCGGCCGGGGAGCCGTGGCCGCACTGTGAAGACACGCACCTGCACGTGGACAGTGGATTCCGCAGCTCACCGACCGAAGTGCGGCTCGCGAGACGCCTGCGGTCCCGGTGGATCCCTGATGGCCCGGCTCCCGCACTCACGCCCGAGGAGGAAGCGCTCAAGGAGCGCAATGCCGCGTGGCTTGCCGAACGGTTCGACGCCCGCCCTCCACGGCCCGCCGAATGTCCGGTCCCGATGTTGCCCGTGGCTCAGTTGTTCCTGCGCGACATACCCCTGTTGCGCCCGCCCGGTCAGGCCGATCTGCTGCAGGTCCTCTGGTGCCCGTACGAGCACGATCCGGATTACAAGCCGTCGACCGCACTGTTCTGGCGGTCGGCCGCGGAGGTCGGCGACATCCTCGCCCCGCCCCCAGAACCGTACGAGGCGGACTATCCGGGTTATGTGCCGGAACCGTGCGTGCTGGCACCCGAATCGCTCACCGACTACCCCAACAGCCTCGACCTGAGCCCGGAACTCCAGCTGATGCTGGACGACTGGAACAGGTGGCAGGCAGCCGGCGTCGGAGTGGACAGCTCCTACGCGGACGATCCGCGCGAGTTCTACTCCACTCATCTGTCCCACGTACCCGGCTGGAAGGTCGGTGGCTGGCCCCCGTGGGGCCGCACTGACCCGAACCCCCGCTACTGCGCTGTGTGCGAGGTGCAAATGGTCCCGCTCCTGACGATCGCCTCCTGGGAGTGGGACGGCGATCAAGGTCACAGCTGGGCGCCGCTGGAGGACCGGGACGCCGCCCTCGCCGACTCGTACTACCCCGGCCAGGACCCCTCACAGCCGACGGGGGTGCAAGTAGGCAGCACGGACAACATGCAGATCTACGTCTGCCCGGCGTCTCCGGAGCATCCGCACACCGACCTGATCCAATGAGCCGTTCCGAGCTCGCTGAGCCTGGCCGGGACGGGGTCGTCGTCCTGGGCCACCGTCCAGGCGTTCGCGTCGTCCGTGGGCGGCGTCAGCGCCACCCGGTTGCACGGCCCGTCCTCTCGGGCCCCGCCGAGGACCGCGTCGAAGCCGGCGGGGTCCGCCGCCGCCGTGCCCCGGCACCCATGCGCGCAGCAGCCGCCACCAGCGCCAAGCCCTCCAACGGCAACCTTCCCGGGGCACGGCGGCGGTGTTCCCCACAGCCAATCTTCAACGACATGTGAGGGAGCGCGGATGAGCGTGATGGGGGTCTGGGTGGTCGGCGTACTGGCGGACAACCCCATGGAGGAAGCACGTCGCCGATTCCCCGACACGGCAGGCGCCCACGGCACGTGGCCGGCGTCGTCCGCCGACATGGGTCAGTGGCGCGAGCGTCTCGGGCCCACGGACCTGCTCGACGGGACCCCCGAGCGGTCGTCGCGCATTGAGGAAATGGTGCGCTTTGCCGACGCGGTCCACAGAGTCCGGAACGACGACACCGAGGCGGACGAGTTCCAGGACCACCTGCTCCAAGCGGTCCCGCAGCAGGAGGGCGAGGGCCTGTTCTGCTCCGCCGTACCCAGGGGTGACGGCGCGGCGGCGCTCATGTGGGGGCTGGGCCGCGACACGACGCTCCGATTCCCGGGCTGCTGCGGGCAGTTCCTGTTCGATGCCGCTCAAGTAAGGGACGCGCTCCCCGCGGCCGAGCAGGCGCTCGTCCTTCACCCGCCGCGTCGGGCCCATGTGGCCGCCCGGATCCGGCTGTGGCTGGACGAGATGGCGGACGACCCGAACTGCGACATCGACGAACTCATCGACGGCCCGCTACGGGTGCTGCGCCATGCGGCGCGCACGGGAGCCGGCGCGGTGGGGCTCACTCTTTGGTACTGACAGGAACTCATGGAGCGGTGGTCCCCGGCAGCGGGATCACGATCCACGGCTGGAGTAAGCGGAGTCCGTTGCGGGGGTGGCGCCCGGCGGCCGCCTTTCCGACACTGGTGACCTACGGGCGACGGGGGGCACGGGCATGGCGACGCGCACGGAACCGGCGCAGGCACCGCTACCGGAGCGGCGGCCGGAGCTGGACGCGATCCGGATGCTGGTCGTGATCGGGCTGGTCTTCTTCCACTCGGCGCTCGTATTCGCGGCCGGCGACGACTACTACGTCAAGAACGCCGAGACCACCGAAGCCATCATGATCATCGCCGGGTTCGGGGTCGTCTGGGCCATGCCGCTGCTGTTCCTCATCTCCGGCCTCGGTGCCTGGCACTCGCTTCAGCGCCGCGGCGCGGGCGGCTTCGCCAAGGAGCGGCTGCTGCGGCTCGGGGTTCCGCTGGTCTTAGCGACCCTCGTGCTGAACCCGCTGCCGCAGTGGCTGCGGCTGCGCTCGGCCGACGCCGACTACCACGAGTCGTACCTCGGCTTCCTGCCGCGCTTCTTCGACGTGCGCCTGGAACCCGAGGAGTTCCCCTTCCTCGTCCAGGGCGAGCACTTCGAGACCGGCCATCTCTGGTTCGTCGTGCTCCTCCTGGCGTTCTCCCTCATGCTGGTGCCGTTCCACCGGTGGTTGCCGCGCGAGCGCGTCCGCCGCATCGGCGACCGGGTGGCGGAGGCGGCCCTGCACCGGCGGGGCGTCGTGTTCCTTCTGGCCCTCGCCTTCGCGGCGATCTGTGCGTTCGCACGGCTGGAGGAGGAGTACGCGGGCTGGCACCGCTGGTCGTACCTGCTGTTCTTCGTCGCCGGCTTCGTGCTCGCCGCCGACGACCGCTTCCGCACCGTGATGCGGCGCGACGCCCGGACCGCGGCCTGGCTCGGCGCCCTGCTGTTCGCGGCAGCCGGCCCCGGCTTCGCCCTGGCCGAGGAGCCCTTCACGGAGATGACCGCCCTGGCCACCGTCTCACGGGCGCTGTTCGGCGCGGCCGGGTGGTGCCTGGTGATCGCCATCCCAGGCCTCCTCGACCGCCGGCGGCCAGAGCAACCGCGTGCGGTGCCGAACCCGGCCCCGACGACGCGTCGGCGCGTCTATGGCTATCTCGCCGCAGCCGTGCTGCCGCTGTACGTCCTGCACCAGCCGATCGTGGTCGCCGTCGCATACTTCGTGGTCGGCTGGTCAGCGCCGATCCTGGTCGAGTACGCCGTGCTCGTGGCGATCGCCCTCATCCTCACCCTCACCGCTTACGAGCTGCTGGTCCGCCGCACGCGGGCGACGCGCTTCCTGTTCGGGATGCGACCCTAGGGGCGTCTCGAATGTGCCGGCCATGATCGGGGCTGTGTCTGTCTACGCGTCAGCAGTTGACGCTCCGTTGTGCGAGTCAGGGGGAGCAGGTTGCGACACGTGGCAGCCCACTGCCGGGGTGCTCTGCGTGTTCACGGATGATGACGTGCGCTTGTGCTGCCAGAGGTGTTCCTGCCGTTTGTGCAGGCAGTGGGTGGGTCAGCTGGGTGGGGGTGCGGTGGTGTGGCGGGGGACGATGGTGGGGGAGAACTTGATCTGGGCGGTGGGGCGGGTGCGGTCGGTGATGCGGTCGATGAGGAGTTGGGCGGCGTTGGTGCCGATGTGGCGTCCGGCCTGGTCGACGCTGGTCAGTGAGATGGGGCCGAGGGCGGCGAAGGTGGTGTTGTCGTATCCGGCGATGGAGATGTCGTCGGGGACTTTGAGTCCGGCTTCGGATACGGCTTGGAGGACGCCCATGGCAACGATGTCCGCGCCGGCGAAGATGGCGGTGGGCCGTGGGGTGCGGGCGAGCAGTTGCCGGGCGCCGAGGTAGCCGCCCTGCTGGGTGTAGGTGGTGGAGACGATGTCGATCTCGTTCTCGAGGCCGCGGGCCCGCATCGCACGCCGGTAGCCTTCGGCGCGGATGGCGTTGGGCATCTCGGCGATGCGGCGGGGGTCGGTCTCGTCGTGCTCGATGTGCGCGATGCGGCGGTGCCCGAGGTCGGCGAGGTGATCGACGATGAGGGCGGCTCCGACCAGGTCGTCGTCGGAGACGGTGTCGTAGGCCGCGGACTGACCGTGCCTACCGACGACCACAGTCGGCACCATGCCGGCGACGCGCTCGAGGTGGGGACGCGATGAGACGGGCGCGACGAGGATCATGCCGTCCATCCCGCGGTCGATCATGGCCTCGGTGACCTTTGCTTCCGCCTCCTCGCCGTTGCGTCCCGGGGCCATGAGGACCTGGTAATCGGTGTCCCACAGGGCGTCGGTGATCCCGTCGAGGATCTCGGGGAAGAAGGGGTTGCGGATGTCGGGCAGCATCACGCCGACCGTGTAGGTCTGACCGCGCATGCCCCGGGCGGCGGCGTAGGGGCGGTATCCGAGGTCGTCGATCGCCTGGCGGACCCTCGCACGCATCTGGGGGCTGGTCCCGTAGGCGTTGCGCAGCACCTTGGACACCGCGGTCGTGGACACCTGGGCGTGCCGCGCGACGTCGACGATCGTGACGCGCTTGGGCTGCGCGGGCGGTTCCATCTGACTCCCTCCAGGACACATATGGGAAACGTTGCCCAGTGCATTGGATCCTGCACGCGGACGGTTCCCGTCGCCGAACCGTACCGCCCAGCAGCACTTTCCCGCAGCTCATAGCGGAAGAGACCCCGCCTGGGCTCCGGTAACTGCGGTGCATCGCGTCCGACATCTTGACGTTACGTCGCACCCCTCCCTAGGGTCTGTCGCACGTTTTGGGAAACGTTACCCATCGGATTGAAACGTTTAAGAAAGGGGGCGTCGTCAGTGCCTGCAACCTCGCGCGATCCGCTGTCGCCACCGGCCGCTGTCGTCCCCAGACGCCCGGGCCGCCTGCCCGTCCGGCGCCGTGCCACCTCCCCGTGGTGGTTCGCCGTCCCGGCGATGCTGCTGTTCGCCTTCGTCGTCCTGGTGCCCAGCGCCCGGGGTGTGTACTACGCCTTCACCGACTGGGACGGACTGGACCCGGACTTCTCCTTCGTCGGCCTCGACAACTTCACCGGTCTGCTGGACGACCCGGACGCGGTGCAGGCGATCTGGCACACCCTGCTGATCGCGGTGTCGGTCACCGTCATTCAAAACGCGTTCGGGCTCCTGCTGGC
Source organism: Streptomyces sp. NPDC058864 (assembly GCF_042742985.1). Classification (NCBI taxonomy): domain Bacteria; kingdom Bacillati; phylum Actinomycetota; class Actinomycetes; order Kitasatosporales; family Streptomycetaceae; genus Streptomyces; species Streptomyces sp. NPDC058864. Next base: position 40,970 of record NZ_JBHYMQ010000061.1, on the reverse strand, counting down.
GCTGGGCGTCAACAGCCTCATCAAGACCCGCAATGTGCTTCGGGTCCTGCTCTTCGCGCCCGCCGTGATCACCCCGATCGTGACCGCCTACCTGTGGCGCAACCTGCTCGGCCCCAGCGGCGCCGTCAACAGCCTTTTCGGCGCAGTCGGCCTGGGCTCGCTGAGACAGGACTGGCTCGGTGACCCGCAACTGGCCCTGTGGTCGGTCGTGGGGGTCGTCGTGTGGCAGTTCGGCGGCTACTCCATGGTCATCTTCCTGGCCGGGCTGCAGTCGGTCCCGAAGGAGATCCACGAGGCCGCCGACATCGACGGCGCCGGACCGGTCCGCCGGTTCTGGTCGATCACCCGCCCGCTACTGGCCCCGGCCTTCACCATCAACCTGATGCTGTCGATCATCGGCGGGATCAAGCTCTTCGACCAGGTCTACGCCCTGACCGGCGGAGGCCCGGGTCACGCGACCGACACGCTGTCCACCTTGATCTATAAAGACGCCTTCACCTTGGGCGAGTTCGGGTACAGCATCGCTCTCGCGGTCGTCCTCACGATCATCGTGGCGGTGGCGTCGACCGGGCAGTACCTGGTGCTGGCCAGCGGAGAGAGGGCAGCCTCGTGAACCGCTATCGCAAGCGCACCTTCGCGCTCGAGTTGGCCATGATCGCCGCCGCCCTGGTGGTCGCCTTTCCGGTCTACGTCCTGGTCAACCTGGCGGTGCGGCCGGTCTCGGACACCTCCTCGCCGATCCGTCCGACCACCTCGCCCACCTTCGACAACTTCAGCCAGGCCTGGCAGCAAGGCGGACTGGGCGGCGCACTGTTGAACAGCGTGCTGGTCACCGCCGGCAGCGTGGTCATCATCCTGGCCGTATCCTCGTTCGCCGCATATCCGCTGGCCCGGTCGACCGCACGCTGGTCACGCGGCCTGTTCCTGCTGGTGATGCTCGGACTGATCCTGCCCTTCCAGCTCGCCGCGCTGCCGCTCTACCAGACGATGCGCGATCTGCATCTGCTGGGCACCCCCTGGGCACTGATCCTGTTCTACTCCGGCCTGCAGGTCCCCTTCACCACCTTCCTCTACACCGGATTCCTGCGCGCCCTGCCCCGTGACTTCGAGGACGCCGCGCTCATCGACGGCTGCACACCGACACAGAGCTTCCGCCACGTGGTGATGCCCATGCTCAAGCCGATCACCGTGACGGCGCTCGTCCTCAACGTCGTCGCAGTGTGGAACGACTTCTTCACCCCGCTGCTGTATCTCAGCGGCAGCGCCCAGCAGACCATGCCCGTGGCGATCGCCGGCTTCTTCGGCCAGTACGTCACCGACTGGAACCTCGTCTTCGCCGCCCTGGCGATCAGCATCGTGCCCATCCTGGCCGTCTACTTCGCGCTGCAACGCAGCATCATCAGCGGCTTCGCCGGAGGGCTGAAGGGATGACCGACGCAGTGAACCCGCAGCTCCTCACCCCCTACGCACTGCAGACAGAGCAGCGCACCGAACCCCTCGGGATGGGGGAGCGGCACCCGAGACTGTCCTGGAAATTGCACTGCCGCCGCCGCGCGGCAGCCCAGAGCGCCTACCGCATCACCGTCGCGACGCGCCCTACGGACCTGAACACCCCAGGCCGTCTGCTGTGGGACAGCGGCCGCCGCGCCTCGTCCGACACCCTGCTCGTCGGCTGGGACGGGCCCGCCCTGACCTCCGCCACGCGCTACCACTGGCGCCTCGAGGTCTGGGACGAGACCGGAGCTCGCGGGGGCATCGCGCAGTCCTGGTTCGAAACCGGCCTGCTGCACCGGGACGACTGGACCGCCCAATGGGTGGGCCGGGACCTGGTCAACCTTCCCCACTACGATCCGCCCGAGGACGACGACCCCGAAGCATCGGCACTGCAGTCACCGCCCCTGCATCTGCGCAGACCCTTCCAGGCACCCAGCCGGCCCGTGCGGGCCCGCCTGTACGCCACCGCTCGCGGTGTGTACGAGCCGCGCCTGAACGGCTTCCGCGTCGGCGGCGCGGAACTGTCGCCGGGCTGGACCGAGTACCGCCGCAGGCTGCAGTACCAGACCTACGACGTCACCGACCTGGTCACCGAGGGCGCCAACGTCCTGGCCGCCGTCGTCGCCGACGGCTGGTGGAGCGGGTACGTCGGATTCGACCCGCGCCGCGCCGCACAGCACTACGGCGACCGCCCCGCCTTCCTGGCCCAGCTGGTCCTGGACTTCGCCGACGGCTCCCGCCAGGTGGTCGCCACCGACCTCGAATGGACCGAAGCGCCCGGCGCGATCCGCTCCGCCGACCTGCTCATGGGCCAGACCGTTGACGCCCGCCGCCACACCCCCGGCTGGGACGCACCCGGACCGGACCCTACGGGCTTCCGCCCGGCCGCCGTCCTGGACACCGACCCCGGACCGCTGGTCGCCGAGCCCGACCAGCCCATCCGCGTCACCCGGCATCTGCCGGCAGCCGCCGTCCACCACCGCGGCCCCGGCCGGTACATCGTGGACTTCGGGCAGAACCTGGTCGGCCGCGTCCAGCTGACCCTCCGCAACCCCGAACGGGGGCAGCGGATCGTCCTGCGCCACGCCGAAGTCCTCGACGACGGCGAGCTGTACCTGGACAACCTGCGCCGCGCCCAGGCCACCGACATCTACATCACCGGCGGCACCGGCACCGAGATCTTCGAGCCGCAGTTCACCTTCCACGGCTTCCGGTACGCCGAGATCGACCACTACCCGGGAGAGCTGGCCGCCGACGACGTGAGCGCTCGCGCCCTCCACAACGACACACCGTGGACCGGCACCTTCGAGTGCTCCGACGCCACGGTCAACCAGCTGCAGTCCAACATCGCCTGGGGACAGCGGGGCAACTTCCTCGCCGTCCCCACCGACTGCCCGCAACGCGACGAACGCCTCGGCTGGCTCGCCGACGCCCAGATCTTCGCCCCGACCGCGAGCCGCAACGCCGACGTCTCCGCTTTCTTCGCCCGCTGGATGCGCGACGTGCTCGACGGACAGGACGACGACGGCGCCTTCCGGGACGTCGCCCCCGTCATGACGCTCGACCGCGAGGCGGCACCGGCCTGGGGCGACGCCGGCGTGATCATCCCCTGGCATCTGTGGCGCACCTACGGTGACCTGCGCGCCCTGGAAAGCTCCTTCGACGCGATGGCCGCATGGGTGGAACACATCCGCCGCCACAACCCCGACCTTCGGTGGCAGCACCGGACCGGGAACGCCTACGGCGACTGGCTGCATGTCGGCGTCACCACACCCCGGGACGTGCTGTCGACCGCGTACTTCGCCCACAGCACCCGGATCGTCGCCGACGCCGCCGAGACCTTGGGCCGCGCGCCGGAAGCAGCGCACTACCGAAAGCTCCACGCCGATATCCGCACGGCCTTCATCGACTCCTACGTCCACGACGACGGCAGCATCGAAGGAGGCACTCAGACCGGATACCTGCTGGCCCTGGCCTTTGGTCTCCTGCCCGAACCTCTTGTCGAAGCCGCCGTCGGTCACCTGGCCGCCGACATCGACAAGCGGAACACCACCTTGACAACCGGCTTCGTCGGCACCGCCCTGCTCTGCCCGGTCCTGACCGACCACGGCCGGGCCGACCTCGCCTACGCCCTGCTGCACCAGGACGCGTACCCCTCCTGGGGACACTCGATCCGCCATGGCGCCACCACCATCTGGGAACGCTGGGACGGGTGGACCGACCACGGCGGATTCCAGTCCGCCGCGATGAACTCCTTCAACCACTACAGCCTGGGCAGCATCGGCGACTGGCTCTTCGGCCGCGTCGCAGGCATCGACCAGGCACCCTCGTCGGTCGCCTACAGCGAACTGCTTCTGCGCCCGCAGCCCGGAGGCCGGCTCACCTGGGCCCGCGCCGAACAGGACACCGCACGCGGCCCCGTCACCTGCGGATGGAACCTGGCCGACGGTCTGCTCACGGTGACCTGCACCGTGCCTCCCGGCGCCACCGCCACGCTGCACATGCCCACGCCCGACCCCGGCAGCGTCCGGGAAGGCGGAGCGCCGGCGGCCGGCAGGCCCGGCGTACTCGCCGTCGAACCGCATCCGGCCGGAGCCGCTGTGCGGCTGGCATCCGGCCACTACGTCATCAGCGCCGTTGCCCCGGAGCTGACTTCACCGGTCCCATCGTGACCGCCGCTACTTCCCCGCGGGAGACACCATGATCAGAACCAGACTGTCCGCCGCGATAGCGGCAGTGACGGCTGCCGGTGTGCTGGCAGCCTGTAGCGGCGGCACCAATGCCGCAGGCGGGAGGTCCTCCACCACCTTGACGATCGCCTCGCAGGACCAGGGATCCATCGAGCCCGTCGTCAAGGCCTTCGAGAAGGCCAACCCCGGCATCGACGTGCGCCTCACCGTCAGCAGCGCCGACCAGTACCAGCAGCAGATCCGCACCAAGCTCGCCTCCGGTACCGGTCCGGACGTGATGTCGGTCTGGCCGGGCAACGGCAACCCTGCGGCCACCTACGTGCTGGCCAAGCCCGGATACCTCCTCGATCTGTCGGACCGGCCCTGGGCCTCCAAGCTTCCCGACGCGGTCAAGACCGTCTCCCAGTACCAGGGGAAGACCTACAACGGGGTCTTCGGGCTCAACGGCATCGGCGCCGTCTACAACCAGGACGCCCTGGACAAGGCGGGCCTCACCCCGCCCGGCACCTGGACCGAACTGCTGGACTTCTGCAAGGACGCCGGCGCCAAGGGCACCCCCGCCTTCGCCCTGGGCATCCAGGACAACTGGGTCACCCAGATCGTTCTCTACGCCCTGGCCGCCACCACCGTCTACGGACCCGACGCCGACTTCGACACGAAGATGCAGGCAGGCCAGGCCACCTTCGCGGACTCGCCGTGGACCACCGCAATGGCCAAGTACCAGCAGATGGACAAGGCCGGCTGCTTCCAGAAGGACCCGCTGGGCACCAGCTACGAGGCCAGCCAGGAACTCGCCGCCACCGGCAAGACCCTCGGCATCGTCCAGGGCAACTGGGTCATCGCCCTGCTCAAGGGCAAGAACCCCGACGGAAAGTTCACCCTCAAGGCACTGCCGGCCACCGACACCCCCTCGGAGTTCTTCATGCCCGCCGCGGGGGGCACCGGCTACGGAGTCAACGCCAAGGCCAAGAACAAGGACCTCGCGCTGAAGTTCGTCGACTTCGTCATGTCGCCCGAGGGCATGAACCTCTTCGTCAAGACGCAAGGCGGCCTTCCGACCCGGCCGGACACCGGCTTCACCCCCGACCCGTCGCTGGCCGAGCTGTCCACGTTCGTCAACGACGACCGCACCGTGCCCTTCATGGACCAGCTCTGGCCCAACCCCAAGGTGCAGCAGACCATGCTCAGCGGCCTGCAGGAGATCTTCAGCGCCCAGTCCACCCCGGACAAGGTTCTCCAGGCCATGGACGCCGACTACAAGTCCGGCTCCTAACACAGACCCCCGGCCGGGGCGACGGCTCCGCCCCGGCCGTTCGGGCGCACCTTTTCTGAACACCTCTTCCAAGGGAGATCACACCCAAATGTTGAAACGATTCATCTCGGAGTTTGACGGCACCTCCCGCGGCCTGAGGCGCTCCCGCCTCGTCGTGGCCGTGGCAGTCCTCGCAACCGTGGGCTCGGTCGCAGTGCAGGCCGAGGCGTCGACGCCGAAGCACCCCGACTGGCACTCATACGTCCTGGCCCCGTCCAGCCCCCAGGTCAAGCCGGTCGACGTCGAAACCCGCGGCGACGTCACCCACGCGAAGACCCTGGTGAACGGCAAAGACAAGGGGAAGCCGAAGGCAACGACCCTGACCACGGTCGCCGGCGGCGCGCCCGCATCGGTCCTCCTGGACTTCGGCAAGGACATCGCCGGAACCCCCTACTTCGACATCACCGCCCTCGAAGGCAATCCGACGCTGTCGCTGGCCACCTCCGAGGCGCGCCGCTACATCCGCACGCCTGCCTCGACCACCCTCTCGGCCGCCGCAGCCTCTGGGGCCACGCAGGTGACCGTCGCCTCCACGGCGAACCTCGAGGCCGGTAACACGATCACCTTCGGCACCGGCACGACCGCGCAGACCCGCACGATCACCGCCTTCGACACCGCCGCCAGGACCATCTCCTTCAAGCCCGCCCTGACCGGCGACGTCCCCGCCCAGACCGCGGCGGTGAGCGCCCCGGGCGCGCCGAGCTCGGACGAGTCCCGCGGCCTGGCAGGCGTCGGCGGCATCGACACCCTGCAGCCCACCGCCACAGGCCGGATCTCCGCCAGCTACCACCCCGGCTTCCGCTTCGCCCTGCTCACCCTGACCTCGCCCGGCAGCATCTCCATCTCCGCAGCCGGCGTGGACTTCCAGGGCGTCCGGGCCACCCCCGGCGACTACAAGGGCTGGTTCCTGTCCGACGACGACCAGCTGAACAAGATGTGGTATTCCGGCGCGTACACGCTGCAGCTGAACCTGAAGCCCGCCGGGCTGAACGGTCTGACGGACAAGCGGATCTACGACGGGGCCAAGCGCGACCGCAGCATCTGGACCGGCGACCTGCTCGTCCAGGGACCGACCGCCATCAGCACCCTCGGCGACGAAGGCGCCAGCTACGTCAAGTCCTCGATCGACGTACTGCTCGCCACCCAGCGCGCCGACGGAGCCATCCCCGGCTCGCCCGACTTCCGCAAGGGCAGCAACCCCGCCGGCTCTCCGCTGTTCTACTCCAACAACTACTCCGGCTACGGCGCACGCGCCGCCGTCGACTACTACCGGTACACCGGCGACAAGGACTACATCACCAAGATCCTGCCCGCCCTGCGCGCAGAGCTCGCCTACAACGACAAGTCCCTGACCGCCAACCACCTCGTGGCATCCAACGACCGCGACTACTGGCAGGCCAGCCAGACCGGCGAAGTCACCAAGTACAGCATCGACTACTACATCCTCCTCAAGGAGATGGCCTGGCTCGAGCGGCAGGTCGGCTCCGCCACCATCGCCGACGAGCACGACGCCAAGGCCGACCAGATCAAGGAAGCCGTCAACGCCAAGCTGTGGAACCCGCAGCTGGGCGCCTACGGCCAGAGCATCGATCACCCCGACGTGCTCGTCGAGGACGCCAACGCCCTAGCCCTGCAGTACGGCTTCGTCCCCGCCGACCGGCGCGAGGGCGTCCTCAAGGCCCTCAAGACGTTGTGGACCCCGTACGGCGCGATCATGGGCCCGGGTCTGGTCGACCCGACCGGCCACACCATCGAGCCGTTCGGCAACGGCATGGAGACCGCCGGACGCTTCACCGTCGGTGACGCAAACGGCGCCTTCGACCTGATGCGTCGCACCTGGGGACCGATGGTCGACAAGAACGACCCGCTCTACACGGGCGCGTTCTGGGAGTTCAAGAACAACGACGGTGGCGTCAACCGCGCGACCGCCAGCCTCGCCCACGGCTGGGCTGCCTCCCCGACCGTCCAGCTCACCGAGCAGGTCCTCGGCGTCACCCCGGTCAACGCCGGCTACGCCACCTGGAGCATCAAGCCCCACACCGGCGACCTCAAGTGGGCCCAGGGTTCCGTCCCGACCAAGTACGGCGACATCGCGGTGAACTGGCAGTCGAAGGCCAACGCCTCGAAGTTCACCCTCCACGCCAGCACGCCGCGCAACACCACCGGCACGATCGCCGTCCCGGTCACCGGCAAGTCCACCGTGAAGATCAACGGACGCACCGTGTACACCCGCGGCGGCTGCACCGCCTACAAGGGCACCGTCACCGACGGCTACGCCCAGTTCACCGTTCCCGGCGGTTCGTACGACATCACCGTCAGCCGCGGCTGACACCCCACCGTCTGGTCCCCGCGTGTCCCGCCCCGTGCGCGCAGACCAGGCTCCGCCGGCACCACTGGATCTGCGCTGACAGTCCCCGCGGCCGGGGCCGACCGCCCCGGCCGCTCAGCCCCCGCGTTCCCCGAACGCCTCTCGAGGGAGATCACACGTGCTGAACCGCTTCCACCACAGACGCGGGAACTCCTCCCGCAGCCGCAGGCGCTCCCGCGTCATCGTCGCCTTAACGCTGATGGCCACGATGGCCTCTGCCCTCGTACAGGCGGAGGCCGCGCCCCCGCAGAACCCGAACTGGCAGTCCTACGTCCTGGGTCCGGCCACCGCGCAGGTGCCCCCGGCCAGTGTGGAAACCCGGGGCAGCGTGACCAACCCGAACACCCTGGTCACGGGCCAAGGGTCCGCGACGACCCTGACGACGGTCGCCGGCGGCGCGCCCGCGTCGGTCCTCCTGGACTTCGGCAAGGACATCGCAGGGACCCCCTACTTCGACATCACCGCCCTCGAAGGCAATCCGACGCTGTCGCTGGCCACCTCCGAGGCGCGCCGCTACATCCGCACGCCCGCCTCGACCACCGTCTCGGCCGCCGCCGCGACAGGGGCCACGCAGGTGACCGTCGCCTCCACGGCGAACCTCGAGGCCGGCAACACGATCACCTTCGGCACCGGCACGACCGCCCAGACCCGCACGATCACCGCCTTCGACACCTCCTCCAGGCGGGTCACGATCACCCCCGCCCTGACCCGGAGCCTTACGACGCAGACCGCGGCCGTCAGCGCCCCGGGCGCGCCCAGCTCGGACGAGTCCCGCGGCCTGGCGGGCGTCGGCGGCATCGACACCCTGCGGCCCACCGGAACGGGCCGGGGCTCCGGCTCTTACCACCCCGGCTTCCGCTTCGTCCTGCTCACCCTGACCTCGCCGGGCAGCATCTCCCTGTCCGCGGCAGGGGTCACCTTCCAGGGCGTCCGGGCCACCGCCGCGGACTACAAGGGCTGGTTCATCTCCAGCGACGACCAGCTGAACAAGATGTGGTATTCCGGCGCGTACACGCTGCAGCTGAACCTGAAGCCCGCCGGGCTGAACGGTCTGGCGGACAAGCGGATCTACGACGGGGCCAAGCGCGACCGCAGCATCTGGACCGGTGACCTGCTCGTCCAGGGACCGACCGCGATCTCCACCCTCGGTGACGAGGGCGCCAGCTACGTGAAGTCGTCCCTGAACGTGCTGCTGGCCGCCCAGCGTTCCGACGGAGCCATCCCCGGCTCGCCGGACTTCAGCAAGGGCAGCAACCCGGCCGGCTCACCGCTGTTCTACTCCAACAACTATTCCGGCTACGGCGCACGCGCCGCGATCGACTACTACTGGTACACCGGGGACCGGAACTACATCATCAGCGTCCTGTCCGACCTGCGCGCGGAGCTCGCGTACAACGACCGGTTCCTGACCGCCAACCGTCTGGTCGCGTCCAACGACCGCGACTACTGGCAGGCTAGCCAGAGCGGCGAAGTCACCAAATACAGCATCGACTACTACATCCTGCTCAAGGAGATGGCCTGGCTGGAGCGGCAGGTCGGCTCCGCGAGCAACGCCACCGCGAACGACGCCAAGGCCGAGTCGATCAAGCAGGCCGTCAACACCCGCCTCTGGAGCACGCAGCTGGGCGCCTACGGCCAGAGCAGCGCCAAGCCCAACGTGCTGGTCGAGGACGCCAACGCCCTCGCCCTGCAGTACGGGATCGTCCCGGCCGAACGACGCAGCAGTGTGCTCAACGCGCTGAAGACGCTGTGGACCCCGTACGGCGCGATCATGGGCCCGGGTCTGGTCGACCCGACCGGCCACACCATCGAGCCGTTCGGCAACGGCATGGAGACCGCCGGACGCTTCGCCGTGGGCGACGCCACCGGTGCCTTCGACCTGATGCGTCGCACCTGGGGACCGATGGTAGACAGCAACGACCCGCTCTACACCGGCGCGTTCTGGGAGTTCAAGAACAGCAACGGTGGCGTCAACCGCGCGACCGCCAGCCTCGCCCACGGCTGGGCCGCCTCCCCGACCGTCCAGCTCACCGAACAGGTCCTGGGCGTCACCCCCGTGAACCCCGGCTACGCCACCTGGAGCATCAAGCCCCACACCGGCAACCTCGAGTGGGCCCAGGGCTCCGTCCCGACCAGCTTCGGCGACATCGGAGTGCAGTGGCAGACCGACTCCACGGCGTTCACCCTGCACGCCCAGACCCCGACCAGCACCAGCGGCACGATCGCTGTGCCGGCCGCCGCCCAGGCCACCGTCACCGTCAACGGCCGCACCGTCTGCACGGCAGGAAGCTGCAACGCCTACCAGGGCACCGTCACCAATGGCTACGCCCAGCTCACCGTCCCCGGCGGCACGTACGACATCACCGTCAGCCGCAACTGACCACGATCGGCCTGGTCTCCGCACCTCCCCGCGGGCGGGGGCCAGGCCCCCTGCCGGCTCCGCATCGAGCCGGCCGGTCGTCCCGGCCCGCCCCGTCACCACGGCCGGCGGCCGCACGGCTCGCGGGCCCGTCGTAACCACGGACCCGGCACCGCGGGGAGCACCACCCCTATCGCTCTCCTACTCCGCACGACGCGGTGGCCTCAGGCGGCTGCTCACCGAGCAGCCCCAGCCGCCGCACCGCCTGTGACATGCCCCAATCGACAGGAGTTCGTTGATGTCCGAAGCACCACGTGGTCTGAGCCGCCGACACGTCGTGGGGATCATGGTGGCCGGAGCGGGAGGACTGGCCCTCCCGATCGGGGTCACCAGCCCCGCGGCCGCCACCGCCTCCCACACGCACGGCGACAAAGCGACCGTCGGACACCTCAGCATCGACGGCCGTACCGACGAGCCGCTAGGCGTCGACGATCCGTCTCCCCGTCTGGGCTGGCAGGTCACCAGCGCCCCGGCGACCTGGACCCAGAAGGCCTACCAGGTACGCGCGGCAGCCACCTCCACGGACCTGACCCGCGGGCGTGACCTGTGGGACTCCGGCAAGGTCCACTCCGATGCCCAGACCGACATTCCCTGGCGCGGAAAGGCCCTCACGTCCCGCCAGAGCGTCGTCTGGCAGGTGCGCCTGTGGGACTCCCGAGGCGACGTGACACCGTGGAGCAGCCCCGCGACCTGGGAGATGGGGCTGCTCAAGCGCACCGACTGGGACCCGGCCCAGTGGATCGAGTACCCCGGCCGGCAGGTCGGCGACCCGCTGCCGATTTTCGCCCGCGCCTTCGACGTGGACAACCGTCACAGCGGCAAGGTCGTCCAGGCGCGGCTGTACATCGCCGGGGTCGGTCTCCTCGAGGCCAGCCTCAACGGACAGGCCATCACCGACGAGGTCCTCGCACCGGGAAGCTCCAACTACCAGCTGTCCGTCGAGTACCGCGCGTACGACGTCACCCGCCTCATCCGCTCCGGCGCCAACACCCTCGGCGTCGAAGTCGGCCACGGCCAGGCCCTGGTCACCCGCTCCGTCACCAACCCGGCCACCGGCCGCACCGCGCCCTACGACTGGTGGCAAAGCCAGTTCAAGGGAAGCGGCACCCTGGCCGCCCCCGCCGCACCCGGGGACACCGCGGTCAAGCTGAGCAGCGTGAGCGGCTACCACGTGGGCGGCACGATCAACATCGACACCGGCGACGGCGGCGACCGCCTGGAACCGCGCACGATCACCGCCATCGGCACGGCCGGCGCGGACGGGACCGGCATCACCTTCACCCCGGCCCTGACCAAGCAGCATGCGGCCGCGGCGTCCGTCACCGGCTCGGGGAACTCCCTGGCGGGCACCGACCCCAGCGCCGGGGCCGCCGTCTCCCCCCGGCTGATCGCACGCCTGGAGGTGACCAAGGCCAACGGCTCGGTCCAGACGATCGTCACCGACCACTCCTGGAAGACCTCGCTCGGACCGACGACCACCGACAACTGGTACTCCGGGTCCGACTACGACGCCCGCCGCGAACAGCCCGGATGGAACGCCCCCGATGCTGACCTGTCGCCCGCGGCCAAGCGCCGCGACGGCAGCGCCGCCGGATGGGCACGCGCAGGCATCGCGCCGCCCCCGAACCTGACCACCGAGCTCGTGTGGCGCGTCGGCGAGCCGGTGAAGGTCACCGACCGGATCCACCCCGTCAGCATCACCCAGCCGGCCCCCGGCGTGTGGGTGTTCGACCTCGGGCAGAACATCGCCGGCTGGCCGGAGCTCGCCGTGGACGGAACAGTCCCGGCAGGCACCACCATCACCATGAAGCCGGCCGAATCACTGGCCGCGGACGGTACCGTCAACCAGGCCTCCATCATGGGCGGCGGCAGCAGCCGCGGCACCAACGTATTCGCCACCTACACGACGCGCGGCAACCGGCACGGCGAAACCTGGCACCCCCGCTTCAACTACTTCGGCATGCAGTGGGTCCAGGTGACCGGCCTGCCCGAGGGCTACACACCCACCGCCGAGACCATCAGCGGCCTGCAGCTCCACGCGGCCACCCCCACAGCGGGCACCGTCACGACCTCCAACGACCGCATCAACCGCATCCACCGCATGTCGCGGTACTCGATCATGAGCAACATGATGTCCACCTTCACCGACTGCCCCGGCCGGGAGAAGCTGGCCTACCCTGCGGACTACCTCCAGCCCTTCGGCTCCCTGCACCGCAACTTCGGCTACAACGCCTACCTGCGCACCATGGAGCGCCACCTGGCCGAGGGCCAGTCCAAGGCAGGCGACAACATCGGCAACGTCGCCCTCAAGGCACCCGTGTACGACTGGGGCTACACCGGCCGGTTCGGCGACGAGATCAACTGGGGCAACGGGATCATCCTCGTGCCGTGGTTCCTCTACGAGGTTTACGGCGACACCCAGACGATGGCGCGGTACTACCCGCAGATGCAGGCGTTCATGAACTACATCAGGACGCAGAAGGCGGGCACGGGCGCGGATACCTACATTGTGGACGCCGCTCTGGCGGACTGGATCGCCGCCGAGAACACCTCGGGCCGCATCACCGGCACGTGGGGTTACCACCAGATCGCCGACCGCATGGCGAAGATGGCCGACCTCCTCGGCCGCCACGCCGACGCCCTCGAGTACCGCAGCCTCGCCTCCAACATCAAGACCGCGTTCAACGACGCCTTCTACAACACGGCCCTCGGCCGCTACACCGCCCAGGGCAACGCCGGCACCACCGGTGCCACCCAGGCCGCCCAGGCCCTCGCCCTCGACGAAGGCCTGGTCCCCGAGGACGAACGCCAGAGGGTGCTGGACGCGCTGGTCGAACTCGTCTACGCCTTCCAGCCGTTCGGCGGCGGACCCCACTTCAGCGGCGGCACCATCGGCCTCGCCCCGATCGTCCGGGCCCTGATGGACGGGGGACGCGACGACGTCCTGTGGGACGCGCTGCAGGAAGACACCCGGCCGAGCTACGGGTACTTCATGGCCCCGACCACCGCGAACCCGCAGGGGCTCACCACCCATCCCGAGCAGTGGGACATGGGCAACTCCAAGAACCACATGATCCTCCTGCAGATAGAGGAGTGGTTCCACAGCGGCCTGGCCGGCATCCGCCAGGCCCGCGGCACCGCCGGATACCGGTACCTGGTGATCGATCCGCGCATCGTCGGAGACATTACCCACGTCGAAGGCAGCTACCAGACCCCCCAAGGCCAGGTCGCATCCGAATGGACCCTGAAGAAGGGCACCTTCCGGCTGAAGGTCGACGTGCCACCGAACACCACCGCCGAAGTCCGCGTCCCCAAGGGCGGCCGCACCCCGCACGACATCCCGAAGGGCGCCACGTTCCGGCGCATCGAGGGCGACCGGGCGGTCTACCACGTGCCCTCAGGAACCTACGTCTTCGTCGCCCGGGGCGTATCCGCGGGGCAGTAACTCCCGGGCACCCCGACGAAGCCCGGCCAAGGCGAGCGCACAAGGCTCGCCGCCCGTCACCGGGCGGCGAGCCTCACGCAATCCGACGCACGCTTGAACAACATACAGACGCGCACCGGCCCGGTCGCCACGGAACCGTGCGCCTCACCCCCCGCGGCAGGACGCCGCCTCGAGTCCCGGGAGAATTGGCTGAACCAGACGACCATCCGTGATGTGGCCGCTGCAGCCGGCGTGTCCGCCTCCACGGTCTCGAACTACTTCCACTACCCACACAAGCTCACCAGCGCCACCCAAGATCGTGTTCGACAGGCGGTGGAAGACCTCGGCTTCGTCCCCAACGACGCAGCCCGCAAGCTTCGCACGGGCACGAACCCCGTGATCGGATGCGTCGCAGCCGTACCTGTCAGCGCCGCGGCATCCGAGGCTGCCCACGCCATTGAGCAGCGGATCGCGAATGAGAACATGCACCTGCTCATGGCCAACGTGAGCTCCGAGGAGCGCGAGCGGTCCTATCTCCGTCTGTTCGAACAGCAACGAGTGGCCGGCATCATCATTGCGCCCATCGGAGACGTCGAATCCGAACTGGCCAGGATCCGCAGCCACGGCATTCCCAGTGTGGTCATCACACGGCAGTCGACATCGACCTCCCAGGCGTCCGTCTCGACGGATCATGCCCTTGGAGGCCGCATTGGTGTCCAGCACCTCATCGGCCAGGGCCGAAGACGACTTGGCTTCCTCTCGGATGATCTCGACAACTGGCAGGTTCAAGACCAACTCCGCGGTGCCGTAGCGGCTCTCAGCTCCGCACCCGGCGTCGCCCTGGAGGTCATTCGCACAGCCAACGGATCCCTGAACGCGGCAGCCGCCTGCGCCGAGGCCATTGCACAACGGGCAAAGGAAGAACGGCCCGATGGCCTCTTCTGCAGCAACGGCATCCTGGCGATCGGCGCGAGTCACGCCTTTGCCGCCGGATACAGCAGGCGAGAGCCCATGGATGTGGCCATCGTCGGCTACGACGCGACCGCATTGGCGCCCCTGGCTGCGACACCTGTCACGGCCGTCCGGGTTCCTTACCGGGAGATGGGCGCAGTGGCAGTGGACCTGCTCTTCGACCAGATCTCGCAGACCCACCAGGAGGGAAGCGTGTCAGGCGCTCTCACCCGCCCTCACATACAACTCAACCCGGAGATCGTGTCGCTGGCATCCACTGCGTAGCCTCACGGCGCCGACCTGCAGGCTCCCGCACCTGCGGGGCTTGCCGGCGTTGCCGTACCTCTGGGGATGGCGTCCAAGGAGACCCGGTGCAGCCCTTGTGCTCCGAGGGCGCGGTCATACGCGGGGGATCCCGACGCGTCGCAACCATGCTTCGATGTCGGAATCGGCGCGTTCGACTTGTTCGCCGCGGACTGCGAGACCTTCTGCGATGGTGGCACCGGGGCAGGAGGCGGCGTAGTCACGTTCGGTCGTTCCCAAGCCGCTCATGGCGTAGGTGGTGACCGGGTGGACGGTCTTACGGCGCCAATCGAGGGCTTCGGTGAACGTCGTCATGATCATCGGCGCCCTGACGTTCCAGATGGGACTGCCCAGCAGGATCGTGTCGTAGCCGTCGAGAGCAGGCAGGCGGCCGGTGATGCCCGGCCGGGCGTCGGTGTCCTGCTCGTGGACGTTGCGCCGGACGGTCGCGTCGTAATCGTGCGGGTAAGGCTCGGCGGCCTGGATGCGGTAGGTGTCGCAGGTGATGCGGCTGCTGACCTTCCGCGCGAGGACCTCGGTGTTGCCCACCGTCAAGTCGGTGCGGCGGCCGTAGTAATAGTTCTCGCCCGGCCGGGAGAAGTAGACCAGCAGGACTCGCCTTCCGCTGCTTCCGGTCATAGGAGCCGACTGGGAGGGCGCTCTGGTTTCTGGTGGGGGCGGGGACGGTGAGCACCCCGTCAAGTGGGTTCCTGCCACAGCGGCGGCTCCTGTCAGCAGTGCCCGGCGCGGGACGGTGCGCCGGCTCGGTACGGCGGTGCTGTGCTGTGGCGTGATCACGAAATACGCCTCCGAGTGAACTGATGGGCAGGGCGGTGCCCGGGAACGCCCCGAGCACGCCTCGGGCTTGCCCCTGGCAGCAGCTGAGGTTCGCCGTGGGGTCGCTGCCGCGACCCCTGCGGGTCAGCTGTCCAGGCGGCGCTTGCTGAGCCAGGCGACCATTTCGGGGTCGTGGTGGTCGAAGAACAGCGTCGTGCCAGTGTCGAGGCCGGCGATGGCGGCCATCTGGTCGTCGGTGAGCTCGAAGTCGAAGACATCGATGTTCTGCGCGATCCGGTCGGGGTTGACCGACTTCGGGATGGTGACGATGCCGCGCTGGATCAGCCAGCGCAGCACGACCTGTGCCACGGACTTGCCGTGCGCCGCGCCGATCTCGCCGAGGAGGGGGTGCGTGAACAGATCGTTCCGGCCTTCGGCGAATCCGCCCCAGGACTGGTGCTGGACGCCGTGCTCGCGCATGAGGTCGTCGTCGGCGGTGCGCTGGAAGAACGGGTGCGTTTCGATCTGGTTGACCGCGGGCGGAATCTCATTGTTGAAGATGAGGTCCAGGAGGCGGTCGGGGTAGAAGTTGGCCACGCCGATCGCCCTGGTCAGGCCTTCCCGGTTGGCGGCCTCCATCGCACGCCACTGGCCGTAGACATCGCCGTAGGGCTGGTGCATCAGGTACAGGTCGAGGTGGTCCAGGCCCAGCTTCTTCAAAGACGTCTCGATGGCGCGCCGGGTGTTGTCGTGGGCGGGCGCGTCCTGCACCCACAGCTTGGTGGTGACGAACAGCTCCTCGCGCGGGATGCCGCTGGTCTTGATGGCGCGGCCGACGGCCTCCTCGTTGCCGTAGGCGGCCGCGGTGTCCAGGAGCCGGTAGCCGGCGGCGAGGGCGTCGGAGACGGCCTGCTCGGTCTGCTCCGGCGGGATCTGGTAGACGCCGAAGCCGAGGATGGGCATCTGCACGCCGTTGTCGAGGGTGATGGTCTGCACGGGATCTTCCTTGTCGCTCTGATGTCACAGTGGGCTGATGGACTGGTGGGGACCGGAGCCACAGGCACCGCCACCGGTCAGAGGGTGATGAGGGCCTTCAGGACGCGGCGGTCGGCCATCGCCTGGTAGGCCTGCGGGACCTGGTCCAGGGAGAAGCCTTGGTCGAAGACGCGGCCGGGGGTGATGGTGCCGTCCAGGACGTCGGGCAGGAGCTGCTCGATGTAGGCGCGGGCGTGACTGGCGCCGCCGGTGAGGGTGATGTTGCGCATGATCATCGACGGGCCGACGGGGCCGTCCTCGTACTGCGGGACGCCCAGGCGGCTGATGGTGCCGCCGTCGTCGACGGCCGCCAGGGCGGTCTCCAGGGTCTGGCGGGTGCCGACCGCCTCGATGACCTTGCGGACTCCGTCGCCGCCGGTCAGGTCACGGACCCGGGAGGCGCCTTCCTCGCCGCGTTCGGCGACGACGTCGGTGGCCCCGAACTCGCGCCCGAGGTCGGTGCGGGCAGTGTGCCGGCCCATGAGGATGATCTGCTCGGCGCCGAGTCGCTTGGCGGCGATCACCGCGCAGAGCCCGACCGCGCCGTCGCCGATGACCAGCACCGAGTCGCCGCGGCGCACTCCGGCGGTGACGGCGCCGTGGTGACCGGTGCCCATCACGTCGGAGAGCGTCAGCAGCGAGGGCAGCAGAGCGGAGTCGGCGCCTGCGGGCAGCTTGACCAGGGTGCCGGCGGCCTGCGGGACGCGCACCGCCTCGCCTTGGCCGCCGTCCACGCCGTCGAAGCCGTACCTGCCGCCGTTGCGGCACGACATGTGCAGGCCCCGGACGCAGTGGTCGCAGGTGTTGTCGCAGTACGTGAACGGTGCCACGACCAGGTCGCCCGCCTTGAGTCCCGACACGTCGGAGCCGGTCTCCTCGACGATGCCGAGGAACTCGTGCCCCATCGGCCGGCCGGTCCCGGCGGCGGGCATCGACGCGTAAGGCCACAGGTCGCTGCCGCACACGCAGGACAGCACGACGCGGACGACGGCGTCGGTGGGCTGCTGGATCTTCGGGTCGGGACGGTGTTCGATCCGGACGTCGCCGGTTCCGTACATCACTGCTGCACGCATGAAAACTCTCCTGCTCGGAAGAAGACCTGCCGGCCATGGCGGCCCGTGGAGTGTTGCTGTGGAAGATCCCGGCCGGTCGCTGCCGGCTGGGCACCGTGGTCGCCGGCTCAGCGTTCGAGCATCTGCGCTTGGGCCTCGGTGTGGGTGTCGCCGGCGGCGGCCGGAAGGCTGCTGAGTTTGTCGATCTGCCCGGCGGTCAGGGTGACGCTGTCAGCGGCGGTGTTCTCCTCGGCCCGGGCCACGCGCTTGGTGCCGGGGATGGGCGCGATGTCGTCGCCCTGCGCGAGCAGCCAGGCCAGCGCGACCTGGGCGGGTGTGGCGCCGACCTCGGTGGCGACGGCTTGGAGCTCGTCCGCGATTGCCAGGTTGCGCTGGAAGTTCTCGCCGCTGAAGCGCGGGTTGCCGCGCCGGAAGTCGTCCTCGTCGAACTGGTGGGTGGAGCGGATCGTGCCGGTGAGGAATCCGCGCCCGAGCGGCGAGAACGGCACCAGGCCGATATTCAGCTCGCGCAGCACCGGCAGCACCCGTTCCTCCACGCCCCGGGTCCACAGGGAGTACTCCGACTGCACCGCGGTGACGGGATGGACGCCGTGGGCACGGCGGATGGTGTCCGGGCCGGCCTCGGACAGACCGAAAGAGCGGACCTTGCCCTCCGCGACCAGCTCGCCGACCGCGCCGGCCGTCTCCTCGATCGGGACGTTCGGGTCGACACGGTGCTGGTAGTACAGGTCGATGTGGTCGGTGCCCAGCCGCTTCAGTGAGCCCTCGACGGCGGCGCGGACGTTGGCCGGGCTGCTGTCCAGGTTCCACGCCCCCTCGCCCGCGTGCGACACGAGGCCGAACTTCGTCGCCAGCACCACCTGCTCACGGCGCCCCTTCAGCGCCCGCCCGAGGAGATCCTCGTTGGTGTAGGGGCCGTAGATCTCTGCGGTGTCGATAAGCGTTACGCCCAGCTCCAGCGCCCGGTGCAGGGTCCGCACGGACTCCGCCTCATCGGTGCCGGAACCCGTGTAGCCGTGCGACATACCCATCGCACCCAGACCGATCCGGGAAACCTCCAGGTCACGCAGGTTGATGTACCGCATCCGCTCTCTCCGCTCCGTCGTCTTGCACGCTGTGCCCCTCTCGCCTGCCGACCGTCCCGTGATCGCTCAACCCGGCGTCGTGAGGGTTGTGGCTGCCGCTTGGCGTGTCTTCACCCTCGTGCCTTTCGGCGCCCGGAGGCAGGCCGAGCCGTTCGGGGGTAATGACAGGGCCCCTCACTCCGCCATCACCAGGGGTGACACTGGTCTCATGGCATCCGAGCACTCCACTGGCGGTAGCGAAGGCGCGGAGCTGGGGCGATTCCTGCGCGCCCGCCGCACCCAGACCAGCCCGCAGCACGCCGGTCTCACCGTCGGCCCGGGGCTGCGTCGCACACCGGGGCTGCGCCGCGAAGAACTGGCCACCCTCGCCGGGATCAGCATCGACTACTACGTGCGCCTGGAGCGCGGCAAGGAGACCCGCCCCAGCCCCTCCGTCCTCGACGCGCTCGCCCGCGCATTGCACCTGGACGACCAGGAGCACCAGCACCTGCGGGACCTTGCCGCCCGGGCCGCCCGCTACGCGCCCGAGACGCCGCCCGCACCGAGCCGCACCGTGCGCCCGCACCTGAAGCTGCTGCTGGAATCGCTACGGCCGAACCCCGCCTACGTCATCAGCCGCAGCATGGACCTGCTGGCGTGGAACCCCGGCGGCCTCGCCCTGTACGCGGGTTTGGAGGACTGGCCGGCCAAGCACCGCAACCTCGCCCGCTACCTCTTCCTCCACCCGGCCGCCCGCGACCTGTTCCCCGACTGGGACCGCCAGATCACCGCCTGCGTCGCCCGGCTGCGCGCCGTCGCAGGCACCGCCCCCGATGCTCCCGACCTGACCAACCTGGTCGGTGAACTCCTCCTCAAAAGCCCCGACTTCGCCCGGCTCTGGGAACGCTACGAGGTCACCGGTCGCAAGCCCGCACAGAAGACCTTTCACCACCCCCGCGTCGGAACCGTCACCCTCACCTCGCAGTCCATGCAGCTGGAAGGCACCCCCGGCCAGCGCATCGGCGTCTACACCGCCGAACCCGGCACCCCCGACCATGACGCCCTGCTCCTGCTCGACATGACCGCACCCCAGTCGGCGCAACGTCCCGCGAAGACGGACGCGGAACAGCACCGTCAGCAGCCCTGAACGGGCGGACGCTCCTATCCCTCCATCCCTGTGCTCTCAGCCGCGAGGACCGCCGTTCCCGCATCGGGTCGGCGTCCAGGGCGCCGACGTGCCAAGCGGTGGTTCCTGACAGGGGCCCGGTTGAACCGCTTTGCCGCGGAGGATCGGGGCCGATGAGGGTTCGCCGCGTAGACGGGTGTCGGAACGTTCCAGCACACCGTGGCGATCATTCACAAGGAACCAGACCGCGCGGCTTCCAGGTTCAGCCCAAGCGGCCGGCCGCGGAGCGCACTGCCCGCTGATACCGGGCCCGCGATCCCGCACATGCGGGGATCGTGGTCGTCTGGCGCCACGATCAGCATGATCACCCGAGCGCGACCCGTCCAGCGGTAGGAGCCTCGGCCTTCGCGTCGGACCACGCGGGAGACGCCAGCCGCGAAGCAGCACAGCTGCCGCCGGATCGCCGGCAGCTTCAGCTGGTGGGGTGCTGCGCTGCCGGGCGGAAATCCTCGGTGGCGGCCAGGGAGGCGAGCAGACGCAGTCCTTCCTCGCTGGGGGAGCCTGGTTCGGCGGTGTAGATGGTCATGGTGAAGCCGGGTTCGGCGGCCAGATCCAGGGCCTCGTAGGCGAGGGTGAGGTCGCCGACCGCGGGGTGGTGGAACCGCTTGGTGCCCGTGCCGTGGCGGCGGACGTCGTGCGCGCCCCAGCGGGTGCGGAAGGCTTCGCTGCGGGTGGACAGCTCCCCGATGAGGTCGTGCAGGTCCTTGTCGTGGGGATCGCGGCCGGCCTCGCGGCGCAAGATGGCCACCGCCATGTCCCCGAAGAGCTCCCAGTCGGGGTAGAACCGGCGGGAGGCCGGGTCGAGGAAGTTGAAGCGGGCCAGGTTCCGCTGGTTGTCGGTGCCGGCGAAGAGGTCGCTGTAGAAGGCGCGGGCGAGTGGGTTGGCGGCGAGGATGTCCATCCGGCCGTTGCACACGACCGCGGGACCCGCCGTGATCGCGTCCAGGGTCCACTGCAGGCTGCGGTGGGGGCTCCACTGCCGGGTGGTGCGGCGCCGGGGGCGGGTGAGGGCGTCGGAGCCGTCGGCGGCCTGGGCCAGGTGCAGCAGGTGGGCGCGTTCGGCGTCGTCCAGCTGGAGCGCTCGCGCGACGGCTTCGAGGACGGCGGGGGAGACGCCGGCGAGGCTGCCGCGTTCCAGCTTCGCGTAGTACTCGACGCTCATGTCGGCCAGCGCGGCGACCTCGCTCCTGCGTAGTCCCGGCACGCGCCGCCGGGACCCGGCGGGCAGGCCGGCCTGCTCCGGGGTGATCTTCGCTCGCCGCGAGGTCAGGAACTCGCGGACCTCCTCACGGTTGTCCATGTCTTCGACCGTACGACCTGCACGTCACGGGAGCGATGTACCAGTAGTACACCCCTCACTGGTGACTCCCTGGCCGGCGGCATCGGAGGTTTCCTGGAGAAGCACCACCGAGCGGCGCAGCCGACCCTCGGGGTGCCGAGCCGGCCGGTGCACACGGGACGACGGCGCCCCTCCGCGCACCCCCGGTAACTACGGCTACGGCGGCCCGCAGGCCGCCTCAGGCCCCTGTCAACAACGTAAGGACTTTCCTGATGCGCGGAGCAGTGATCCACGCCCCCGGCGATGTGCGCTTCGAGACCCTGGACGACCCGAAGATCCTCAAGCCGACTGATGCGGTCATCCGCACGGCCGTCACCTGTGTGTGCGGTTCGGACCTGTGGCCCTGGCGCGGCCTGGACGCCACGGTCGAGGCGCACCCGATGGGGCACGAGTACGTCGGCTTCGTCGAAGAGGTGGGAGCGGAGGTCACCGCGGTCCGGCCGGGCCAGTTCGTCGTGGGATCGTTCGCCACCTCGGACAACACCTGTGCCAACTGCCTGGGCGGCTTCCAGTCCAGTTGCCTGAACCGTGAGTTCATGAGTACCTGCCAGGCCGAGTACGTGCGCATCCCGAACGCTCAGGGCACCCTGGTCGCCACCGGCGAGGTGCCGGGCGAGGAGTTCTGGCCCAGCCTGCTGGCCGTCTCCGACGTGATGGGCACCGGCTGGTACGCCGCCGACGCCGCCCAGGTCAAGCCCGGCTCCACGGCTGTAGTGGTCGGTGACGGCGCGGTCGGCCTGTGCGCGGTGATCGCGGCGAAGGAGATGGGTGCGGAACGGATCATCGTGATGAGTCGCCACGAGACCCGTCAGAAGCTGGCCTTGGAGTTCGGTGCCACGGACATCGTCACCGAGCGGGGGGACGAGGGCGTCGCCCGGATCAAGGACCTCACCGGAGGCAT
Organism: Streptomyces sp. NPDC058864; assembly: GCF_042742985.1. Lineage (NCBI taxonomy): Bacteria > Bacillati > Actinomycetota > Actinomycetes > Kitasatosporales > Streptomycetaceae > Streptomyces > Streptomyces sp. NPDC058864. The sequence goes on along the minus strand of NZ_JBHYMQ010000061.1, from coordinate 18,634 downwards.
CGGCGCGGACTCCGTCCTTGAATGCGTCGGCACCGCCCAGTCCATGCGGCAGGCCCTGCGCTCGGCCCGGCCCGGCGGCAACGTCGGCTTCGTCGGCGTCCCCCACGACGTCGCCGTCGACGGGGAAGAGCTGTTCTACTCCCACGTCGGCCTTCGCGGCGGCCCCGCCCCCGTTCGCCGCTATCTGCCCGACCTGATCGACCGCGTCCTGTCGGGGCGGATCAACCCGGGCAAGGTCTTCGACCTCACCCTGCCCCTGGAACACGTCGCGGAGGGCTACCAGGCCATGGATGAACGCCGCGCCATCAAGACCCTCCTCAAGCCCTGACCGGTCACACGTGCCCCAACGGGTGAGCGGCAGTTCGACCATGCCGCTCACCTGTGGCCTTCACAGAAGTGGAACTACCTTGAAGATCACCCGAAGCTCCATCAACACCGTCAAGGGCCCGGCCGACTGGTTCACCGGCGACGTCTATATCGACGCCGTGGCCGCAGCTCCCGCGCCCTCGCGGGTCAGTGCCAACCTGGTGCACTTCATGCCCGGCGCGCGCACCCACTGGCACCGCCACCCGCTGAGCCAAACCGTCTTCGTCACCGAAGGGATCGGCTTGTGCCAGCGCCGCGGCGGACCCATCGAGGTCATCCGCCCCGGCGACCGCGTGCTGTTCGAAGCCAACGAGGAGCACTGGCATGGCGCAGCGTCGAACCGGCTGATGGTCCACCTGGCCATCAACGAGGGCGACGCCGACCACGACGTCGTGCACTGGCTGACTCCGGTGACCGATCAGGAATACACCGCCGCGCCTAGCACCGACTGACGCCGGCCCTGAACCGACGTCCACGGCACTGATGCAGGAGAACGGCTCTGTCCCACATTCGATGGTTACGCTGGGTCTTGCCGGCTGCGCGGAGTAGTAGCTGCCGACTGGGGCTGAACCCGGCGCGCACGCGCCTCGTCGACGACCCCACTGAGAACTGCGCGGCGGCCGCGCCGCGGGCATGCACGCGCCGCGCAACACCGTCGCCCACATTGACGCGAGCAGCCCCGCCTTCCGGCGCAGAGGCGGATCGTATACATCGCAGCGGCCCATGACCGGGGCGGACCGGCCGGGAAGGCCCGCGTGGGGGAGCGGCAACCAGGTCACGTGCCCGGCGGGTCCGGTCGGTCCGGCCCGCAAGGCGTGCAGACCGAGAGGTGCCGTGGTGGCGGCAGAGGCACGGGCGCCGGTGATCCACGATCCGGTCGGCATGAGCGCTCCTGTCAGGGATGACGATGGTGCGTGGAACCGCTGACTGGGTGGCGAAGCGTCACGAGCGTGCGGCACAGCGTCACCCCTGTCAAGGTGCTATCCAACATTCCAGCGGATTCAATTCGCGTATGACGGCGATCTTTTGACGGTTCGACAAAAAGATTTTGATGACTCCGTCCAAAGCTCTGGACACCACTGGGGACCCGGATTAGCGTTCGAGCCGATCGACGCGATGTTGCGTCGACGTAACGCCAGTGCCGGCCTTGCAGTCCACCCCGCTTGCCGGGGCCGTATGTGACGCGTCCTCACCGCCGTTGAGAGCCGAGCTCCCGCCCGCCGCACGTAGCGGCATTCCGTCGTAACAGTTGTCCCGCACTCCGCAGCACCCCGCCGTGGCGGGGGTTCCCGGCCGCGGCATGTCGCCGTGGCCGCAACCGCAGCAGAAGGGAAGCTCCATGAAGATCCGTTACTACCTCGTTGCAGCTTCGTTGGTGGCCTCGGGAGGGCTGGTCACGATTGCGGCGCCCGCGCAGGCGGCGCTGACGACCACCTGCGTGGGAGAAGGCGGAGCCGTCACCGTGAGCGGCGCCCTCGTGGTGCCGGCCGGCGCGTCGTGCACGCTGACCGGTACGAAGGTCAAGGGCACGGTGACGATCGAGGCCGGCGCCGACCTCGTGGCGAAGGGCGTCACCTTCAGCAGCACCGTCGCCGTCGGGGACAACGCCTACCTGGACATCACCGACAGCACCGTCAAGGGCGCGGTGACCGAGCAGGGGGCCTTCGGCGTCCATGTGCAGAACACCACCGCCGGCGGCATCTCGGCCGTCGAAGGCTTCCTGTACAGCGTCGACGCCACGGTCAAGGGAGACATCAGATCCTCCGCGGGCGAGCTGTACATCTCCGGCACCACCGTCTCCGGCGCCGTCTCCGGCGACGCGAACCTCTACACCGACGTGTACGACAGCACGGTCTCCAAGACGCTCACCGTGAAGGCCAACACGCTCGGCGGAGTCCTGTGCGCCAGCGAGGTCGAGGGCGACACGGCGTACCAGAACAACTCCGACACCCTCCAGCTCGGCGGCGACGGCCCGCTCAGTTCCTGCGCGCAGGCCACCTACCTCGGCGGCGACCTCGCGGTCACCGGCAACAACGCGAACGTGGTCTTGGACAACACCATCGTCCGCGGCAAGCTCTCCGCCACGGACAACAGCCCCGCACTCCAGGTGGGCGAACTGGCCCGCGTGCGCGGCGGGATCGCCGCGACCACCACCGCCCCCTCGGCGTCGCTCGCCCGGGCGGCCAAGGCGGCCCCGCAGGACCGCGGTGAGGACCTCGCCGCGAAGGCGGCGGCGCGTACCGCTCAGGCGAAGGCCGAAGCGGCTGCCGAGGGCACCGGTCTGTGATCCCAGCCCGTCCACGGGCGGACAGCGCTCCGCGCCGTCAGCACCACACACCTCACACCCCACTCTTCTTCGCCGCATCCATCAAGGAGTGACCGTGGGCCACCTGGACAAATCCTTCGACCGCAGAGACTTCCTGCGGGCCACCGCCGGCGCCACCGTGGCGGTCGCCGCCGCCTCTGTCGTCGGCGCCGCGACGGCGCCGTCCGCCTCCGCCGCGACCAGCATCCTGTCCATCCCGAAGGACCGGATCTCGCTGCAGCTCTACAGCGTCCGCGACAAGGTCAGCTCGCTCGGCTTCAGAGTCGTCCTGGAGGAGATGGCACGCATCGGCTACAAGGAGGTAGAGTTCGCGGGCTACACGCAGAACACCTCGATCCTCGGCCGGCAGATCACGCTCCAGGAGATCCGGCAACTGCTCGACGACAACGGCCTGAAGGCGATCGGCAGCCACGTCGGCATCGGGGACCTCCGCAACAACCTCCAGGCCCAGCTCGACGCGGCGCAGATCCTGGGCATGCCGCACGTCGGCACCGCCAACGCACCGTCGAACTCCAACACGGTCTCCGGCTACCTCGCCGCCGCGGAGGAGTTCAACGCCTGGGGGCAGGCCGCGGCGGCCCGCGGTCTGAAGCTCTACCAGCACAACCATGCCGGAGAGTTCGCCTTCGCCACCGACCAGCCCTCGGTCCGGCTGTACGACGTCTTCCTGCGCAACACCGACCCGCGCTACGTCTACCTGGAGCTGGACGTGTACTGGGCGTACGTGGGCCAGCACCGCTGGCCGGGCTTCGACCCCGCGGCCTACGTGCGCAACCAGCCCTACCGGTACCCGCTGTTCCACATGAAGGACGGCGCCGCCAACTCGAGTGCGGACGGCTACTCCATCGTCGAGTTCGGCGCCGGCGTCCTGCCGTACCAGCAGTTCATCCGGGACATCGGGGCCCGCGGCAGCCACGTCGGCATCTGGGAGCAGGACACCGCACCCAACACCCAGCCCAACCCGCCGGGTTCGTTCGGCGCCGCGCAGCGCAGCTTCACGGCCCTGAAGGGGCTGCTGGCCTGATCGCAGGCACCCCACCGGGCCCGGCCCGCCGTTTGCGTACCGCTGCCACGGCGCAACCGGCGGGCCGGCCCGGCTGCGCACCTCCTGACCGGCACAGACCAAGGAGACGCATCACTGTGTACCGTACCCTGAGAGGCCTCATGGCCGGGGTGCTCCTGGCGTCGCTGCCCATGCTGGGCGGCCTCGCCCTGGCACCGGCTGCGCAGGCGCAACCGGACGACGCACTTGCGGCGCAGGCGGGCACGGCCGCCGCCGACCCCGCCGTGGACTGGTCGAACTACGAGAAGGCCACGCTCAGCAAGGACACCGGCGAGCCGATCGACCTCGCCGTGCTGCCCGATCTGCGCGTCCTGCACACCGCCCGCAACGGCGATCTGCGGATGACCGACCCGGGCACCGGGATCACCAAGGTCGTGAACCACCTCGACGTCTACCAGAACTCGGAAATGGGTCTGCAGACCGTCACCCTCGACCCGGACTTCGCGACCAACCACTGGGTCTACCTCTACTACTCGCCGCCGCTGAGCACTCCCGCCGGTGCGGCCCCCGAGCGGCTGCCGGCCGGGCAGACCGACGCGTACTGGAAGCAGTGGGAGGGCTACGACGTCCTCACCCGCTTCAAGTGGACGGGGGACAAGCTCGACCTGTCCACCGCGCAGGAGATCATTCGCGTCACCACCAACCGCGGTCAGTGCTGCCACGTCGCCGGCGACGTCGACTTCGACGCGCAGGGCAACCTCTACCTGTCCACCGGCGGCAACACGCCCGCGTCCGGGCCCAATGTCAACGGCTACACCCCGATCAACGACGCGGCCACCTACAACCCCGGCCTCGACGAGCGCCGCGGCTCCGGCAACACCAACGACCTGCGCGGCAAGATCCTGCGCATCCACGTCCAGGACGACGGGAGCTACACCATCCCGCCGGGCAACCTGTTCCCCGTCGGCACGGAGAAGACCCGACCCGAGATCTTCGTGATGGGCCTGCGCAACCCCTACCGGATGACGGTGGACAAGGCCACGGGCGCGGTGATGTGGGGCGATTACGGCCCCGACGCCGGAAACGCCGACCCCAACCGCGGACCGATGGGCTACGTCGAGTGGGACACCACCACCACGGCCATGAACAGCGGCTGGCCTTTCTGCACCGGTGACAACACCCGTCCCTACCGGGACTTCGACTTCGCCACCCTCACCCCCGGCCCCGCCTTCGACTGCGCGGCGCCGGTCAACGACTCCCGGTGGAACACCGGCCTCACCGAGCTGCCCCCGTCGAGGGCGGCCACCTTGTGGTACGGCGACCGCGACACCGACCAGCCCTGGCCGGAGCTCACGGCCTTCCGCGGTCCCGGCGGCCCCGGCGGCCAGGCCCCGATGGGCGGCCCGGTCTACCACTACGACGCGGACAACCCTGCCCCGGGCAAGTTCCCCGCCTACTGGGACGGCAAGGCCTTCTTCGGGGAGTTCTCCCAGGACTACGTCGCCGCCCTGACCCTGGCCGGCCCGGACGGACCGGTGACCAAACTGGAGAACGTCCTCCCCAACAGCCAGCGTTCCGCGAACGGCATCCCGCCGTGGGACAACCCGATGGACCTGGAGTTCGGCCCCGACGGCGCGCTCTACGTCCTCGACTACGGCGACGGCTTCTTCCGCCAGAACCCCGACGCGGGCCTCTACCGGATCGACTACGCCGAAGGCAACAAGGCCCCCACCGCGGTGATCAGCGCCAGCCCCTCCTCGGGCCAGGCGCCGCTCACCGTCTCCTTCAGCGCCACCGGATCCAGCGACCCGGAAGGTGCCGCCCTCACCTACCAGTGGGACCTCGACGGCGACGGCACTTTCGAGACCACCGGCCCCACGGCCAGCCGCACCTATCCCGACAACGGCCAGCTCCGGGCCCGCCTCAAGGTCACCGACCCCGAAGGCAAGACCGGCCTGACCAGCAAGCAGATCACCGTGGGCAACACCGCTCCGACGGTGGCGTTCACCTCCCCGCCCAACGGCGGCTTCTTCACCTGGGGCGACGTGGTGCCGTACGCCACCCGGATCGACGATCCGGAGGACGGCACCAACGTCGACTGCACCAAGGCCGCCTGGACCCTCGGCCTCGGCCACAACCAGCACGGCCACCCGGTGACCAGCGGGACCGGGTGCTCGGGGGCGATCACCACCCCGGCCGACGCGGGCCACGGTGACACGGAGAACGTCTTCGGCGTCCTCGGTCTCACCTACACCGACCGGGGCGCCGGCTCGGTACCCCCTGCCACCAGCGACGCCCAGGTCGTCCTCAACCCCGCTCTCATGCAGGGCGAGCACTACGACTCGTCCCAGGGCGTCGTGATCACCGATGACGTCACCGCGTCCGGACAGCGCAAGCTGACCGCCTTCGACGCCGGCGACTGGATCGGCTACGACCCGGTGTCCTTCGCCGGGATCACCGGGGTGCAGACCCGTGCCACCGGCGCCGGAACCCTGTCGCTGCGCTGGGGCACACCCAGGTCCGACCCGTTCGCCACGATCACGGTCCCGGCGGGTGACGGCTGGCAGACGATCAACACGGCACTCAGCGACGCTCCCGCCGGCTCCGGGCAGCTCTACGTCACCTCCTCCGGCGGCGTCGAGGTCGACTCCTTCACCTTCCAGGGCTCCGGTATCGCCGACAGGACCCCGCCGACGGCGACGGCGACCCTCAACCCGGCGCAGCCCACCGGCAGCAACGGCTGGTACACGGGCAATGTGTCGCTGACCGTCAACGCCACCGACAACGGAGCCGTCAAGAGCCGCGAGTACTCGCTCAACGGCGGAACGACCTGGCTGAGCGCGAACAGCGCGGTCACCCTCTCCACGGAGGGGATGAGTTCCATCCGGTACCGGGCGACGGACACGGCCAACAACATCTCCGCGATCGGCACCATCGCCGTTCGGATCGACCGGACCGGACCCGCGGTGACGGTCACGGGCGTGACGGCCGACACCGCCTACGGCGACTCCCAGCGCCCGACGCCGGCGGTCTCGGTCACGGACGCCGTCTCCGGAGGGCCCACCGCGACCGCGACGCTGGACGGTACGCCCGTCACCCCGGGCCAGCCACTGCTGCTATGGCGGTTGCCACTGGGTGACCACGACCTGGTGGTCACAGGTCGTGACGCGGCGGGCAACACCACCACTCGCACGGTGCACTTCACCACCCGCACCTCCTTCGACGAGATGGACACTCTGATCACCCAACTGCGCGCCGAGAACCGGCTGACCGAGCAGGGCCGGCAGCGGCTGACGGTCCGGCTCGACCAGGCCCGGGCGCATGCCGACGCAGGGCGCACCAACCAGGCGGCCGCGGTCCTGGACCAGGTCGCGCAACTGGCCCGGGACACCTCACTGGTGACCGACGCGACCGCGCGCACCGCTCTCGCCCGCGATGCCCTCGCCGTGAAGGGAGGCCTGGCCGGCTGATGCGAAGGGTGCTGCCCGGCCGTCACGCCGGGCAGCACCCTGCATGCGGTTCCAGGGCCCACCAGCGGCCGTCGCCGGACGGCGGCCGCCGGGCCCTGGGAGTGTGTCCACATGCCGGCGGTCCCGGACCGGGATTCCGGTCGGGTAACGTCGCGGCGCACCGATCCTTTCTTTGTTTCTGATTTAACTTTCGGCGATTCATGCGAAAGCCATTGACGCTTATGACGTAACGCCCCTAACGTTTTGTCACACATGCGGCTGATAACGGGGAAGTGAGCCTGTGACCATCCAGTACCGCGCGCTGAGCCTGTTGCGCGACCTCGGGCCGCTGTCACGCGCGCAGCTGTCCGACCAGCTGGAAGTGGCGAGGCCGAGGCTGCTGGCCGAACTCGACCGCTTGATCGCCGCCGGAAAGGTGCTCGAGGCGGGGCCGGCCACCTCTCGAGGCGGACGCCCTTCCACCCTCGTCCAACTCGATCCCGGAATCCGGTTCGCGGCGGTGGACCTCGGGGCCAGCTCGATCGACATCGAGATCACCGACGGAGGACTGGAACCGATCGCCTCCTATGCCGAGCCGGCCGATATCCGCAAAGGTCCGCGCGCGGTCCTGGACAGGGTCAACGAACTCCTGAACGACATGGCGGACCAGGCCGGGTGCGCGCAGTTCAACTCCATAGGCATCGGCCTGCCGGGGCCGGTCAGCTTCAAGGAGGGGGTCTCGGTCTCCCCGCCGATCATGCCGGGCTGGGACCGCTTCCCCGTCCGGGACACCCTCACCCGTGCGCACGGCTGCCCGGTCGTGGTGGACAACGACGTGAACGTGATGGCCCTCGGCGAGCGGTACGCGGGGGTCGCCAAGACCGTCGACAACCTGCTGTTCGTCAAGATCGGCAGCGGAATAGGCTGCGGTGTCCAGGTCAATGGCCAGATCTACCGTGGGTCGGAGGGATCGGCAGGCGACATCGGCCACATTCAGGTCGAGGCCGAGGGTCCGGCCTGCTCGTGCGGCAGAACCGGCTGCCTGGAGGCCCTCTTCGGCGGTGTGGCCCTGGCCCGGGACGCCACCGAGGCCGCCCGTTCGGGGCAGTCGCCGGCGCTGGCCGAACGCCTCGCCGCGGAGGGCGTCCTCACCGCCGTGGACGTGGCGGAGTGCGCGGCCGGTGGGGACGTCACGTGCGTCAACCTGATCCGGGACGGCGGCCACCGGGTGGGGCAAGTCCTTGCCACGCTGGTCAGCTTCATCAACCCGTCGATGATCGTGATCGGCGGCGGCGTCTCCGGCCTCGGCCATCTGCTGCTCGCCGAGATCCGCAGCGTCGTGTACAAGGGCTCGCTGCCGCTCGCCACGGGGAACCTGCAGATCGTGCTGTCGGAACTCGGCCCGCGCGCCGGAGTCGCCGGCGCGGCACTGCTGGCCAGCGAACTCGACTTCCAGCGACATCTCTGACCGACAGGACGGATGTGCCGGCCGTCCCGGCCCCGGTACTGAGCCCCAGCGGCGTGGCGAGAGCCTGCTCCGGCGTGCGTCCTGGTCCTCGCCTGATTGAGCGGACCCAGGAGTACGCCACCGTGCCGCACGGGCGTCTCCGCGCAGGTTCCCGAGGGCGGAAACGGCAAAAAGGACTGTACGGTCCATATGTTCCCGTTCGGGAGCGCATTTCGAGGGCCGCCGCCGACGTGATGTACGTCAAGGGCGTCGCGACATGGCGATCGGCCATATCGAGGCCTGCGCCGTGCCCGCTGTGGAGGTCAATCCGGCCGAGGGTGCTGCCGGGGGGCGCTGAGTCGGGCGAGGCAACGTCGAGAAGTCCTGGTGCCGTCCCCGCGGGCGGTTTCGTCGCGGTCTCCGTGTCGACCGGACATTACTGCTTCCGGACGGGTGGAGGCGCCCGGGGGTGTGAGAGGCGGGAAGACGCTTTCGTCCACCTGTCCGAGTCCGCTGCGATGCGCCAAAGTGGCTTCCACCTGCAGGGGAGGCGTGCGCCCTCACTCCAAGAATGGACGATTTGGTCCCGAAAATCGGTCGGACCTGCGGTATGTTTGAGGGCGGCGGTCCCCTGCGGACGGCCGAGCGGTGAAGTCTCACAAGGATCTCCAGGGCGGTATTCACCATGCACGCAGGCGTCGAGTTCTCAGTGCTCGGCCCAGTCCGGCTGCACAAAGAGGGGGTCGAGGCCGGAGCCGGCCAGCCGAGGCAGTGCGCCGTGCTCGCTTCGCTGTTGTTCCGGGCGGGCAGGCCTGTAAGCCTCTCAAGACTGGTGGAGGACGTGTGGGGCGACGACGCCCCACCGTCGGCCGTGGGCTCTGTGCGCACGTACGTCTACCGGCTCAGGCAGGCACTGGGGGAGCACGCCGACAGCTCCGTGGGTCGGGTCGACGGGGGCTACCTGCTGCGCATCCGACCGGACGCTCTGGACCTGAACAGGTTCAAGGCGACGATGGCGAGGGCGAGGGAGGCCCGCGGCGCCGGCGAGCTGGCGTCCGCGGCGAGTCTGCTGACGGAGGGCCTCGAGATGTGGAAAGGAGTGCCCCTCGCGGGGGTCCCCGGACCGTTCGCGGACCAGCAGCGCAGCGTCCTCGGCGAGCTGCGCCTGGCCTGTTCGGAGGAGCAGCTCGCCTGCGACGTGGAGAGCGGGCGCTACACCGAGGCCGTCACAGAACTGTCTGCCCTCCATGTGGAGCACCCGCTTCGAGAGCGCATATGCGGCCTCCTCATGACCGCGCTCTACGGCGCTGGGCGGCAGTCCGAGGCCTTGACGATCTACCACGCGACCAGCCACCTGCTGCGTCAGCGCCTCGGCGTCAGCCCGTCGCCGGAACTGCAGGACATCCACGAGCGCATCCTCTCCGGCCGATTCCAGCTGCCACCCAGCGCCGAGCGCCCGAAGGGCGCGACACGGACGCCTCGGCCTTGCGTCCCGGCTCAGCTCCCGGCCGCCCTGCCGAGCCTCGTCGGTCGCGAGAGTGAGCAGGGGCAGGTCGAACGCTTGTTCGCCGATGCGGGGGCGTCGTCCTCTGTGGCCGTCTGCGCGGTCGGCGGACTGGCCGGCGTGGGCAAGACGGCTTTCGCCATCACCGTCGCCCACCGTCTGGCCGACCGCTTCCCCGACGGCCAGCTCTTCGCGGACCTGCAGGGAGCCGGACCGGAGGCGGAGCCGCGGGACCCCGCGCACGTGCTGGAGGGCTTCCTGCAGTCCCTGGGGGTCCGCCTCGAGGACATGCCCGAGACCGCGCAGGCACGAGGGCACATGTTCCGCGGCCTGCTGGCCAACCGGCGAGTGCTCGTCGTGCTCGACAACGCCTGGAACACGGACCAGCTGAAGCATCTCCTGCCCGGAAGCCCCGGCTCCATGGCCCTTGTCACCAGCCGCATGCAGCTGCATGCGCTCGTCGCTGCCCACCAGGCGCTGCCCCTGACACTCATGCCCCTGAGCCTGGGCGACGCACGCACCCTCCTCGCGCAACGACTCGGCGCAGCGAGGACAGCGGCCGAACCGGAGGCCGTCGACCGGATCATCCGGCTGGCCGGGCAGCTCCCCTTGGCCCTGGCCAACGTCGCCGCCCGCGCGGCGTATCGGCCGCAGCTGCGTCTGGCGAGCCTGGCCGACGAGTACGAGGCGCCGGAGCACAGCACCCTGGACCCCTTCGCGAGCGAGGAGGACCAGGCGCTCGATGTCCGCGCGTCCATCACCCGCTCGTACCGCCTGCTCGACACGGAGACAGCCGCGCTCTTTCGCGACCTGAGCGCCTGTCCGGACCCTATGTTCGCGGCATCGCAGGTCGCGGACCTGGCCGGACGGCCCGAGGGCCGGGTCCGCCAGGTCTTGTCGCGCCTCACGCGAGCACACCTCGTCTCGGAGATCGGCCCGGGCCGGTACACCTGGAACCGGCTTGTGGCCGCGTACGCAGCGGAGCAGGCAGGGCGAGGGTTATGCGACCGGGGCAGGGCGGCCCGTTCACAGGGCGATCAGGGGCCGGCATCCAGATTGCTGTCACAGGCACCTGCGGAGACGACGCCACGGCCGGTAGCCGGGACCGAGCAGTTTCCGAAGTGGGGGTATGCGCTGTCGGGCGGTGTGCATCCCTGCGTGCATCCGTACGTGCGGTAGCGGCCGGGGCCCAGAGCGGGCGCCGCCTTGGTTGCAGCAGACCGTACAGCGGCTTTGCGCAGTTTCCGCGCGGCAGTACGCAGAAGACCAGAGGCGGCGGCAGGCAGGACGAATCCACGCAGCTCCCGTTCGCCGGACCGCGGGCCGCCGCGATTGGCGCCGTAGATGCCTTGTAGAGCTGCTGTAGATCCTGTCGTGGAAGGCTCGAACTCACACAGGCAAGCACACAGGCAAGTGGTGTTCGCCGCTCAGTGGAGAGTGATTCGTATGGCCACGGACTTCGAAGGTAAGAAGATCGTCGTGATCGGTGGCGCCAGCGGCATGGGCCTCAAGGCCGCCGAGGACGTGATGGCGGCCGGCGGCAGCGCGGTGATCGTCGGCCGCCCGGGTCGGAAGCTCGAGGACGCCGTCGCAAGCCTTTCGCGCTCCGGCAGCGCATGGTCGATCGAGGCCGACCTGGCGGACTGGGACCAGGTCGTCGAGGCGCAGAAGCAGTTGGCGGAGGACCACCCCGACGCCACCCTCCTCGTCAACTCGGCAGGGTTCTTCCTGCCCAAGCTCTTCCTCGACTACGAGGTCGCGCATTACGACTCTTACCACGACCTCAACAGGGCGACGTTCTTCCTGACTCAGACCGTCGTCCGGGCCATGGTCGCCGGCGGTCAGGGCGGCGCCATCGTGAACGTGGGGAGCATGTGGGCGCACCAGGCCCTCGCCGTGACACCGTCATCGGCCTATTCGATGGCCAAGGCAGGCCTGCACGCCCTTACGCACAACCTGGCCATCGAGCTCGCCAGCGAGGGCATCCGCGTGAACGCCGTGGCTCCTGCTGTCACCAGGACGCCCCTGTTCGAGAAGGTCTTTCCCGCGGGCCAGTTGGACGATGCGATGGACCAGCTGAGCGGCCTGCACCCGCTTGGCCGGGTCGGAACCCCGCAGGACGTGGCCTCCGCGATCGTCTTCCTCCTTTCGTCGGCCTCGAGTTGGATCACAGGCGCCATCCTCAACGTCGACGGCGGAGTTATGGCAGGCCGCTACTAGATGTATCTCTCACGCCCCGCCCGCGGCGGCCACCTGACACCTGCCCGGGCGGGGCGTGACCCACGAGACCGCCGCTCGAATGGCCATCTTCCGCCGCGCCGGTACAGGTAAGAAGTCGCCTCCGCCGGGCGCTTACCTCCGATGGGACCCGTAGGGGCCCACTGGACGAGACAGGGACGGTGACGAGCATGGCGTTGATATCGCGTGGCTTCCATGGGCGAAGGCCGCCGGCCGGTACGAAGCTGCCGCCCGGGCAGTACGAGACGACTGGCTTTCCGGTGCTGTCTGCCGGGCCCACTCCCCGCATCCGGCAAGAGGACTGGAAGCTGTCCGTGACCACGGAGGCCGGGAAGCAGCACGTGTGGGACTGGGCGGGCCTGATGGCATTGCCGGCGGAGTCTCCCACCGTCGACCTGCACTGCGTGACGAAGTGGTCGAAGTTCGGCACCCAGTGGCAGGGCGTGTCGCTGGACGTGCTGCTCGCGGACGTGGAGACGGCGGCAGAGCACGTCCTCGTCACCTCGTACGGCGGCTACACCACGAACATCCCCCTCGCCGACCTGGTCGACGGCAAGGCATGGATCGTCCACGGCTACGGAGGCAGGGACTTGACCCCCGAACACGGTGGCCCCGCGCGGCTGCTGGTCCCGCACCTGTACCTGTGGAAGTCCGCGAAGTGGGTCCGCGAGATTCAGCTGCGGCAGAGCGACGTGCCCGGCTTCTGGGAAAGCGCCGGCTACCACAACTACGGAGACCCATGGAGAGAACAGCGGTACCAGGGAGACTAGGCGACCGACTCCGTTGGCGGACCGCCGAGGTGACGGGGCGGCGCGTGGAGTCGTCGACGGCCGTCACCCTGGCACTGGATGTGCCGGGCTGGCCCGGGCACCTGGCCGGCCAGCATGTGGACGTCAGGCTGACCGCGGAAGACGGCTACAGCACCCAGCGCAGTTACTCGATCGCCTCGGCCCCCAACGGCCGGAACCTCGAGCTGACAGTCCAGCGCACGCCAGGCGGGGAAGTGTCGCCCTACCTCGTGGACGAGCTCGTGCCCGGCGACCGGCTGGAGCTGCGCGGGCCCGTCGGCGGCTGGTTCATCTGGAGGCAGCAGCAGACGGAGCCAATCCTGCTGGTAGCGGGCGGATCAGGACTCGTGCCTCTCATGTGCATGATCCGCGCACGGGAGGCGGCCGGCAGTCGGGCCCCATTCCGGTTGCTGTACGCAGCGCGGACCCCGTCGGACCTGCTGTACCGCTCGGAGCTCCGCCAGGGGGCGCCGGGGCTGGATACGACGTACCTCTACAGCAGAGAAGCCCCGGAAGACTCACCGCGCCCGCCGGGGCGCATCGCCCCCGAGGACTTGGTGCGCGGCGGCTGGCCCCCCGATTTCGAGCCGACCTGTTACGTCTGCGGGCCCACGGGGTTCGTCGAGAGGACGGCTGCCTACCTGGTGCTCCTGGGACATGCACCGGAGCGAGTACGTACCGAGCGCTTCGGCGACAGCGGAGGCTGAGGCGGCGTCCGTGGAGGGCGGCAACCAGATGTGGCCCTGTCCGAAGGCCGCGCCGGTGATGTGACGGTCGCGACGAGTACTGGCCCGCTGCCCTACTGCCCCGTCCCGGGATTGCAAGACGGTCCGGGTGCCGGCCGGCCCTCGGGGCACCCCAGGGGGGGATTCTTAGATTATAGATGTAATGCATCCGCTTATCGCCTGCACGTCAGGTATACGGCCCTGCCGGCACCAATGCAGCGCCGACTCGCACGCGCGGGACTCACGGGCGACCGTCCGTCGATCCTGCGGCACAATTTACGAGGAACTCATGACCTTTGACGATCCGTTCAGACCTGTGTCGCCCGTTGAGGCGGCCGAACTCGCGTCGCTGGTGGGCGGTCCGGTTCTGCTGCCCGGCGAGGAGGGGTACGAGGCCGAGTGCCGGATCTACAACCTGAACGTCTCCCTTGAACCGGCGCTTGCGGTCGGTGCCGTCAACGCGGCCGACGTACGGGCGGCGGTGCGTTTCGCGGCCCGTGAGGGCCGGCCTGTGACGGTGAAGACCACGGGGCACCAGCAGGTCGACCCTGCCCGGGGTGGTGTTCTGATCAGTACCCGGCGTATGAAGGGCGTCGCTGTCGATGCCGGCCGCAGATGTGCACGGGTCGAGGCCGGTGTGATCTGGCAGGAGGTGATCGACCGGGCCGCCGAGGTGGGCCTGGCGCCGGTGAGCGGCTCGGCTCCGCTGGTGGGTGTGGCCGGTTACACCCTCGGGGGTGGACTCAGTCCGGTCCTCGGCCGGAGCCGGGGATACGCGGCGGACCATGTCCGATCATTGGAAGTGGTCACCGCTGACGGCGAGTTGCGGCATGTCACGGTAGGCAGCGATCCCGAACTGTTCTGGGCCCTGCTGGGTGGGAAGGGCAATTTCGGCGTTGTCACCGCGCTGGAGTTCGACCTGTTCTCGCTGACCCGCTTTTACGGCGGGGGTATCTACTTCTCCGGCGAACATCTTGCCGAGGTGCTGCACGCCTGGCGTACCTGGCAGTCGGACATGCCGGAGGAGATGTCCTCCTCGGTGGCCGTGCAACGGCTCCCTCCGTTGCCTGAGTTGCCTGAGCCGCTGCGAGGAGCGTTCGTGGTGCACGTGCGCATCGCCTACCTCGGTCCGGTGGCCGAGGGCGACCGGCTGATCGCGCCCCTGCGCGCGGCCGCCCCGGTGCTCGTCGACACGGTGGGTGAGATGCCCTACACCGCCATGGGAGCCATCCACATGGACCCACCGACGCCGATGCCCTACTACGACCGCACCACGATGCTGCGCGAGTTTCCCGCCGAGGCGGCCGACACGCTGGTCGAACTGCTCGGCCCTGGATCGGGCTCCCCGTTGGTGAGCGTCGAGATCCGCATGCTCGGCGGTGCGCTCGACCGTGAGCCCGCGGTGCCCAATGCCGTCTCCAGCCGAGGGCTTCCGTTCGTCCTCTTCGGCTTCGGCGTGGGCTCTCCGGACCAGGCCGGGTTCCTCGGCAGCGCACTCGACGAGGTCATGAAGGCGATGGAGCCTTGGTCGGACGGTCGCAGAGTGGTGAACTTCCTCTCCGTCGAGGAGGCCACCGACCCCGAGCGGTTGAGCGAGGTCTACGGCGCGGAGCGCTACCGGCGTCTGACCGCCGCGAAGAAGGCATACGACCCGACCAACATGTTCCGGGTGAACCACAACATCCTGCCCGGCTGACGGGGGACGGGGCCCCGGGGGCCGGACTCATTTGTCCGCCCCCGGGGGGCGCGGCGTGCATCCCGCGCGGGCGGCGATGCGGCACCGCATCCGCGCCGCGCCCGGGGCGAAGATGTCGTACCGGCCACCTCGCCCCGGGACACAGTGCCTTCCCTCCGCCACCTCGCCACCGACCTCGGCCGTACCCGCAACACCGCGGCCAACAGGATGATCACGTGGCCGAACTTCGCGTGCGACCGCCGATCGATCCGGCGCCCCTTGCCGCGCCCTGATCCCAGGCAGCCCCGACCTCGCCGCCTTTCCTCGTGCACCCTGGCTGAGGGCCACACGCCGCGCCCTGGCCCTGGCCCTGGCTCCCGAGGACGCGCCCCCTCGGCAGGTCGAGCAGGCACCCGCATCGGAAGGGCCGCCGGCTTGCTGCCCGGGGTGACCATGCCGGATAGACGTCGCGTCGATACCGGGCCGCTTGAATGGTCTTCTCCCGCCGCGCCGACACCGAGGCGCCGACACCGAGCCGTCACGGGGCTCCGACTGCATGGAGGCCGTAATGACTTCACCAGACAACCCCTCGCCCTACGAAGACCTTGCCGCCTCCAACCCCCTGCGCTCGCAGGAGGAGTACGACGAGGACGAGCTGGGCGAGGACGTCCTGGACCGGGGCTATTCACCCGCCGACAGGCCCCTCGCCGTCTACGACTGGGGCGTCACCGCGCGGGAGGGCGCCTCCCACGAGGACCTCGCGCATCGACTTGGGCGCGAGCTTCCGGAAGCCGGCGAAGCGGAAGAGGGTGACGGGCTGGGCGACACGATCGGCACGGACGGAGAGCTCATCGACGACCAGGTCGGCGACGAGCGCGCGGGACGTCTCCTCGGCTGGGACACGGACGTCCTCACTGCGGGATACGACGGCGACGACTACTGGGCGCGGGACGTGGGCATCGACAACGGTGCCGCCTCCGCCGAGGAGGCGGCCGTCCACGTGGTGCCCGACTCCCCAGGGGCTCCTGAGTGACTGCTGGTCCAGCTGGAACGTGCCGTCGAACGATAGTGCCTGGTAGATCATGGTTGGGTCATGCGTAGCCATGAACGGTCCGATGCCGAGCGGGAGTTCGTGCGGCCGCTGCTGCCCCACGCTGAGTCGAGGCGGAAGCGGCGGGACGACCGGATGATCCTGAACGGGATCGTGTGGACGTTCCGGACCGGGTCCGCCTGTCGGGATGCGCCCGAGCGATACCGGTCCTGGGCCCCCTTGCACACGCGGTTCCGTCGGTGGGCGGCCGACGGCACCTTCGATCGGATGCTGAGAGCCCTCCAGGCGACGGCGGATGTCGCCGGTGCCGTCGACTGGATGGCGTCGGTCGAGGCCCACCAGCAGGCCGCCGGGACCCGAAAAGTGGGCTCCGCAGCCCGGGACTCGGACGCCCGAGGGGCAGCCTGACCAGCAAAATCCACCTGGCGTGCGACGGCCTGGGCCGACCCCTCGGCTTCACGATCACCGGCGGCAACGCCAACGACTGCCCCCAGGCCACCGCCGTCATGCACGCCATCCGCGTGCCCCGGATCGGACCAGGTCGGCCCCGGATCCTGCCCTCGCACGTCACCGGCAACAGAGCTGTAGAAGGCCGGCCATCCGCACCTGGCTGCGTGAGCGGCGCATCGCCCACACCATTTCCGAGGGTCACTTTCACCGCGAGATCGCGGAAGCGATGGGGACAATGTGGGCGCCGTGATGTCATGCATCTCCAGGCAGCGCCGGCAACTCGGCTGCCGCCTATTGCCGCACACGCCCGCTGCGCGCAGCGTGACCGCCCGCAACCGGCCCGGAGGGTCGAAGGCCTCCACGGTTGTAGCCAGTCGCGACAGTACGGGAAAACGCGTCCCACGCTGCGCGCGAGCCGCTCGTCGAAATGCACCGTAACCCGTCCTTAAGTTCTTGGGATACGGGCGTGGCGAGAGAGAAAACAGCGATTTCGCGTAGACGGCCCGTAGATGGTCACGTGATTGGCTTGTCCGCACAAGAGGACCTGGGGACTGAGGACCATGCACTGTGCAGGCATTGAAAAATCGTGCCACCCTGCTCCGGACGCACAAGCCGGAACGAGCGGCAGCACCCCGGCAGCAGGACTCGCCACGAGCCGAGGGCAACTCGACCCGGAATCCGCCGCATGGGTGGACGCGCTTGAGGGCGGTCGCGGGCCGCAGTACGAACAGGCCTGCACGCGGCTTCACGAACTGCTGGTGCGGATCGCCATGGACGAAATGTTGCGCCGGGGACCCCGATACCGAATTGGCGGTCCCGAGCTGAACGATCTCGCCTACCAGGCGGCAGCCGACGCACTGATGAGAATTACGAAAAAAATTCAGCAATTTCGAGGCGAAGCCAGGTTCACCACATGGGCATTCCGATTCGTCGTACTCGAAGTTTCCAACGTGCTGGGCCGCCACTTCTGGCGTGTTTCAAGCACCCGGCTGGACTTTGACGAATTGGCGCAAGTGTCCGACCGCTCCGGTATCGACCCAGCAGGCCACTGTCAGGCGAGAGAGCTGGTCGAAGCCACGCGGGACGCGGTCGAGACAGCACTGACCGCCCGCCAGCGGCGTGTCTTCACCGCCGTCATCAACGGGGTTCCCCTGGAAACGCTGGCCAGTGAGCTGAAGACGAACCGCAACGCGCTTTACAAGACGATGTTCGACGCCCGTAGGAAACTGCGGGCCCGGCTGATGGCCGGCGGACATCTCAGCGCTGCGGGCTGAATGCGGCAGCAACGATCTCGGCCCGTGACTCTCTACCTGGTTTGGCAGGCGGAAGCGCGAATTTGCCGAGGTATTCGGCGAGGGACTTGAGGATTTCGTCGGCGGCCTTGGTCAAGACGAAGGATCTGGGGATTTTGTTCCAGCCGTCGATCCACCTCCGCAGGCCGATCCACCCCTCGGCCTGGGATCCAGGGAGAGCCGGTAAGCGCGCGCGAGGAACAACTTCGTACCCCGTCAGGGCACTGACGTTTTCTCAGCGGTGATCATTTCCAGGTTCCGTTGAGGACGAGGGCGGCGCGGGCGATGTCGCCGATCCGGCTCGGGCTGAGGGTGACGTA